>MGTI01000017.1 GCA_001799365.1 Desulfobacterales bacterium GWB2_56_26 | reverse complement strand
TAGCTGACCGATAAACCCAGGCCGGTTCCTTTGACTTCAGGTTTGGTGCTGTAGAAGGGCCGGAAGATTTGATCCATCTGTTCGGGTTTGATGCCAACCCCGGTGTCCTGGATAGCCACAGCAACTTTTTCACCCTGCTGCCGGGTGCTGATCGTAATTGTTCCTCCCTTTAAACAAGCTTCCTTTGCATTAGTCAGCAAATTCAGAAAAACCTGCTTAATCTGGTCGGCAACTGCAGATATCATCGGCAATCGTTCGGCATAATCGAGTTCTAACAGAATTCGCTTATTTTTGAAGTCGCTCTTCTGCAGCAGAAGCAACAGATCGAGAGTGCTGTTAACATCCAACAAAGTTTTCCTTCTTGAGGAAGGGCGGTAGAAATCCTGGAGGCTGCGAATAAGGCCTTTAATGCGATCTCCTTCGCCAATGGCGATTTTAATTAATTTCAAATCCATTTCTTCCAGAATCGCCTTGCCACTCAAGCCCTTCAGGATGGTCAGAATGGATTGCAGAGGATTGTTTACCTCATGGGCGATGGAAGCGGAAAGTTTACCGATTGCTGCCAGCTTTTCCGCATGCAAATACTGTTTCTGCATTTCCTGCAATTCCTGGGTCCGTTGTTCTACTCTTAGTTCCAACTCGTTATTCATAACCAAGAGCTGTTTTTCACTTTTCTGTAACGCCTCCTCGCTCTCCCTCAATCGCTGTTGAGTGGTGTGCTTGTATAACGCCATCTCGATTTGAATTTCAAGATCACGATCGTCGAACGGCTTCAGGATATACCCGAACGCTCCCTCAAGTCGCGTGCGCTTAACCGTGGCCATATCGGAGTTCGCTGACAGAAACAGTGTCGGCAGGTTGCAAGCACGATGGATCTGCTGTGCCGCCACGATGCCATCCATCGCACCAGCCAGGCGGATGTCCATCAATACCAGCGCTGGTCGCTTTTGGCAGGCAAGTTCGATTGCTTCCTCGCCGGTTGCAGTTATTCCAGCAACGCTGTAACCCATTCTACATATCTTGCTGGCAAGGTCTTTGGCGACAATAGCTTCGTCCTCAACAATCAAGATTGAGATATTATCCATGTTCATTCTCTTTCAGAGGAAAAATAATTTTGAATTCAGTGCCAGGGCCGGTTTCTGTTTCCACGGTACCGCGCAATTGGCCAGCAAGTATTTTCACAAGCTGCAAACCGAGCGCTTCGGATTGGCTCCAGTCAAAACCTGCTGGAAGACCAACACCGTTGTCGCGGACTCGCAGGCAAACCATTTTGGTAGCAGGATCGATTCCAAATCCCACCTCCACTTCACCGCTGCTGTTGTTAGGGAAAGCATGTTTGAGGGCGTTACCCGCCAGTTCGTTGAGAATCAACCCGCAAGGTACCGCTGTCTCTATCGATATTGACACGGGTTCGACCGCAAGATTAAGGCTTACATTCTTGGCTAAAGCACTGTGTGAACGCCAGAGAGTGTGCATGAGGCTGGTAGCGTAGTCAGCAAAGTCCAACTGGGCCAGATCGCGTGCCTGGTAAAGTTTCTCGTGAATTAATGCCATAGAGCGAACACGGTCGCGGACGTCGTTTAATTCTTCGCGAATTCGCTCATCGGTCAAGGTATCGGCCTGCAAACTGACCAGACTGGAGATGACCTGGAGATTGTTCTTCACCCGGTGATGAATCTCTTTGAGCATCGCCTCTTTCTCCGCCAGAGACTTATGGAGCTGTTCCTCGGCCTGCTTGCGTTCGGTGATGTCTACCAGGACATGTACGGCGCCGCGTGGGCGGCTCTGCTCGTCCATCAGGGGTGTGCCGTAGCTCAGCAGGTGGCGGGTTGTGCCATCGTCGAAGACAAGGTCGAATTCGAAGTCTCGCACGTGTTCGCCTCGGGCCGCCCGCTGTGCGGGCAGTTCGTCGAGCGTCAACTCCCGTTCATCCTTGATCGCCTTGAAATGGCTGGGTTTAACTTCAGAAGGCGCTGACAGCGAGATCTCGACTCCTGATGGCTGTCGCAGCAGTTCATCCGCCGCTCGGTTACCAGTCATGTGAGTGGCTTCAGGATCATGGACGATGATGACAGGCGTCGGCACGGCATCGAGGATGGTGGCCAATTCCTCCCCTCGTTCGCGTTCGCGGCGGTCACTCTGCCGCAGCGCCTCTTCCGCCTCGCGCAGTTTCGTGGAATCGAAGTAGTAGCAGATGACGCCGTATCCATCTGGCAGCTCCATACGATGGAGTTCCCATTCGTAGGCTTCCACGATTCCACCGTCGTTGCGGGGGTTGATGAAGTCGCGCGAGTAGTACGGTTCGCCGGTATCGAGTGTATGGCGGAAGTGGCCGATGATTTCCGCGGCGACATCTTCAGGCCAAAGGGTGCGCATGGCCTCGTCAAGTGGGCGGCCGATCACAGGTCGCACGTTCCGGAAAGCTCCGATTTGCGAGGAGGCGTTCATCTGCGCAATGCGGAACTGGGCATTCACGATGTAGGTGCCGAACGGGGAGCCCTCGATCACCTCAAACAGCGTCTGCTGGCTCCGACGACGCTCCTCCTCCGCCCGCTTGCGCTCGGTGATGTCCATGACCACGCCAAGCATGCGATCGGCTTTGCCATCGGTGTTGAACCGAAAAATACCCCTGGTCTCAACCCAATGGAGACTTCCATCTGGCCAGATAATTCGATACTGCACCTCAAGCAGCTTGCGATCCCGCATGCAACAGCGCGACTCCTCTTCGACGAGAGGCAGATCTTCCGGATGTACCCGATCAGCCCATCTGTGATAGGGGTGTTCCGTAGTAGTAGTAACGGCCGGGGCGTAACCAAAGATCTCCTCGTGCGTCTGCGTCCAAAGGATAGTAGCACCCTCAAGATGCCAGTCAAACATGCCGATTCGGGTGGCACTGGTTGCAAAGGCGAGCCGCTCCTCGCTCTCCCGCAAGGCCATCTCTCGAAAAGAGATTTCCTCAGCCATTTGGTTGAAAGCTTCGGCGAGGTCTTTGATCTCGGCAGGTCCGGCGATAGACAAGGGATTTTGTGCCCCTCCTTGGCCGAGAGAAAGAGCATAGTTGCGGAGGGTTTTAACAGAGGAGGAAATGGTTCGAGATAGAGTGACGGCGATGAGAAGCGATCCGAGTGCGACGAGCAGAATAAGCCCTGTTTCCTGAAGAGTGTCCGAGATAATCGGCCCCACCACCTCTTCTTCGGCACGGCTGCAAGAGGCGATCCAACCGATGGAAGGAACAGGTGTGAAGGCCACAATTCTTTTGCTTCCCCTTTGTATTTTCGATTCATGACTGGAGATCACAACCTCTTTCCCTTTGAGTACCTCTTCAAGGGAAGGGTAGAGCTTGAGCCAGTTGCGCTGCTCCCAAGTGTACTGCACAGCGGGGTATTGATAGACATGCATCCCCTTGCTGTCCAGAAGACTCACTCCCGCATCTCCAATTCTTTCGACAGCGAGGACTCTATCGAGTTGGGCAGCCAGGATTCCGGCAACTATTATGCCGAGCAGTTCACCCCGCTCATTTCTAATCCCTCGGCTTATAGTAAAGATCGGTTGTTGTGTTGTCTTGGAAAGGAGCAGGTCGCTCACGACCCAGTCTTTACCGGCTACAATTTCTCGATAGAATTCACGATCGGATATATCTATCCCAATAAACTGAGATCCTGTGGCAGCCGTCGCTATCCCCGCTGGATCGTTCCAAAAAAAGTTCCAAATAGCCGAATTCCCAGCCTGGTTATCGAAAAGTATTCTGCTTTTTTCTATATCGGACAAAGTCTGTGACGACGTAAAAGCGAGACCAATCGCCAATTCCTGATGGAGAACATCCTGCACAAAAGTATCGAAAGCTTTTGCCGTAGCCTTAGCGAGCTCGAGGTTTGCCGAGCATTCAATTTTTTTTCTGAATTGATATCGGTCATAGCTGAAGTATGCCTGTGAAACCAGGATGGGAACGAGCACCAGCAGTAACAGTCCGACGAGTTTTCCCTGGATGGAGGAGAAAGCATTACCCTTTGATAAAGCCTTCATTTCTCCTGGTACAGTTAGATGATCTTCCCGCATGATTAATCCTATACTTGGATCTTTGGTCTGATTCGATGAAATCTCTTCCAGGCTCTCTAATGAATCCGTCGGCTTCGAAGCCACAGTTCGCTTTCCTTCAGCCTATTCAGAAAATCTTCTGTGCAATCCCTCTCATATACCGTTTATCGTCAGCAACCTATCAACCTTCAGCTATTATTTCCAGCAGTAACTCATTATGATTGGCAGGGGTGTTCGACATACCCGATCATTAACGTCTTCCTCTCCTGATGTCCTTATTGCCGATCTGAGAGGGAATAGTCGTGACAAGGATGATCAGAAGAAACCAACCTTACCACCGCCTATATTTAGCAACACCGCGGTAGCACCTCTAATGTCTCAGTTTTATGATATTTTTCGGACACGATTTCTGGAGCCCATGGATGGCATCCGACCTGACGAGGTTAGCCGTCCCTGGAAATCGCCTCTTTCTGCATCACCAGGCTGCAACGGTGATGTTTCCATAATCGATGGCTTCAATTGCTGCCGGATCGGCTTCTGATCAATTTGGGTCGCAGTACCGGATATAACTTCACGTTCACCTCTTTGGACACCGAATACCGCTGCCGTATGAGCCTCGTGGATACCCATACTGCGCCACTTTGTACTCTCCATCCAAGATTACACATGTCAAATTTCGTGTACCCATGATGCTCCCTCCTTATTCTGTAGGGTTTGAGGAATAAGGCAGTTAAGCGAAAGGCCGGAGTGAATAAAATTTTTCGCTATGAAGAATCAACGTGGTTTCGTCCATATGGCTCATAGTGATTTCTTGCAGAGGTTGTCGATTCGAACCGCATAGTCTGCGTCCTTCACCGTTGAACATCCCTGGTAAATGTGTACAGTAGAGATTCCGGATATGTAAAGTTGGTAGAATTGTGTCGCCGATTAATGTCCGCCGCTATGCCCAGGCGAGGTTACAGCTTCCAGTTCGATCCGGATTATCTGGTAAGCCGTTTGACACAAACAGTAGCAGCCCGCCCTTCTCCTGTGTTCAGTGACGCAGGATGTACATCTAATTCTCGCACAGATTCAAATCTCCTATAGGTGGGGAAAATGTCCATTGAAAACTTTGCCAGTGCGATATCCAAGGACCGATTAATTGAGGACCTGCAGGCTCAATTGAAGGCAAAGGATCAGGAAATTGCCCGCCTGAAAACCAGGCTCTCACCTGAGATTAATAGCCACCATTGCTGCAGTGAAAAGGCTTTTGCCGAGGAGACCGCGCTGGCGGAATGGAAAATGCAGCAAGCACTGCTCGCCGGTCATTCATTCACCTTCGACTGGGATCCGACCACAGACCAAGTGCAGCGGTCAAACAGCTGCGTGCCAATCCTTGGCCTCACAGGCGAGGCCGCTATCCACAACACCGGCCAGGATTTCTTTCAGCGTATTCACCCGGACGACCGCGACCGTTTCGTGCAGATTCTCCATACATTGACACCTGAGACTGCCAACTACTCGACAGAATTCCGAGTCAGGCGCGGTGACGGCGCCATAATTGTATTAGAAGAAACCGGCATGGCCTACTTTGATGCCGACGGCAAGCCAGAGCGGATATTCGGCGTTGCCACCGATATTAGTGCACGAAAACAGGCCGAGGCGGAATTACGAAGGAGCGAAGAGCGCTATCGGCTGCTGCACGAGAGTCTGCGCGACGGGTTCGTCGAGGTTACGATGGAAGGGCGAATCATTGACTGCAACGAGGTTTATTCTCGAATGTTGGGCTATTCGGCAGAGGAACTGCGTCTTCTGACGTATATTCATATTACGCCGGAATGCTGGCACGAGAAAGAGGCTGCCATTGTTCGCGATCAAATAATACCACAGGGCTATTCTGACATTTACGAAAAGGAATACCGGCAAAAGGATGGAACCGTCTTTCCCGTAGATTTGCGAACAATACTTATCCGTGATGATGACGGCCAACCCGTTGCCATGTGGGCCATCGTCCGAGACATTACTGAGCGCAGGCGAGCTGAGGAGGCGCTGCGGTTGAGCGAGGAGCGGTATCGGGAAGCTGTAGAGTTAGCTGTGGATGGAATCCTAATGGGCTCTGCCGACGGGAAAATTATTGGAGCTAATTCACAAATGCAAAAGTGGCTTGGCAGTCCTTTATCGCAACTTCTCGGCTTGCACGTCAGCGAGTTGTTCGATCCCGAAGAACTCAAGGTCAAGCCTCTGAGATTCGACCTGTTAAACTTGGCACAGCCGTTGGTGAATGAACGTAACCTGCGCCGCTCCGATGGTACAAGCCTGCCGGTGGAAATGCATTCCAAAAGGATGCCGGACGGCACCTATCAATCGATATACCGCGACATCACCGAGCGCAAAAAATATCAGGACGAACTGAAATCGGTTAATGATGAGTTGGAACGACGAGTCGAACTTCGTACTCAGGAACTTCAGGAGACTCAGTCTCGCCTCCTGCACATCGAAAAGCTGTCGGCGATAGGCAAATTGTCCGCCTCCATTGCCCATGAATTCAATAGCCCGTTGCAGACGGTGATGACCGTCCTAAAAGGCTTACGGCTGGACGGACAATTTGACGACGGAGAACTGAAGCTGCTGGAGGCGGCTATCGGTGAAAGTGAGCGGATGAAAGGCCTCATCCGATGCCTCCAGGATTTTTACCGGCCATCCTCCGGCAGGAAAATCCTGATGAATTTGCATGCCACCATTGATTCCCTGCTCCTGCTTCACAAATTTGATTTAAATCGAAAAAATATTAAAATTGAGTTGCATTATGAGGAAAGGCTTCCGCACATAATGGCAATTCCCGATCAGATTAAGCAGGTCTTTCTCAACCTCTTGAACAACGCGGCTGAAGCCTGCCTCAACCAAGGCGGTGTGATATCCATCAGCACCTGGCGAGAGAAAGATCAGGTGGCGGTGGCGATCAGAGATACTGGTGTTGGAATTCAGCGTTCTGACATGGAACATATATTTAGGCCTTTCTTTTCTACCAAAGCCAATGCTAAGGGAACTGGTCTTGGCTTGTCGGTCAGCTACGGCATCATTAAAAATCATCGTGGAGATATTCGATTCGAGAGCAAACCAGGAGAGGGGACCACATTCACTGTTATGCTGCCTATCGATGAGAAGTGATTATCAATCTCTGAACATTACTTTCAGGCATCGGAAGCGCGACTCCCTTGGGGATCCCAACTCGTAATAATTCGTCATCCGGGATATCAAGATGATACGTCCTCAGTTCGAGCCTTCAGTCGTCCAAACGCCAAACCTAACCAGGTTCTCAGTCCTTCAAAACCCGTATCAAATTGATGAAAATATCCGAGTTTTTCGTGGAATTTTATGGACTTGCCTGAGACAACATGATCGATGACAGAACTCCGGCCAGCCGTGTCACTTCCCGGAGATCCAAGACGGTAACGTCATCTCTCCATAATCAATGGCTTCAATTGCGGCCCGAAGCGGTCTGAGGTCATTTTTCTTCGAATACCTGAGATACGATTCCGAGTTTCCACGCTGATGACCGGCAATGGCGGCGGTATGGGCTTCAGGGATTCCTTTGGCCCAAAGTTTGGAAATTACGGAATGTCTTATCCCGTGGAACGTCTGCCCTTCCCCGTTGATGCCGAGAGACTTGCGGTACTTGGCGAAGTCCTTACTCACCTGGTGACCATACTTACCTTTATATGGAATGATGTCGTGAAACAGTTTCAAACCGGATCTGGATTGAGCGAACGCGACGATCCCGGCTCGAAGCAGTACGGGATGCAATGGAATGATCCGCTGTCCGTTCTTGCTCTTCAGCTTTTTATCGCCACGGTCATTGATATTCAGGCACCAGGTACCGTCGGGGAGTCGGACGATGTCATCACCGTCCAGGCGGTGAGTCTTTTCAGGTCCTCCGGAATGCAAAAATCCCGTTGCCGCCGCGCTTCTTCTCTCCGCCAAGTTGATATTTTGGCGCAATGCTTCCCGGTCTTTTCGATTGATAGCCATTACCTGTATGGAACCCTCCTGTCCTGAATCTTTCGGAAGGGCTACTCTACCAGTTGGTTCTATGCGTCGCTACTCTTCGGTCGGATTGGCCGGATTGCTCTGGAATCAGTGGCCGGAATCAAAAGGGATGGGTGGCCGGGATCGTCTGGAATTTGCTACAATTCGGGACCAGTGTCTATTTTTGCTATTTTGACTCCTTTTCTCTGGCCTCTCCATCGGGCCTAATTGGTGCAGATTTTCCACTTAAGTGCTTATTAAATTTTCCGGAGCCACTTCTTTTTTTGTCATATAGCGAGACTGTGTCCGTCTCATTGATCAATAGAGAATAGCACAATGGCAAAAATACGCTTTTATGAGAGGGCGTATTTTGTTCCTGCCAAAAATCCAGTCTTGAAACACTGCAGGGAGTTAAAATGAAGGATACGTACCAACGCGCCATGAATCCATGTGGCAAGACCCGTTACACGCAGCTTGTAAACTGTCCAATTGAAATGGTCGCGATCCTGCTTCTGATGTCGATGATAGGTGCGGCTCACGCCCGGGGAGAAACGGTTGTGGCCGAAGGTGCGGCAACATGGCAGGTCGGTGATTCAATCGATAATGTTCGCCACAAGGCAATACTCGCGGGTCTAATAAAGGCGATTCAGCAAAGATACGGTGAAAGCATGACCGCATATGAACGATACACTACTAATGGAAGAAAAGGGGATTATGCGATCGGAATTCATTCATCAATTAATGGTCGAGGCAAGATCCTCGATATCCTATCAGAAAGAGTGCAGGAGTCCGAACAGGGCAGAATAATGCTGGTGAAAGTAAAATATGAGGTCTTCGATAAACTGATGCCCGTTAATTATTACACTCTCAATGTCCTTTGGCAAGCCATAGGCTCGCCGGGTATAGAGATCGACATCCAAGGGGACAATCAGTCTTCATCGGTTGTGCCGGCAGTATCTGCCAAACTTCATGACATTTTGTTGCAGTCTCATATCGAAATCAGGCGATCGTCCATGAAACTGATATTGCAGTTGGCAACAGACAGGCAGAAAACCATTTTCAATACCAATCACCACATAGTCTGCACCAGGTTGCATCTTGAATTTGCTGCGTCAGGATCGGTGTTTTCACTCATAGAAACCGGTTCTTGGAGCGTTGCCTTGGACCCACGAACAGCAGCCGTCCAGTCGATAAATAATTCCGATTTTTTTGAAAGGTTGGAAGAAGATCTCTGTATGCATTTATACGAGTTCGCCTTTCAAAACTATTACTACGGTGTGCTGAATAAGTGATCGGGACTATCATTCTATCTCGGCACAAATACATGATTAATGCGAATTATGGGAGGTGTGAAATGGTGTTGCGTAACTTGATCTTGATCGTCACTACGACTGCTTGTGCTGTTGCTGCACAGGCTCAACCGCTGCAGATTGAGAAAATTGACGATATTCCTCTGAGTAACGCCAAGGAGGTTGTTTTTCCAGATGGCGAACGGTATCTCCTGGCGGCTGAACATGAACCGACTGTTACGCAAGGTGTTTCGGCAAGCAGGTCGAGTTCTGCTGCGGAAAGGATCGCCTCGCTGAAAGCCAGGGCAGTTCTGGCTCGTTTCATAAATGGCGAAGAGTTTCAGCTTACCGACACCTTCAAAGAGACCTTCAACACTCTAGGAGATAAAGCCGAGTATCGAAATTCAACCAGCCAAGAAATGATCGCGGTGATTCGTGGCGCGGTGCTGAAAGGCGTGGAGGTAATCGAGGTTGATCGAAAGCCTGATGGCGTCAAGGTTGTGATGGGCGTGAGCAGGAGATCAATGGGCGTAGCGGACTACTTTCGAGAAGGCATGGAATCCCATCGACCGGAGTTGGGAGCGGAGGCGGATGAGAGGACACCCAATTCCCCGCGTCAGGAATACTGGGTCGATCCTCGTTTGCGGGAAAGGTCAACTCGTTGATCGGGAGGATTTACTATGAGCGTAATCGAGAAACTGAAAAAGGGTGTGGCGGTGGCAATGGTGTTTTTCATGCTGGTTTCCACCAGCGGTTGCGCTACGACCTCAGTCAGAAGGAGTACGAGTGTTGATCCAAGAACCGGACAGGTCGAGGAGAGGGTCGAAGAAAGCGATCCCCAGTTTATCAAGAGCGCGACCAGCCTTTTGATCATGGGAGTGGTAATAGCCGGCATTTTCTTGGCTGCCGGTGCGGCAGGTTATTATGATGACGACACACAGCGATGATTTTAACCAGTCAATAGTGGTGAAAAGCCGTCACGATCCGGTTGGTTGGTCTTCAATTTACTAATGATAAGTAAAAACTATGACTCATAAACAAAATTGTTACAATTCGAAAAAGATAACATCAATTCTTATAGCCACGATTCTATGTTTGTTCTTATGGAGAGGAGATGCTTATTCCTGCGGTATAAGAGGAAGGGCGGTTCGAACCGATGGATCGAGGGTCGACGGGACGGCGCGGATCTCGACAAATTGGAACAGCCTCGAAGCTTATCCGAGAGACGGCCGCTACGCGCTCGAATTGGGTCAGGCTGCCTGCGGCGAGACGATCGAAGTGTTTGTTAACGGCTACAGTATCGGCCGATACACCTTGCCTCGCGACGGTTACACAACTGTGGATACTATCCTGAAAGGGACAAGCGATATGCCGATGCGATAGTCCTCAAAAAGTGATGCTCGCAAAGAAAACGAGATGGCTGGCGCCCTCACCACCCCCAAAACCATACCCGATTGTCCGATGGGGCGACTAGTAATGAAGATTAAATGAGTAGATTCCAATGCCTTGTCGATCACCTTATTCAAACCCTATTCGTTTTTTGAGGTTGCCAATGAAGTACTTTCGAATGTTCGCGCTCCTTTCGTGCTGGGCACTCCTTTTCTCGGCATGCGATACTTTCATCGCCAAGGATGAAATTGGTCGCATTGTCGGTGATCCTGCTACGTACCAGGATCGTAAAGTCACGGTCAAGGGAACGGTTGTCGAAGCCGTCTCCATTCTGTCCGTCGGTTACTATCTGCTGCGTGACGAAAGCGGTGAGATTGCGGTTTTGCCGGAAGGGGCGGCGCCCCCGGTCGGTTCGACAGTAACGGCCAGCGGCCGGGTGAGGTCAGTTTTCACCTTCGGCGACAGAACAATGCTGGTGCTGGAGCAGTGGAGCAAGGATCGCAAGGAGGGTAAAGGGAACAACAGAAAATAACCTGTTTGGGAAAATCGCTTGATCGTGCGAGCACGGTCCAGGTTGTCGAAAAAACTAATGGGCATGACTCCTATCTGAGTGCGAGGTCCGAGAGCCGCCTGAGACGCTGCCGCAACAAATGCCTCGGGGCATCGGCTGGAGGTGTTGGCTTTACTTATACAATGTGAAACAGGCAGTTGTGTAACTGCGTTTTAATTGGCTGCATGTTTTTGTTGGCCAACCCCCCTTTTTCGCCTGGGATCATTTCGCTCACTACCTAAAAAACCCCTATGCTATCATTCTGTGAGACATATAAACCAGTCCATGTTACTTTGCCTCGATTTAGGTTCATTATGCTTGCGGCGGATACATGGATTGTACAATACTCCTACAGGACCATAGCACTCTCAGGCAACTCGAAGCCGTTTGCCGTAAGCGCTTCGGCGATGCCGTCGAGGCGGACGAATGTTATCTCTTCATCCTGGATAAATGCCGGGAGAATGACTTCCACCGGCTCCGAGCCTTCCTCGGCAAATCATCCCTCAAGACCTATCTCTATACCCTGTTCAATAACCTCGCCGCCGATTTTAATCGCGCCAAATTCGGCCGCCGGCGGATCCCGAAAGTGGTCAGCGCTCTGGGCGCCTGGGCCGAGGAAGTCTATAAGCTCGTCTGCTGGCAGCGGTACTCCTACGAAGACGCCTGGGAGATAACCTCCCTCAACCAGCTCTACACCGAATCCTTCAACCGCTTCTTAAACGACATTGAAGAACTGGGCAAAGTGCCGTGCGCCGAATCTCCACAATTTTTCTCTACGGACGATGGTCAGTGGCAGGATGAGCACGCCGACCCCCGGCCGCACAGCAACCCGCTCGAATCGCTCCTGGAAAAGCTCGACCGGAAGCAACGCCTGCAGGCAGCCGGGGCGATCCGGCGCCAGATCGGGACGCTGACGCCCGAGGATCAACTGCTCATTCGCCTCATCTACGGGGACAAACATTCCATCTCCGCCGCCGGCCGTCTCCTTGGCCTGGAGCCGGTCCAGGCACAACGCAGGCTGAAGAAGCTGTTGACAGGTTTCAAGGAGGCCCTGCTGCGGGAGGGAATCACCGGGTTGTAAGAATTTGTGTTGCAGGCAGGAATTCTGTCCGTCTGTTCCTGCATGGAAATGAGAGGGAGGTATGCGATCGCTTCATCGCCTTTGTCCGTAATTGAGATTTTAAAAGTAACGACATGAAGAATAACATATCTTTCGCCATCGCCCTTTTGGGGCTCATCTTCTTCTTGCTCCCCGTCGCTGGCGGGGCGGGTTCCGCCACCGACCGCTCGATAAAGCGCAATCCGGCTTCCAGCGGCGAAAAAAGAACCGCCCTAGTCATCGGCAACGGCGGCTATGACACAAAGCCGCTCAAGAACCCGCGCCGCGACGCGGAGGACGTGAACTCCGCGAGTCGCTTAGCTGATTGGCCGGACACCAGCAACAGCCTCCTGGGCTTCCGTCTTGTCTTGCAGGTCAGTGCACCCGGTCGGTAGCCGGAGGGCGGTACCGGCGGCCGCAGGGGGTAAGGTGGAAGATCGCGGAGCGCGGTGGCGGTGCCGCTTCCCCGGCCCCTCGGCTTCTAATTATGCAGATGCAGTTTTAACATGAGCATCAGGTAGATGAAAAAACTCAAAAAAATACTCGAACCCCGAGGGCCGGTCGATGGCAACCATCCCGACCCGCCCGAGCTGGCCGCCTTTCTCGATGGGCGGCTTTCGGGAGCGGCACGGGAGGAGGTCGTGCGGCATCTCAGCCTCTGCCGGGAGTGTTACGAGGTGGTGCAGGAGAGCCTGGGCGACCTCGAGACGGAGCGGGCGGCGGTGCGGCGTGTCGTTATGCCAGGACGTCGGCGGTGGTTGGCCATGGCCGCCTCCGTGGTGCTCTGCCTGCTGGTTGCTTCCGGCCTCTATTATTACGGCGGGATTTTTGCGCCGCAGCAGGCGGCGCTGACCGCCTCGGTGGAATTGGATAACGAGCTGACCGAGATGCTCCTCGAAGACGAGTCGCTGGAGTGGACCGGGGAAAAGGCGCGGCGGTTCGTCGACTTGCTGACCGAGCGCGGCGTCGAGGTGGCGGCGGCTAAGCGGGTGGAACTCGTCGCCGCCTATGACCCGTATAGACCAAAAGATCTGAAGGCGAAGAAAGAGAAGCTGTCGATCAGGGTGGCAGACGACGTGATCCATGTCGAAATCAAAGGACAGGAAAGTCATTAAAAGTAGCTAAACAGTAGTAACTATGGGGCTTGCTCCTCTGGCTGTTTACCTTCAGCGTCGCCCTGGCGGCCGACGAGCGGTCGATCAAGCGGGCAGGCGGGGTGGCCTGGCGGTGAAGGAGAGGAAGTGCAACTCTACCTGAACAAGTACCCCAAGGGCCGGTTTGCCGAGGTGGCGAGCGTCAAACTCGGCCGGCTGAAGGGTGCAGCAGGGGCAACCGGGAAAACCGGCCAATCCCCCTAAGGCAGGCGAGCCCTACACTGACCCGACCACCGGCATGGAGTTCGTCTATGTGCCGGGGGCTGTTTTCAAATGGGTGACACCTTTGACGATGGAGAGAGGATGGAGCGGCAAGCCGAGTTACGTGCGCTCCGCGGATCGCTGGAGGGATTCGCCGGACGCCCGCATCAACGACCTGGGCTTCCGTCTTGTCCTGCAGACCAGTGCACCCGATCGGTAGCCGGAGGGCGGTCCCGGCGGCCGCAGGGGGTAAGGCGGGAGACGCCGGAGGCGCGTCGGCGGAGCGGCTTTCCCGGCCCCTCGGCTGACGGGTCGCCCGGGTGATGCCAGAATGAAAAAACCTGTTAAAAAATATTTTGTTATACCGGCAGCAGATGTCCGTCAAACCTTCGGTAGAGAGTTTCATGAACTACAAAGGGTAATTGTCAAAAAGTTGGATAATTAAAAGGAGATTTATATGGTTCAGAGAACATGGAGTCTTGTAGCGGTGGTAAGTTTTTTCCTTATTGGCTGTCTTCTTGCCGGGAACCTGCAGGCGCAGGAAAAACTGGACGTTAATATACGGGCGAAGAAATCAGTGTATGCCGTGGGCGAACCGATACAGCTGGAAGTGCAGGGAAACCGAGACTTTTATCTGTATCTCTTCACTGTTGACTCCAAGACCAAAAAGCCTTTCATGCTGACGCCAGAAAACCCCGGGCAGATGAAAAAATTCTCAGCCGGTAAGGCTTATCGTTTCCCGGAAAATGGCAAGGATCTGGTTTCCGACCAGGCCGGCATGGAAAAGGTGGTGATGCTGGCCTCGGCAAAACAGATCAAACTACCTGAAGGCGCTGCCCCAAAAGATGCCGATGAGCTGAAAGGACTGCGTCTGGTAGAGCATAATGAGGAAAAAGATCACTGCATCAAGGATCTGGCTATTTTTGTTCAATAATTACAGTATTCAAACCACTTGAAACAAGGGAGAAAAACGATGAACAGGGTAAAACAAGCAGTAGTGGCAGGTTGTATCGGCGCATTGACCATTTGCTGTTCGGTTGTCAACAGCAATGCCCTGAGGTTGGGCGACAGTCAGGAAGGCGATGGGAATCTTGCCGTCAGTTTCACGCCGACCAAGACAACCGTCAAGGTCAATGAAGATGTGCGCTTCAAAGTGAAAGGGAATAAGAAATTCTATCTATACCTGTTCTCGGTAGGAAATGACGGCACCGGAAGCCTGCTTTTGCCGAATGATCAACAAAAATCCCAGATATTTAAGGAAAACCAGGAATATACGGTGCCGGATAAGAATGGGGCCGCTTTTGTCGCCGATAAACCCGGCACGGAAGAGGTCATCATGGTGGCCAGCACGAAAAAACTGGAGATTGACCGGGGAAAATACAAGTCCGTTGGTCAGTTCATGGTGGCCAAGGATGAGGATATTCAGGCTGAGATCAAGGCGCTGAAGCTGCGTGCCCAGGAGGAAAAGGCCCAGCAGGTGGTGCAGACGGCCAAAATCGTTGTTGCTGGGAAACCTAGCGCTGAGAGGGGTGCGCAGCCTGGAGCAGGAAGCGCAGCCGATGATGTGGCGCCGTTTGTGGCCTGCAACAAGGCTGTCTTCAAGGATGGCGAGAAAATGCTGATCAGCTATGGGGCCAACAAGGCCGGTTACGTCTATCTGTGGATCGCCGATGAATCAGGGGTTCATTTCCTGAAAAAAGAGAAGGTCGATGGCGAACGTTTCAATACCGCTGAAGGAATTGCCGCATCACCATTCGGCGCCCAGAAACTTGTCGCCGTATACAATGCCAAAGGGGATCTTGACGAGAAAGCTGTCAATTTTGCAGGTATTGTCGACAGCAAATCAAGTCCGGAGGCCGAGGCCAAAGGGGTAACGCTGACTGATAAACCGCAGAATTTCGCAGTCTATCAGCTGGATATTTCCAAATAAACCGGGCTGCGATGCCTGTTATATGCAGATCTGGAACTTGAGGTGCAGATAAAAAGGACACCGGAAAAGTGCTGCGGCCTGAGCTTATATTTCCGGTGCCCTTCTGCAGGAGATGGAAAACGAATTGAACACTATGTGCGAAAGGAAAACAGATGGCACAAAAAAAATGTGTGTATATGGCTATGCTCGTATTCCTGGCCTTTATATGGGGAGAGAATGTCCTGGCAGCCAACAGGGCGTTGATTATCGGCATAGCCGACTATAAGGATCCGAAGGTCAACGATCTTTCCGGTGGCATACAAGATGTGCGGATCATGAAACAGATGGCCCTGGCACTGGGATTCACCGAGCAGGATATTAAGGTGCTTGCCGAACAGCAGGCAGACAAGCAAGGGATCGAGAGGGAGATCGGTTCATGGCTGGTGAACGGTGTCGGCGCAAACGACAGGGTTCTGCTCTATTTTTCCGGGCATGGAACACAAGTGCCGGATAGAAACAAAGATGAAGATGATGGCCTAGATGAGGCAATCGTTCCGTATGATGCGCTGGTTGGTAAAGACGACACCCTACTAACCGATGACAGCATCAACAATCTTCTGGCACGAATTCCAGCTGGAGAGATTGTTGTCATCCTCGATTCCTGCCATTCAGGGACAGCGACCAAGGGTGTATTGCTGGATGAGAATTATCAGGCAAAATTCATCAACTGGCCGGGAGTGGCGGCAAGTTTCAAGGGAAATTTCAAGGTTGAGACGGCGGCGAAGAATGGCAACATTGTCCTGCTGGCTGCCTGCCGTGATAACGAAACGGCAATTTCCGGAAGAAATGGCTCATTGTTCACGCTTGGGTTGAGTAACATAGTTGCGGAAAAAAAAGGAAACACGTTGACCGGTATTGAGGCGAAGGATTTTGCCGCAACCTTTATCAGCAATGAGTTACGATCACGACCCAATCTACTCTATCACCCTGCTATTGACGGCAGCCAGTCACTGGCGGCGAAAGATCTTTTTCTGACGGCCTCTGGGGCTGGTGGCAGTGCAGTCGGTGCAGTTGGTCCAACCGTGGGAGCTACCGGCGGTGGCGGCAGCCAAAGGTCGGCTCTTTGGCAAAAAATTGAATCATTAGTTGACAAGGCAGAACAAGCCCTGGAAATCCGTACAAATAAACAAAGTTATGCTGTTGGTGAAAAGATGCAGCTCAGCATAACAACCAAAAAAGCCGGCTATGTCAATGTTGCAAGTATCAGTGACTCCGACAATGACTCGACCGCGCTGTTTCCCAACCGGATGGTCCAGGACAACTATGTTTCCGCGGGCCAGACAGTGACAATCCCAGGAAATGGCGGAACGTTCGAATTCGTCGCTCAACCGCCGGCGGGTGACGTTCTGATTGCTGTCTTTTATACGGAAAAGCCGCTGAGTTTTTACAAAGATGGTTTGAAGGATGTGAACTCTCTTTTTGCAACGGTCAGCAAATCATCTTTTAGGAATTTCGAAGTTCGGGCAACCGATCAAGGTGCAGACCAGAATAAGTATGGGGCTGGGAAAGCGGTTACACGAATTACGACCAAGTAATACATGACTGGAGAAGGTAATGGGCATAAGGCAACTGAAACAAGGTTGGATTGTGTTGGGAATTCTGGTTGTTGTTCTGCTGGGGAATGGCTGCAAAAAAGAATACGTCCATGTCGGATCAAACTGGGATGCGATCAATAAATTACAGAAGCCGGAGAATACATTTTCCGTGCAGGTTGCAGGTACAGACTCGGTGAAAGTGGGTGAACCGCTTCGCTATACCGTTACCTCGGAAAAGAACGGTAAGCTGTGGGTCGTTCAGGTTGATCCGAAAGACGAGGTGAGCATGCTGTTTCCCAACAGCAAGGCCCGGGATAACAGCATTCAAGCCAACAATCCGTTGACTGTTCCCCCGGCAGACGACAGTTGGTCCATTGTTGCCGATGAACCGAAAGGTGAATCGATTGTGGTTTTTGTCGTGACCACCGGCGACACGGATATCGATGATGTCATCAATAATGAAAAATCCATGAAAAAGGCGATTCGTGTGGTTGAAAAGGCCGAGTCGTGGGGTTTTTCCAAAAAAGTGGTGGAAGTCAGATAGTCATTCTCAATATGGGAGCGACGTGGTCGTTGCTCCCCTTGCTGATGGGGACAGACAGCATATGAAACGCATGATCACAACGCTGCAGAAACATTTGACGTTAATTCTGGCAGGGGCTGCCTGTATGGTGTCGTTCCTCAGTGGGAGCTGTTGGGCGCAGGCAAACGAGACGATGTTCGACCTGTATGAAAACAACCGCAAGGAAGGGGTCGGGAACTATATCACCGAAGATTTTGTTCTTCTGGGGAATTCGTTACTCTTAAGTCAGACCCTTGCGAATATCGAGGAGAAAGTCCTTCTGCCCAAATACAAGGAATTTATTCAGGGAACGCTCGAGGCTTTAGAGAAGAAACAGGGCAACAAAGAGATAACGGCGCAGAACATCCGCTATGTCCGGCTGGTAAAAGCCCTGCTTGATATGACGCCCGTTGCAGAGATCACTGACCAGTTACTGCAACAGGATTTGTCCTCTATCATCCAGGCAGACGGAGTCAAAGAATCCGTGCTGATGGGATACCAGATGGATTTCAGCCGATTCAAACCCCGCGGGCGGTATACCAGAAGTGAAGAGATGTCCTCATGGTTCAGGGCGATGACATGGTCCGGCATGGCCTTCTTTCCATTGAAGAGCAGCAAGGCGACCGCTATCAGTAACGAACTCGCCGATCGGCTCACCTCTCAGGCCCTGGAACTTGCACAGATCATTCGTGGAAATCAGGCTCTTGCCACAAGGTACCGGGAAATTGATTCCCTTCTTTTCCTGTTGTTTGGTTCGGTTGAGGATATGACCTGGCAGGACTACCTGACCGCCGCTGGCAAGGGAGGGCAGACAGATATTCGTTCTCTGCGCGGAAGGATGTTCACTTTTGCCGGAAAGAATAAGAAAATAGCCAGGATCCATGATGGCATTGTCGCGACCGACCAGCTTGAAAAAGGTCAGACTGCAGGCGAGGTGCTCAGTGGCATGCGACTTTTCCCGATGCGATCCAGTAAGGATAGTGCTGCCTTCCAGAAACTCGTTTATCCATCGGTAACCAGATATACCGGGAATACACAGGAACCGCTGCCCTTTACCGCCATTACGCTGGGGACTGATGTTGTCAAAGGTTTTCCCAGGGGGCTTGAATTGATGTGGTTGCTGGGTTCCCAAACAGCCGGTGAGCAGATCGAACGTGGTCAGGATTCCAAGTACAAAAAATATTCTCAGATGTGGAAAGAAGCCAGGAATGAATTGGCCGGTCCGGCAAATGTCGTCATTAACACAAAGCTCATGCGCGACTGGCTTCTGAACGGTACGAAGGCAGATGCAGACCGTCGCCTCAACAGCATGCTGGGCTACTGGACCTGGGGACGATATACCAGTCTGCTTTTTACCAAACAGTCTGTTACCGGAGTCTCAAAGTCGTTCCAGCTTCCGTCGGAACGCACCGCAGCCTGGCTCGAACCAGCAACATCCTTGTATCTGAACATATTGAAAGATATCCGGAAACTGCTTGCTGCAGTTCAGCAGATTTCTCCGGAAAGCACTGACCCCCTGCAGCGGTATGCCGATCTGCTTGCACAGCTGATAAGCATTGCCAAGGCTGAGCAAGCCGGTTTGCAGTTGAAAGAGGAACAGATCAATGTACTGAACAATCTGGATGCAACCTTTTACAGTATCATCGGCGCCAAGGATCAGCCAATTGTTGTCGATGTTCACACCGAAGTCAATTCGCAGAAAGTCCTCGAAGAGGGGCTTGGATATGCAAAACGTATTGAAACATCAAAATATTCCCAAAAACTTCGTGGTGCACTCTTTACTCATTTTGAGTTCAAGCAACCCATGGATGCCCGAATGACCGATGAACTATGGCGGGAAAGGCTCGTTCAGCAAGCTGCTCCCGCCGTGTCACCAGAGGGGAAAAAATGAAAACGAATTGGTTGGTTGGGAAGCTATGGTCTGGGTTGATTGTGGCGGTTATTCTGGGTGGCCCATTTTCCCTGGGGAAGGTGTATGCGGAAGACTGCCGGGAAGGAGCCAGGTTGTATAATGAGGCTGTAGCTTCCTCATCTCTCCAGCAGCGCATCGAACTTCTCCGCCGTTCCTGCGAACAATGCCCGGATGTTAGTGCCTTTATGGAACTGGGTAAGGCCTATCAGGAAAACAACCGGCTCGCGGATGCCGAAAGAGCGTTTAATGAGGCTTGTGATCTCCCTCGTGCCACTGCCGAAGCGAAGAGCAAGGCTCTGGTTGCTCTGGGCAGCCTGTTTGAAAGAAAAAAAGATCTGACGGCAGCCATCACAAGCTATCGACAGGCCTTATCGCTGCATGACTATCCCAAGGTACGTGAGCGCATCCTGATACTTGAGGATGAAAAAAGCAAAACAGTGGTGTCGAGCACCGAAATTACCCGCTCGCTCACCTCCAGCCACAGGGGCAACTTTGCCGTTAAACCGACTATAAACCTCCCGGTGCAGTTTGCTTATGATACTGCAGAATTGAACCAGCAAGGCATAGAACAGGCCAAGCAGCTTGGGCAGGCCTTATCTTCTAAAGAGTGTGCCGGCAAACATGTTGAGCTTCTTGGGCATACCGATCTGCGGGGAGCGGATGCCTACAACCTCCAGCTATCAACGGCCCGTGCCGAGGCCGTCAAGGTCTATCTGCTGCAGCATTATCCGCTCAATGCCTCGCGGATATCAATTAAAGGGATGGGGAAAACCCAGCCGCTGTTTCTGGAAGATGATGAAAGGGCCCACCGGGTCAACCGGCGTGTTGAGGTGCGTTTGGCAGAGTGAGAAAACCACGTCTGGTGTCGCTTCTCGAAAAAATTTTGAACCAATATCTGGTTAATAATGCAAAACAATCGAATTGTTGCCGGATGTGCAGAAGGAGATTGTCTGTGAATTGTATTGCTGTTGAACTGTCAGGAAAAGTGCTTGGGAGGTGCTGTTTGCGGAAATTTCTTCCTCGCCTGTTCATGCTGGTGCTGTGTTTCGGTGTGCTCGCTCAGCCAGGTATGGCCTGGGCCGAAAAATATGCGCTGCTTGTGGGCGTGGGCGAGTATAACCACAGTTCCATAAATAACCTGGATGGCCCTAAATATGATGTGGAAGTCTTATCCCAGACTCTGCAACAGTACTTTGGCTACAGTAAGGAAAAGATACTACCTCTGGTCGACAAGGCTGCCACACGGCAGGCAATCCTTGCTGCCTTGAACCGGTTGGCGGAGACGACCCGACCCGGAGATTCTCTTCTTTTTTATTACAGCGGCCATGGCACATCAAGTTTTGATGATGAGGGGAATCATAACAATTTTCTTGGGCTGCCACCGGATACCGGTGTTATCCTGCCTGTCGATTTCCGGCCGGGCAGTGTGAAGAATATTCTAGACAGTCTCATCATAGGCAGTCGGGATCTACGGCCGATCATCCAGCGGATCGATGCAGACCGGGATGTCGTGGAAATTTTTGATAGCTGTTTCTCCGGCAAAACCCACCGCTCCATCATGAAAAAAGGGTATGGAACTGCTCGATTTGCCAATTTGAACGACCTTACTGGTGATGCTGCGCCTGCCGGTCATGGCAGCGGCATGGTTCAGGCAGCCAAGTCTCAAGGTGATGGTTATCCGTATCGTCGGCTTATTGCCCTGTCTGCGGCGACAGAACGCGAGAAGGCCCTGGATATCACTTGGGCTGACATCCGTTCTGGAGCAAAGACATTTGACGGCAAGCCGCACGGGGCCTTTACCGATGCCTTGCTCCGTGGGATGCAGGGAGCGGCCGACAATGTTCGTGACAACCGTTTGAGTCTGACGGAATTGTTTCAGTATGTCGAGCAGCAGGTTTCAACAGTGAGTCGTCAACGACCGCAGATGCACAAACCGCCTGCCCTCTCAGGCCATGAACCCTTATTTGCCATGCAGGGGACGGGACACAAGCCGCAAGCCACATGGATGAGCGAAGAAACAAAGCCGCTGTCTCTTGACGCAAGACTCATACCTGTAGAGACACAGACTGCCTTGCAAAGCATCACGGGTGTCCAGCTTGTTCCTGATAGCGCTGATATGACCATCAGCAAGGAAGATGCCCAGTTTGCCCTCTACCTGAACAACGGTTCGCTGCTCTGTCGTCTGGATTCGGAACAGGAGCTGTTAACCAGAATTTCCCGCCAGTTGGCTCTGAAAAAACTGGCCGCTATCGGCATTCGCCCCAAATCCTACAACCTGCTGCTCCAGATTGCAGGCGATACCGGCGGTCTAGTTGAAGGCGAATCGGTCGGCGTTGATCTGACAGCGGAACAGGCTGGGTATCTCCTGCTGATCAACATCAATACCGCAGGAGCCGTCAATATTCTCTATCCGGTGGATCCGAACGAGCTGCCAGCAAGGAAAACCATCGCAATGCCGGATCTGGGGGTTGTCAGTGCACCGCATTTTGGAACCGAAATGATGGTGGCCATTGCCTTTCGCACTGAACCGCCCTTCTGGCGGGATCTGCCGGCAATGCGCAGCCGTGGGGAACTGGATGACATCCCGCCCACGGCTCCACTCTTGGAAAATATCCTGAAGGCGGTTGACAGTAAGGCCTTTGCCGCCGGAACGTCCGTGTCCATCAGGACGGTGGCCAAAGGGGATATCATGAATTAATGATGTTAATGCCACCGGATTTTTGCCGGTGGTATGTCGATGGATGTTGGTGGTGTTACTGACAGTGGTTTCAGGCAGGGTACTACCGAACCTAGCATCTCACGATAATAGACCGAAAGAAAAAATTGAAAGACTTCCAAACAAGATAGATTTCACAACAACGTAAATTAGATTTGCACAGCCGGGCTCTTTCCGTACCACCTCTCAGGTCTTGGATTGTTTAAGTAATCATTCACTAAGTGTTAACATGAGGAGATATGATAAGGTTATGAAGATCAAAATGGAAATATTAATCGTTTTAGTTTCAGCGCTTTTTGTGATAGCTGGATGCAATGCCCCAGTCTTGATTTACGACGTTGTGGAAGGACAAAAAAGAGAATCAAAAATCAATAAAATTCAAAAAAGAAATGATTCTTTTCTTGTTATAACAAATAAGGATCCAAAATTTATTGATCTTGAAAGTACACTTTTCAATATCAGTTCAAAAAACGGATATATCAAATCAATCACTTCTAAGGAAGAACTGGATAAAATAGCAGTGCCTCAAGGTACTCCTAAACCGCTCCATGAAATATATCAACTTAAAGAACTGTCTGAGAAATACAAAACTGAATATATTTATTTAAGCCTTGAAGAAGGCAAAAAAAATGATAATGATGTTGAAAAAATAAAAATATATTCAGTGGCGTCAGGTCAGATAGCAATATTTGAGGGGGGTGAGTTTACTTATTTTAGCAAATGGATGGATGAGACATTTCCAAGCGTTGGCCAAGGTGGACAAGAAATAGAAAGTTCTAACATTAAGGACATTGCAATCCTTGAAGTGAATGGCAGCAGTTCAAGTATTTTAGAACAAGCCAAAAGAACAAAGCTGCTCTATTTAGAAACAAGTGAAGTTGAACCAGTTTCTGGCGAGAAAACTAACTATCTTCTATGTAAAAGGACAAGAAGTATCTTTGATTTACCTAGAAAGGAAAAACCTACTGGAAAATTATTATGGGGCAATACCAATATTAATAAACAGGGTTCATATACAGAAATAATCAATTTTCTCGACAAGCAGCCAGCTGATACTGTAGTCGTTTTGTATTTAATAAAAGAAAAACGGAAATTAACATCATTTGAGAAAAAAGCAAAAGAGGCTAATACAACTATTAAGGTGAAAGGATTTGTCTATAGCAAAGAGAAAAAAGCTATTATCGGAACTGTTCTTTCTCAATTCAATTCAGATAGTCAGTTAATCGGCTATTTTCTTAAAGATTTCACTGAGTATTTAATTCAGGAATTGCAAAACGGTGAGACTACAATATTTTATAGTCCACTTTTCGGCTAAATCAACTGCTAACATTTTCCACTCGTAACCCATATGTATAACATTCTGAGTAGGGTATTTTTTTTTGTTGCTATTAACAGCCTCGTTTTGCTGTTCGGATGCAGTACAAATAATAAAATCACGTATAGTGGCGCTGAACTCAACACTCTTAAAGCAGAAAATAAGTTTGATTTATTAATTAAGCACTACGAGACAACAACGAATGTTCCAGATCTGCAAAGGAATGATTCACTGAGCGAAATATTTACTTATCAAGTGCCAGACTTTGCTAGAGCAATAGAATTAAATGAGAAAATTCTCAAGACAACAAAGAATGGTACATTTTATTATATCAAAGCGGCCACCAGACTTGTCTTTATTTATAGCAAGCTTGGGCAGGAAACTGAAGTGCTACGATACCGAAAACTTATTGATAAACGTGAAGACTGGATAAGTGAATATGCAGACAAGTTATACCAAATTGTCAAATCGAAAACGAAATCTGATTATTATGCTGTTATGGCAACTCTTGGCGAAATAAATAAGTTTATAATGCTGTTAGGTATTGATAAACACTCAAAGCTGATTTTCGAGCAATATCTTTCAGCACTGAAGCTTATGATGAAACAAAGAGATATCGGAGACGTGGATTCTTTGATTTTGTCAAAATATTATTTTGCCATTAGTGAGTTTAGAAGCAATAACACATTAGAAGGGTTGAAAATAGCAAGTGAGTTTTTGAATGACGCAGCAAATAGAGAAGTTCTTATCAGTCAAGAGCTAAAGAAAAAAACCGAAATGAAGAGCTTAGATACATCGCCATCTGCCCAATCAAGATTCAATAGCATTCTTGGTAGTCTTGAAGGAAACACGTTGGCAGCCTTGACAGTTTTTTCTGTTGCCGAATTGTTCACTGGCGGTTCATTTTTGATTAGGCCATTATACCAGGAGGCTGAGATAGAAAGGATCAAGTTTACATCAAGTTATGCTGTGGGTATTAGTCGTTATCTTAATCAAACTGAACAAATTGAACTCTATCTCTATCTTGCATATGCATATAAGAATGGTGGAAACACTTCAGAAGCAATAAAAGCCCTTCAATTAGTATTGAAAACCCTTGAAGCTGCTCGATCTACTCTTGTTTACGAAAATCAACGAATTAGCTATTTTAAAAATCTCAATGAGGTTTATTCTGAGCTCATCACACTACTGATAAAAAACCAAGAGTACGAAGAAGCATTTAACGCTTCAGAGAGAGCACGTTCGAGAGCATTGCTTGATCTGCTTTCTTCAAAAAAAATAAATTTATCAAATGAAGAATCAGAAATATTTAGGGAGGTTGTCGATTATCAAGCAGAATTATCAGCTGTATTTGACAGTAAAGAACTGACAAAAGAAGCAGTTGAATCTTTTAATGAACGGCATCGCGCTGTAACAAAAAGACCTAAAAAAAATAGTAATCAAGAAGTTGAAAATAGTTTGGCCAGCAACAAGGTCAAGCATCTCGTCAGCTTTGATACGGCTAATATAGCTGAAATACAAAAGTTTTTAGCAAACGATGCAGTTCTAGTTGAATATTATTATACTTCGAAAAAGCTTTTCATATTCGTCTTAAGCCAGCAAGGATTAAGTGTAGCCTCTCAAGATATTTATCAAGATCACTTCGAAAATTTAGTTCAAAATTATCTTAATTCAGTCAAAAACGGCACACAGAGTATCGCTACAGCCAAACAACTTTATGACTATTTGCTTAAACCGATAGAAAAAAATCTTGAGAATAAGCATGTTGTAATAATTCCTTATGGCGCTCTTCATTCGCTCTCTTTTGCTGCTTTACATGATGATTCTACTTATCTAATTGAGAAATTTTCCATAAGTTATTCTGCCAGTGGAAGCCTCCTTCAATCTCCTTCAAGAAAGACTGTCAAAGACGATAATGGACTAGTATTTGGTGATCCTGTCTCTCCAGTTGAAGTTCAGGCCCCGGCACTGCCCTACGCTCGAGAAGAAGCTGTGAACGTTTCACTAAACCGGGCCAACGCAAAGATGTTTCTTGGCATGAAAGCAACGGAAACAAGATTAAAGGAACTGGCCCCCACTTCAAAGTGGATACATATTGCCTCACATGCTTTCTTTGATGACGTAGATCCTATGAAATCTGCAATAATTCTGTCAGCAGATGAGAAAAACGATGGGTTCCTCAGTGCAAATGAACTCTTTGTAATGGATCTCAGCAAAACTGATATGCTCGTCCTCAGCGCATGTGAAACTGGTGTCGGGAAAGTTGTTAAGGGAGATGAATACTTTGGTCTTATTAGAGGATTTCAATATGCTGGAGTTTCAGCTATTGTATCAACGTTGTGGAAAATAGAAGACAAGACATCAGCTTCTCTGATGACGCAATTCTACAATTATTCCAACGAATATGGGAAAGCCAAAGCTCTTCAATTAGCCCAGAAAAAGTTCACTTCCACTTCTCCTTTTTATTGGGGTGCTTATAAATTGATTGGTGATTGGAGATAATATATTTGTATCCTAAAGCCAACCGAGATATCTGGTATATTTCCATCGTTAGGGAGAAAAAAAGATTTAAATATGTAATGGTTCACCGGGGGGCATGAACCCCAAGATTTAAGTAGAGAACCTGAGGAAAGAGAAACTACTTCAGTTCATCAAAAGTGGCAGGATGGGAACAGTGTGCTTGTAGGAAATCTGTTGCCAACAGCCTCGACCAGAAAGTTGAACGGATTGACCAAGGCACTTGCGAAGGGCCTATCGGGTGAAGGCAATTCCACCAAGGATGGCAGCATCACGATCAACGAATTAAACCTGTTTTTGACTGAGCGGGTGAAAAAACTGACCGATGGCAGCCATAGCCCCACGGTCACCATCCCCAAAACCGTGTCTGATTTTCCTTTAGCAACAAAATAGGAAGTAAAACGTTCATATAACCAGGGAGTTGCCGATGATCTTCGCTAGAATGAAATTTTGTTTAAGAAACTTCATACAATTGTTCCTTCTTCATGCCATTCTGTTGGGCATTATTTCTTGTGGTACTGTCCACATAGTTGATAGCAAGACGGGCAAGGTGAGCTCTTATGATGTGGGGGAATATCTGCAGAATGCGGGGAAAAGCAGTGCGGGTAACAAGAGTGCGGGTAACAAGGGTGTGGGCAAAACGACAACGTCGGCGGACAAAATAAATCTGGATGAAGTGAAGCAAAGACA
>MGTI01000016.1:8386-8965 GCA_001799365.1 Desulfobacterales bacterium GWB2_56_26 | reverse complement strand
TTTTCGTCAGTGGATTTCTCCGGGCGGTGACGGCTTATAGTCGAGAATCTTGCCCTGCCCCATAGAGAAGGAAATAATGTATTCGGCAAAGGCGTAATCAAGGTCGCCGTCCGGGGGGCCGTTATAGACGGCGAGGAACATTTCAATCATAGTCATGATAATGTCCCGACAAGGACCGGTGACGACCATATTGTCGATGACATGTTCCCCGAGGGTATGCACGGTGAATCGGACCATTCAAACCTCCAGTTCATAAATATTTTTTTGGCCAGGCTCTTCCTCCGGGAGGACTAGAATGAGCTCTCCTATACACAACGTCAGTGCCAACAGTGGCATGAAGAGTATGGATATTGATTTCAACATAAATTCGCCACATTGACTCACACGAACCGAAGATAGGCAACGGCAGAAATGCAGAGCAGCAATGCCGGCAGCGCGAACATTTTCATGGAATATCGGCGCGCTATTACCAATCGTTTCACAATGCGTTGAGAGGCATAGAGCGCCGCAATCAGTCCGCCGCATACGGTAATAATCTGCAGAACAAATGCGGCGTCGCGGCTGATGATCCGGCTGGCA
>MGTI01000016.1:202-8357 GCA_001799365.1 Desulfobacterales bacterium GWB2_56_26 | reverse complement strand
ATGTGCTGCCATAAACGCCCCAAGGACCAGCGGAATCATGCCGTAACCAAGTATCGAGGCAGTCGCCCTCCAGCTGTTGCCGGTGATCCGTGCCATGATCTGCGACATTATCGCGTAACCGCTCATGTAGACAATGATGCAGAACAAAAAGAATATGCTCGAGGCCAGGGCCTTATTCTGGGGAAGACCGATACCATGCAGGATCTCAGCCCAGCTTTCAACAAAACCGGGATACGTCTGATTGATGGCGAACGGATAAAAGATTGCAGCCAGGCTGATCACCAGGAAACTGTCCTCCAGCCGCGGCGACTGCAGGCTCCATAACTCCTGGGGAGCCAGGCGCAGATTGAGATGAATCGAGTCGAGCTGGCAGTTCCTGATGCATTGTCCGCAAAGAATGCAGTCCCGATTGTTATCCACCAGAAAAGGATGCCGGAACATAGGACAGCCTGCAGCGCCGTCATCGCCGGTATAACACAGATGATCTTTGCAGCGGTTCGTGCACGTGTGGGTGTTCGACCGCAATTCCAGGACGGACGGCATGGAAAAAATGGCGTTGATCGCTCCCAGCGGACAGAGATACCGGCACCAGACCCTTCGCTTATAGAACATGCTGAACAGGAGCGAACAGAGCGCGATGGTGGTGATAATCCAGGCGGTGAGGTGCGGTGATTTATAGGCGTCCCAGGTCGTTTCGATCCAGAACAGGAGAATGCAGAGCAGGGTCATTATCCAGCCGGAATACTTCCTGATCAACGGCGGCGTGGGACGTTCGGGCCTGATGACGTTTTGCGCCAGCCAGCCGGGGACCGACAGTCCGCAGACACTGCACCAGGTACGGGCGAGGAAGAAGAACGAGAAGATCAGCAGGGGCCATCCGACCACCCAGCTGAGGGTAAGCCCGATATTTTTTTCCTCGTCCGCCGGCCCGAAGAACAGGGCGATCAGCACAAGCGTGAGGCCAATACCGACAAGAGCCCTCGGCAGCTCAGGGAAAAACCGGCTGGTAAAAAAGGTTCGAATCTTCTCCAGCCGCAGCAGGTTGAACTCCCATTTTCCTTCCGATTTTGGCACTCCGAGCAGGATTTGGCTGCTGAGGGGTTCATTGTTCCTGCCGAGGATGACCGCCCGCTGCAGCACGCTGGCCATCTCGGTCAAATTGCCGGGCCAGTCGTAGTTCATGAATTTTCCGAGGGTCTGCTTATCAACCTGGCTGATGCTTTTCCCGTACTGCAGGCTATAACGTTTGAGGTAATACCCGACCAGTCGCGGAATATCCCGGCGATGCCCCCGCAGGGGAGTCATGCGGAAATGCTGGTTTGCCATCAGGGCATAGAGGGAGGGCAGTAGCCGGTTGTGGCCGTCCTCCAGCCTGGGCGTATCCTTGCAGATGAGGATAATGCGACAATGGAGCGTTACCCTGGTGTCTCCTGCCACCTTGGTGAAGAATCCTTTCCTGAGGATGCCGACCAGCTGCCGCTGGAAGTCCGGCTCCATATTTTCCGCGTTGTAGAGGACGACAGTGCCGTCCTGCAATCGCTCGAAAGCGCCAAGCTGATCGATCTGCGAGAAGTCGAAAGAGTCCCGTTCATAGCCGAAAAGCTCCACTTCCAGCTGGCCTGGAGCGAAATTGCGGATATCGATTTCCTGGTAAGGGCCGTTGCTGTGAGCACTGGCCAGGTGAATCTCATAGGCCGCCATACGACGTCCGGTGCCGGTCTCGCCGGTGATGAGCACCGGGGCAAGGGAACTGCTGAATCGGCTTGCCGCCGTCATGATCTGTCGGGCAATGGTCGATTGAGTCGACTGTTCCCCCCGGTACGAACTCGACGAACGTTGTGCTGTTTCTGCCGGAATTGCCGAACCCGAAAGAAATGTCCGGTCCAGGCTATGTTCAGAACTCTTGCGACCGGTTCTCGCTCTGGTCAGGGCGTTGGCATGATCGCGAAAAGATAACCGCAGGCGGTTGGCCAAAGCGATGCTGAGCTGGCGCTGAATGACATGATTGGCCAGCAGCACCGAGGTAAAGGTGAGTGCATCGAAAGAGAGCAGGGAGAGACTGGTTAATGCCCGGACATTGAGGCTGTTGCCGCTGTTTGTCAGTAAGGCGGTTTCACCGAAGTGACCTCCCGGACCGATGCGGCTGACAAGGAACTGTTCGCTCCCGGTCACGTTCATGGTCAGTTCCGCTTCACCTTGGGCAACGATGTAAAAATGGCCATCATTCTCTCCCTGGCGATAGACGTACTGACCCTGTTCGACTGTCCGCCAATGAGCGGTAGCGATAATCCTGTCCACTTCGTCGCTGCCGACATCCTTGAAAAGAACGGAACTGTGCAGGCTTTGTCTGAGTGTATCTTGTTGCAGCATGGCCACTTACCTTTTGTTACCCTGGCAATCAATGTACTGCTTAATACAAAAATTTACTTTGACAATTTGAGATAAGTGAATAGATAATGATTATCAACTAATAACAACTATTGTTCTTTGCGTATGGACAACCAGAAAATTTCACCGGAAACACGACTGGCACAAATGATCGCGAAACTCAAAGAGAATGAGTTTCGTATCACACCCCAGCGATATGCTGTCTTGAGAATCCTTGCCCATAGTGAATATCATCCTTCGGCAGAGAGTATTTACGAACAATTGATCGCAGACTATCCAACAATGAGTCCGGCCACCGTCTATAAAACGATTAATCTTCTGAAGAAGAATGGCGAAATCCTTGAACTGGAATTCAGTGAAATGAGTAACAGGTATGATGGAAACAGGCCTTACCCTCACCCTCATATGATCTGTACGCAGTGTGGGGCAATAGTGGATCCGCCGATGCACGACTTTGAAAAACTGAAAAGTAAAATGATGGAAGAGACAGGATTTACCATCAGCAGCTTCAGGCTGGATTTTTTCGGCCTCTGTCCTGACTGCCGGAAAGAATAATTGTAAATTATTCAGGCATTAACGGATAATTGCTCTCATATAAAATATGAAATATCTTCCGATGGCAGATACACATGAAACTCATGCTGGCAGAGTGACCATCCATTCCCACAACATGAAAAAAAGGAGACGTTATGAATGACGATAGCAAGTGTCCGGCAATGGACGACAGCAAGTGTCCGGTAACGGGCAAAACCAGTAAAACTTCCATAAAAAGAGGCACATCAAACCGGGACTGGTGGCCGAACCAGTTGAACCTCAAGATCCTTCATCAAAATTCTCCCTTGGGCAATCCCATGGGCCAAACCTTCAACTACGCCGAGGAATTCAAGAAGCTCGACCTGGAGGCCCTGAAGAAGGACCTTTATGCCCTGATGACCGATTCGCAGGACTGGTGGCCGGCGGATTACGGCCACTATGGACCTTTGTTCATCCGGATGGCCTGGCATAGCGCAGGCACGTACCGCTCCGGTGACGGCCGCGGAGGCGCGGGGTCCGGTAATCAGCGTTTTGCGCCCCTGAACAGCTGGCCCGACAACGTGAATCTCGACAAGGCGCGCCGGCTGCTCTGGCCTGTCAAACAGAAGTACGGCAAGCAGATCTCCTGGGCCGATCTGATGATCCTCGCCGGCAACTGCGCCCTTGAGTCGATGGGGGTCAAGACCTTCGGTTTCGGCGGCGGTCGCGAAGACGTATGGGAACCGGAGGAAGACATCTACTGGGGCGCCGAAAGCGAGTGGCTGGGCGACAAGCGCTATTCCGGGGAACGCGACCTCGAGAATCCGCTGGCGGCCGTGCAGATGGGCCTGATCTACGTGAACCCGGAAGGCCCGAACGGCAACCCGGATCCGATCGCCTCCGGCCGTGACGTTCGAGAGACCTTTGCGCGTATGGCGATGAACGATGAGGAGACCGTGGCGCTCGTCGCCGGCGGGCACACCTTCGGCAAGTGCCACGGCGCGGGCGATGCGGCGCATGTCGGCCCGGAACCAGAGGCCGCCGGCATCGAGGAGCAGGGCCTCGGCTGGAAGAACAGCTTCGGCAGCGGCAAAGGCGGCGATACCATCGGCAGCGGCATCGAGGGCGCCTGGAAAGCGAACCCGACCAGATGGGACATGGGCTATCTGAACACGCTGTTCAAATACGAGTGGGAGTTGGTCAAGAGCCCGGCCGGCGCGAATCAGTGGTTGGCCAAGGACGTGGCCGAAGAGGACATGGTGGTCGACGCGCACGACCCGTCGAAGAAGCTCCGGCCGATGATGACCACGGCGGATCTCTCCCTGCGCTTCGACCCGATCTACGAGCCGATCGCGCGGCGTTACCAGCAGAATCCGGAGGAATTCGCGGACGCCTTCGCCCGGGCCTGGTTCAAGCTGACCCACCGCGACATGGGTCCCCGCTCGCGCTATCTTGGTCCCGAGGTCCCGGCTGAGGAACTGATCTGGCAAGACCCGATGCCCGCAGCCGATCATGAGTTGATCGACGCGCAGGACGTCGCGAACCTCAAAGGTAAAATCCTGGCCTCGGGCCTGTCCGTCCCGGAACTGGTCTCGACCGCCTGGGCGTCGGCGTCGACGTTCCGTGGCTCGGATAATCGCGGCGGGGCCAATGGGGCGCGTCTCCGTCTTACACCCCAGAAGGAATGGGAAGTCAACCAGCCGGCCCGACTAAAGACTGTGCTGCAGACCCTTGAGGGAATCCGGGAGGACTTCAACGGCGCGCAATCAGGCCGGAAGAGGGTTTCGCTTGCCGATATGATTGTCCTGGGCGGTTGCGCAGGTGTCGAGCAGGCCGCCAGGAATGGTGATCACGATGTGACCGTTCCCTTCACGCCGGGACGCACGGATGCGTCCCAGGAGCAAACCGACGTGGCGTCATTCTCTTTACTCGAACCGGCGGCGGACGGGTTCCGTAACTATCTCAAAACCAGATTCACCATGTCGGCGGAGGAACTACTGATCGATCGGGCGCAGTTGCTGACCCTGACCGCTCCCGAGATGACGGTTCTCGTGGGCGGGATGCGCGTCTTGGGTACCAACTTCGGACAGTCTCAGCACGGCGTCTTCACCAGGCGACCCGGAACACTCACCAACGACTTCTTCGTGAATCTGCTCGACATGCGCACAATGTGGAAGCCAACCTCGGAGGACGGGGACCTGTTCGAGGGGCGTGATCGAGTGACGGGTGAACTCAAGTGGACCGGTACCCGGGTTGACCTCGTCTTCGGTTCGAATTCCCAGCTCCGGGCCCTGGCGGAAGTCTATGGCAGCAGCGACGCCCGAGAGAAATTCCTCCACGACTTTATAGCTGCCTGGAACAAGGTCATGAACCTTGACCGCTTCGAACTTGTATGATGGTAATGTAAACGTTTTCGAGAGCTGCTGGAGCATGCGGCGTTGCGTAATCTGAAACGCCGCAGTGCCTCTCGTCTACCGATGCTTCAATATTCCCCAGCCTAATTCAACTTTTTTCAAATCTGATAATACCGATAAAAGGAAGGCTATCATGGACAAGAATCATTTTGAGGACAAGGTAAAACAATTCAAAGTGGAAGTGAGCGGCTTTCTCGATGAGGTAAGCCAGGAGGTTATTGAAAAAACGGCCGTCCGTCTTGAAGGTCTCAACTATTCGCCGCCGGTGATCATTCCAATCGATAAATTTCTTCGGCTCACCAAAGGGGGGTTGCTGGAGGAGATCGACAGGATTCTTGCCATGCCGGACCGGGAGGCGTGTGCACTCGCTCCGAATGAACCGATGAAATGCCAGGATCTGCGGCTGCAATTCATCTCCGTGCAGATCTTTTACTATAAAAAGCTTATGCTGCTCCGTCAGGACGATATCGAGACCTGGGAAGAGGTAGACGAGTTGTATGTGCACGATTAAGAATCCATCTTCGAAGCACCTCGTCCGACTGCTCGCGTGCGAGTCTGCCCGGACGATCCGATACTACATAGCCCGCAGCCGCAGCTTGTGCTTGGCGGCATAATGATTTATTCTGATACTAATTGAATCTTCTCAAAAGAGGCAATCTCCAAGGTATAATCCCAATACGCCGCTGACCCAAAATTTTACTCAGGGAAGGATGGTATGGACAATCTACCTGTCAAACGGATTCACCACATTGAATTTGTTGTCGGCAACGCTCTGCAGGCAGCGTACTTTTATCGAAAGACTCTGGGTTTTGACCAGATAGGGTATCTTGGACCGGAAACAGGCCACCGTGACTGCACTTCCTACGTCCTGCAGCAGGACCGTATCCGGCTGGTATTCACCACACCGCTCGGGTACCAGGATCCGAGGAATGTCTTCCTCCTGCTGCATGGCGACAGTGTCAAGGACATCTGTTTCGAAGTGGATGATGTGGACGGGGTCTACCAGGAGGCGGTGCGACGAGGCGCCGTGTCTGCCATGGAGCCGGAGGATCTTGAAGATACCCGCGGCAGGGTCCGCCGGGCAGCAGTCCGCACCTATGGCGATGTTATTCATACGTTTGTTTCAGCTCAAGGCTATACAGGTGTTTTCCTGCCGGGATACCAGCCGGCCAGGATCGAGGGTAAACCCACAGGTTTTACCCGCATAGATCATATCGTGGCCAACACGGAGGACCGGCAGATGGACCGATGGTGCGACTACTACGCCAAGGTCTTCGGCTTCCATCAGTTTGTCTCGTATGACGACAAGGATATCTCCACCGAATACTCCGCCTTGCGCTCCAAAGTCATGGCCAACGATAGCCGAAACATCAAGTTTCCCATCAACGAGCCGGCTGCGGGAAAGAGAAAGAGCCAGATCCAGGAATATATCGATTTCAACTACAGCGCAGGCGTCCAGCATATCGCCCTGTACTCCCCGGATATCCTGACTACAGTCGGGATGCTGAGAGAGAACGGCATGAAATTCCTCACCATTCCCGAAAGCTACTACGACACTCTCTGGGACCGTGTCGGCGAGATTAAAGAAGATCGGGAACTGATACGTAAATATAATATCCTGGTCGACAGGGACGAGAAAGGCTACCTCCTGCAGATCTTCACCAAGCCGCTGCAGGACAGGCCTACGCTGTTTCTGGAGGTCATCCAGCGGGCGGGCTGCGAGAGCTTTGGCAAAGGCAATTTCAAGGCGCTGTTCGAATCCATCGAACTTGAGCAGAGACGCAGGGGGAATCTCTAAACCGGATTTGCATATAACGGATTAACCAACGGGCTTTGCTCTGACCGGGAATACCGTAGGGTGCGCTGTGCGCACCGATTGATGGTGCGCACAGCGCACCCTACGGAAAGCTTGGCATGAGATTCAGGCTGGCACGGCATGTTCTTTCTTTCGGAAATCCATCAATGAAAACCAGGAGAGCAAAATGGTCTTCTATCATAAACTGGGTGAGATTCCCCATAAGCGGCACACGGCATTTCGCAAGGAAGACGGCGGCATCTACCAGGAGCATCTGATGGGCAACCTGGGTTTTGGCGGCATCAAGTCCCTGATGTATACCCTGCGTCCGCCCACCCAGCTCAAAGGGGTGGAACGACTCAAGGAATTCCGTTGGGAAACCGACCCCGATCCCACCCTGCATCTGCGACATCTGCGTACCCACAGACTGCCGGCTGCCGGTCCAAGCCCGGTGCTGGACAGAACGCCGCTGTTATTCAACGATGATGTCGGCATAACACTCGCGCGCCCGTCGGCCGACGATGACTTTTTTTATCGTAACGGCCAGGGGGACGAGATTGTTTTCGTTACCGAAGGCGAGGGGGTGCTCGAATCGCAGATGGGTGAAATCGACTTCATGTCGGGTGACTACCTGGTCATTCCCAGAGGCATAATCCATCGCTACCGATTTACGGCGCAAAAGAATATTTTCTTCATCATCGAGAGCAGAGGGTATGTGCGGACTCCGAGCCGGTACCGGAACATGCACGGACAACTGCTGGAACACAGTCCTTACTGCGAACGGGACATCAGGCCTCCTGCACGACTCATCACTCAGGATGAAGCCGGCGAGTTTTCCATTATGGTGAAGAGCAGAAGCGCGTTGCATCGCATGACCCTTACCCACCACCCCTTTGATACAGTCGGCTGGGACGGCTATTACTATCCGTGGGCCTTCAATATTGCCGATTTCGAGCCGATCACCGGTCGTATCCACATGCCGCCGCCGGTCCATCAGACCTTTGAAGGCGATGGTTTTGTGGTCTGTTCGTTCGTGCCCAGGCTC
>MGTI01000016.1:0-75 GCA_001799365.1 Desulfobacterales bacterium GWB2_56_26 | reverse complement strand
ACCACCCGGACGGTATGCCCCATGGCCCGCACCCCGGCAAGGCGGAGGCCTCGATCGGGCTGAAAGAGACAAAAG
>MGTI01000015.1:4396-7247 GCA_001799365.1 Desulfobacterales bacterium GWB2_56_26 | reverse complement strand
TCGAAGACCGAAGTATCGTCACATCATTGCTGGCCTGGTTTCGTCGGACTGCCCGCGACCTCCCCTGGCGACGCACCTACGATCCCTATCATGTCTGGATCTCCGAAATCATGCTCCAGCAGACCCAGATGGAGCGCGGAGTCGCCTACTTTTTACGCTGGATCGAGCGCTTCCCCGACGTGCGGGCGGTGGCGGCGGCGGATGAACAGGAGATTCTCAAACTGTGGGAAGGGCTCGGCTACTATGCCCGGGCAAGAAATCTGCACCGGGCGGCAAAAGTGATTGCTGGTGAATTGGGCGGGCTTGTGCCCTGCGATTATGATGAGTTGCGCCAACTGCCCGGCATCGGCCCCTATACTGCGGCGGCCATTGCCAGCGTGGCGGGCAATCGTGACGTGCCGGTTATCGATGCCAATGTAATGCGGGTCTACGCCCGGCTCTTCGATATAGCCCTGCCGGTGAAAAGCCGAGAGGGGCAGCGACAGATTGCGGCCATAGCCGAAAGTCTGCTGCCCCACGGCCGGGCGAGGGTTTTCAATCAGGCGCTGATGGATCTGGGCGGGCTTGTCTGCACCCCGAAAGCGCCTCGTTGCGAGGCCTGTCCGATCGCTGAAGGTTGTCTCGCCCGGCAGGGCGGGACGGTGGCTGAGCGGCCGATTGTCGCAGAAAAGAAAAAGATTATCACGGTGCAGAAGGTGGCGGGGATCATCCGCCGGCAGGACCTGGTTTTCATTCAGCAGCGCCGGGCGGATGACGTCTGGGGCGGTTTGTGGGAATTTCCCGGTGGCGAGCTCACGGCCGGGGCGCCTGCGGAGGCGGTGGTCCGGGCGATAGCGGCGGACACGGGTCTTATCGTGCGGGTGGTCGAGGCCTTACCAACCGTCGTCCACCATTACACCCGCTATAAGATTATCCTCCACCCCTTTCTCTGCGACCTGCAAGGCCAGCATCAACCGACGCTGACGAACGCCGTCGATTTTCGCTGGGTCGATGCCACCGAACTCAATCGCTATGCATTCCCGGCCGGTCCAAGAAAACTTCTCGAACACTTAGATCGAATCAACCAAAAACTCCTCACTTCTCACGCCTGACTTCTCACTTTTTACGCCCTCAGAGACAAATTCCAGAGCCACCGGGCAATGATCCGAGCCCATCACCTCGCACAGGATGGTGGCACTTCTCACCCGATCCGCGGCTGAACCGCTGACGCAGAAATAATCAATTCGCCATCCGACATTCTTGGCTCGGGCATTGAACCGGTAGCTCCACCAGGTGTACTGGTCGGGATCCTCGCAGAACAGCCGGAAGGTGTCGACGAAGCCCGCCGCAACGAAACTGTCCATCCAGGCCCGCTCTTCCGGGGTGAAACCGGCGTTCTTGACGTTGGTCTTCGGATTCTTCAGGTCGATCTCCTTATGGGCGACATTGAAATCGCCGCAGAGAATGACCGGTTTTTTCAACTCGAGTTCCCTGGCATAGCCCAGCAGCCGGTCGTTGAAGCGGAGCTTGTGGGCGAGGCGCACGAGTTTTTCGGCGCTGTTCGGGAAGTAGATGTTGATCAGGTAACAGTCGGCAAATTCCAAGGTGAGCACCCGCCCTTCACAGTCGAATTCCGGGTCGCCCAGGCCGTAACGGACCGCAACCGGCGGGATCCTGGTGTAGAAGGCCACGCCCGAATAGCCCTTACGCTCGGCGCAGTGCCAGTAGGATGTGTATCCGGGGATATTTTTCAGCTCGTCGGTGAGTTGATCCTCCTGGATTTTCGTTTCCTGGAGGGCCACCACATCGGCGTCGAAAGTCCGCAGCTGGTCGGCAAAACCTTTCTTTGCCACGGCGCGGATGCCGTTGACATTCCAGGAGATACATTTCATCACGTGCTCTTTTGTCATTTTCACTCCGGGTATCTTGCGGGGTCGCACCCCTTTTTGCGGACATTCGGGCAACAGCGGACAGATATCGCACTTGGGGCCGACCGGCCGGCAGATCGACTGGCCGAAGGCGACCAAAAGCGAATTGACGCTCAGCCAGTGTTTTTCCGGCAGTTTGGCGCGTAGGGCCATTTCCGTTTTGAGCGGCGTATCGGTGCGGACATATTCCCAGATATTCATGATCCGGTGAACATGGGTGTCGACGCAGATCGCAGGTTTTCTGAAGGCGACGGTCCTCACCAGATTGGCGGTCTTGCGGCCGACGCCGGGTAGGGTAATCAACTCTTCGATGGTCTCCGGCACCTTGCCGCCGAAAGAGCGCAGGGCCTCCGGCAGCATTGCGAGGTGTTTCGCCTTGGTTTTGGAAAATCCCACCGGATAGATGAGTCTCGCGATCTCAGTCTCCGGCAGCCGGGCCAGCGACTCAAGATCTGGGGCCACCTCAAAGAGACGGGCGGAGGCCGCGGCGGTGGTCTCATCCTTGGTCCGGGCCGAGAGGATGGTGGCCACCAGGACCTTGAATGGGTCCTCGGTCTGCACGGCGATAAGATCCACCACCGGCACCTGTTTGCCGTTGACAACTGCGGCGACCGTCGCGAGAAACCGGTCGATATCTATAGCCATAGGTCCTCAAAGATGATGGGATAACAAGAAACCTCTGCTCCTGGTCTACAGGGGCAGCATATCCGGCGTAAAACTCAGGGTCGCGAAATAATCCTCCACCTGTTCCGCCCGGCGGATCAGTTCGACTCGGCTGTCTGCACGCAGCAGCAGTTCCTTGGGACGCAGGTTGCCGTTGTAGTTGAAACCCATGGCAATGCCGTGGGCGCCGGTATCCTGAATGATCAGGATATCACCATCGACGATCTTCGGCAACTCGCGCTGGATGGCGAATTTATCATTGTTCTCGCAGAGCGAGCCGA
>MGTI01000015.1:835-4290 GCA_001799365.1 Desulfobacterales bacterium GWB2_56_26 | reverse complement strand
GCGGACCTGTCATAAACCGTCCGCTCTCCATATACAGGGCGGGTTCGTAGCCGTGATTATTTCGGAAGGCCTTGAAATGGGCGGTGATCGCCTGCCCCATCGCCGTAAGATCCAGTTCGGCGACGCCTGGCTGGTAGGGGATGCCCAACCCACCGCCGATGTTGATGAATTCGAAAGTAATATCCAGCTCGGCTGAGATGTCGGCAATGAGCGCCAGCAGCATGTCGGCAGTCTGGACCATGTACTCGTAGTTCAGTTCGTTCGAGGCCAGCATAGTGTGGATGCCGAAGCGACTGGCGCCGCGGGCCTTGGCCTGGCGGTAGGCGTCGACGATCTGGTCGTGGGCAACGCCGTACTTCGATTCGACCGGATTGCCGATGATCCCGTTGCCGGTACGCCGCGGTCCCGGATTGTAGCGGAAGCAGATCAGTTCGGGCATGACCGGGACTTTGGCGATCAGCGTGATGTCGTCGAGGTTCAGCACGGCGCCGCCGTCTTTCTCCGCCTCGACAAATTCCTCATGGCTGGTGTTGTTCGAGGTGTACATGAGATCCTCGCCCCGGCCGCCGGCTGCCCGCGAGAGCCGCAATTCGGCGATCGAACTGCAGTCGAAGCCAAAGCCCATGTCCTTCATGATCGCCAGAATCCTCGGGTTGGGCAGGGCCTTCACCGCATAATATTCGCGGAACCGGTCGATTCCGGCAAAGGCCGCTCTCAGGTTGCTCCCGGTGTTGCGGATGCCGGCCTCGTCGTAGATATGAAAGGGGGTGCCGTAATGATCGGCGATAACGTTCAGGATCGGAAAGAGACGGTCTTTATACGATTGCGACATGGGCATGGCGGCTTTCCTTATAGGTTTTCCGGAAGTGGGATTCGGCTGGTTTCCTTGATGGTCGATAACACAGTTTCGGTCTTGGTGGCAATGACGCCGTCGATGGCGGCGATGCGCTCCTGCAGCAGAAGGCTCAAGGAGGCGGTATCGGCGGTTCGGACCTTTACCAGGTAACAGTCGTTGCCGGAAACGAAATGAACCTCCTGCACCTCGGTCATGAGGGAGAGTTGTCTGCCCACCTCGCTGCAGGCGGCGGTGGTAGTCTGGACGTGGACGAAGGCGACCTGGGCGCGGTGAAAATGGAGGGGGTTAAGGCGAACCTCATAGCCGTCGATGATGCCCTGTTTTTCGAGCTTCCTGATCCGCTCCAGGACCGCCGACGGGGCCAGGCCCACCTGCCGTGAGACCTCGATGTTCGGGATACGGGCTTTTTCCTGAAGGATTTTCAGAATTTCCAGACTGATTGCGTCCATTTTTTCTCCTTGGCTGTAAGAGTGAATATATTCTCTCGTTACTATCGAGTCAAGAATATTATTCTGAAAAAATATGTAAAACGTGAAAAAATTCTGCTTATTGCCGCGGTTCCGATATTGTAAAGGGTTGCTGTTTTTTCTGAAAAGGATTTGGTAGAATTGGAATAATTGAGTAGAAACGGGGGGGCACAACGGAGCGGTTCATCACGAATTCATCTTAGGAACAGGTTACAATACTTGTTTTTCTGAAGTATGGTCGAATGGTACGACGAACAATGCATGAACAGAAACGACATCTTTCCGGCGTCCCACCTGTTTTACGGCAAGCCGTCATTCTCAGCTGCCTCATTTCGGTCCCGGCAACCATCGATTTTGCCGCTGCCGCTGTCGAGGCCCAGGACGACCGGATCGAATATCTCAAGAGCCTGCAAATAGAGGATCTTCTTCAGGCGGAAGTGACCTCGGTTTCGAAAAAACCGGAAAAGCTGGCCGATGCCGCTGCCGCCATTCATGTAATTACCGCCGAAGATATCGAGAGGGCCGGGGCGCAGAGCATTCCCGAGGCGCTGCGGATGGCGCCCGGCCTGCAGGTGGCCCAGCTCAGCGCCAATAAATGGGTGGTCTCGGCCCGGGGCTTCGCCGATCTGTTCGCCAATAAGCTGTTGGTGCTGGTCGACGGGCGCAGCGTCTACACGCCTCTTTTTTCCGGGGTTTTCTGGGAATTCCAGGACCTCCTGATGGAGGATATCGACCGGATCGAAGTAATCAGAGGGCCGGGGGCGGCTCTCTGGGGCGCGAATGCCGTTAACGGCGTCATCAATATCATCACCAAGCCGGCCGACCGCACCCTGGGGGCCTTGGCCACCGCGGCCACCGGCAACCGTTATCCGCTGGCGGCCGGCGCGAGAGTTGGCGACAGGATCGGTGACAAGGGCAGCTACCGGCTCTATGCCAAGGGCGATATCCACGACGGCTATGTCCAGCCGGACGGTGAAGATGCCTTCGACGGCTGGCAGAAGCTGCAGTCGGGGTTTCGCACGGATATCGCCGCCGCAGCCGGCAACAGTTTTACCCTGCAGGGCGATGTCCAGAGGGGAGAAGAGGAGCTCACTTACAACTTGCCGGGCCTCTTAACCCCGGCGGAATCCCGAACCGAGGCGAATTACTGGACCGGAAATCTGCTGACCAGGTGGGAAAAGGAGCAGGATGCCGATACGTTACTCAGCCTGCAGGCCTATTATGATTATAGCCATATCGACGCCATCTTCCCCCGTGAAAACCGACAGACCTTCGATGTGAACTTCCAATATCGGACGATGATGACTTCTGCGCAGGAAGTGACCTGGGGGCTGGGATATCGACGAAGTATAGACGATATCGAAGGCACCGAACTCTTCTCGTTTACGCCGGAAAGCAAAAGCCTCGATCTCTACAGCATTATTCTGCGGGATGATATCGCGCTGGTGAAGGGGAGTTGGTGGCTGACTCTGGGCTCTCAGTTCGAGCACAACGATTACAGCGGCTTCGAGGTGCAGCCCACGATCCGGCTGCGGTGGAAGCCCGAGGAAAGACAAACCTTGTGGGCGGCCGTTTCCCGCGCCGTGCGTACTCCTTCCAGAGCCGATCATGATTATCAGGGGGTCTACTCCGAGCGCACCGATGCTTTCGGCAACCGGTATCGCGGTGCACTTCTAGGCCGCAAGGATTTTCAGTCGGAGGATCTCATTGCCTACGAGCTTGGCCACCGCTGGTCGCCGGTCGCCGGACTGTCCTTCGATACCGCTCTCTTTTACAACGTCTATGATAATCTCCGGTCGCTCGATCAGGGATCGCCTTTCATCGGCGCCGATGATCAGTCGCCGTATCTGGTGATTCCCCTCAACATCGGCAACGGCCTGAGCGGTACAACCCACGGCTTGGAGCTTTTTGCCAACTGGCAACCGGTTAAGGTCTGGAAACTGGCCTTCGGCTACACCTACATCGAGGGTTCTCTGGACGGCGGTCCGGAGACGATATGGGAAAATCAGCAGTTCAACGAGGAAGATTTGTCGCACCAGCAGCTGCAACTGCGTTCCTGGCTCGATCTGACTGCCAACTGGGCCTTCGACTCCGAACTGTACTATGTGGACAGGCTGACTGAGGACGTAGAT
>MGTI01000015.1:525-812 GCA_001799365.1 Desulfobacterales bacterium GWB2_56_26 | reverse complement strand
CCTGGGCTGGAAGATAAGTCCCTATCTTGAGTTGAGCCTCTCCGGAGAAAACCTGACCGATGGCGCAAAGGCGGAATCTACCGCAGGCAACAGCCTCGTCGGCTCGGAAGTGCCACGGCAGTTTCTGGCAAAACTCACCTGGAGTTATTAAGGCTGCGAGCGGTCCCTGAAAAGATGAAGCCAACCTCCCGACATCGTCTGCCATCCGTAAGTTTCCGGCGGATTCCTTTCTTGGTCGGCATCCTTTTATTTTTCCTCGTTCGGCTCGCTTTTCCGCCTGCGGTGGT
>MGTI01000015.1:0-474 GCA_001799365.1 Desulfobacterales bacterium GWB2_56_26 | reverse complement strand
CATCCTCGGCACGGACCCGTTTGGCAGACACCTGGACCGGGTGATCTTGAGTGAAACCGTCAAAGGCCGACGGATAGGGATTCGTCATTACCAAAAACAGGAGGAGATCCAGTGGCAGGAGATCGATCTGCTTTTTATCGGTAAGGAACTGCTGGGCAACCTGGACGACGTGCGTCTTGCGGCGCGCCGTTCTGGGGTCCTCACCGTCGGCGATACCACCGGCTTCTGTCATAACGGCGGGTTGGTGAACCTGCTCACCGCAGGCAACCGGGTAAAAATCGAGATCAATCTCGAAGAAGCCAAAAAAAGCGATTTCGCGATAAGCTCTCAGCTGCTGAAACTCGCCGGGATTGTCACCACAGGGGCGGAGGGCGAGCAATGATCCGGCGATTCCACGACCTCCCCGTCCAGGCCAAGCTCGCTACCATCGTCATGCTGCTCTGCAGTTCCCTGGTCGTGCTTATGACAGTGGTC
>MGTI01000014.1 GCA_001799365.1 Desulfobacterales bacterium GWB2_56_26 | reverse complement strand
CCTTGAAGTTGAAGCCGGTGAGTTCCGGGACGTTCATGGCAGTCGGCGCCCCGCCCAGCCACCAGGCGAGAAGCGGCAGACCGACAAGCAGAGCCGCACCGCTACGCCCGACGGGAAAGAACTTGCCGGTTGCTTCTTGACGCTTCGCGGCCCACTTTCGCATGAAGAACACCAACGCCAGGGCGACCAGGAAGGCAATACATCCATAGAGAAAGGCCTCATGCCAATGGGGAACACCGAAGACCAGCCCCCGCTTGCAGAGAAAAACGCCCGCTATCGGATTGAGCGCCTGGCGCGGTGCGGGCAGAATCTCGTAAAAAAAGGCGTACCAGAAAAAGAGCTGCAGGAGGATCGGAATGTCCTGAAAAAATTCGATATACCAGGCTGAGAGTTTCGCCACCAGCCAGTTTGAGGAAAGCCTCGCGATGCCCAGCACCGTTCCTAGAAGCACTGTGAGGACGATGCCGATAAAGGCCACCGACAGGGTGTTCAGGAAGCCCACGGTTAGCGCCCGGCCGTAGGAGTCGGCGGCGGAATACCTGATGAACGTTTCCCCGATCTCGAAGGCCGCCTCCCGGTGGAAGAAACCGAATCCGGTGGAGATCGATTGCCGTTCAAGGTTGGCCAGGGTGTTGCTGACCAGATAATAGCTGAGCAGACCGACCCCGGTCAGAGTCAGCAGTTGGTAGAGAATCGCCAGCTTGGCCGGGTCACGCAGGAAGGGAATTTTCTCCGGTGTCGTTGTGTGATCCATGTTTCTTGCTTCTCCGGCATGGCCGAGAGGAGGCCGTCCGAGAATGCTCTTTTCCCATCTCCGCGTTATTTCAGAAAAATAATGCTCGCAATATCAACTGTATGGCTGTGCTTATTTTTCTGAAATGTCTCGATCTGAGAAAAAATGCCTATTCTCGAACAACCTCCTAGGTTTCGGACATGCCTTGTTTTTGAGAATTATTTGAACGGGGGCGAATACATCAAACCGCCTTTATTCCACTGGGCGTTGAGGCCGCGTTTGAGCATCAGCGGGGTGGTCTCGCCGACGTTTCTCTCGAACACTTCGCCGTAGTTGCCGACCTGCTTGACGATGTTGTAGGCCCATTTTTCATCGAGGCCCAGGGCCTTGCCGTTGCCCGGGGTGACGCCCAGGAAGCGCTGGATATCCGGGTTGGTGCTCTTCAACATCTCGTCGACGTTCTGCGAGGTGATGCCCAGTTCTTCCGCATCGATCATGGCCAGAACCGAATAGTTGACGACATCCTTCCACTGGTTGTCGCCATGACGGACGGCCGGGGCGAGCGGCTCTTTGGAAATGATTTCGGGGAGGAGCACATAGTCAGCGGGATTCGGCGCAACCGCGCGAATGCCGGCGAGCTGAGAGGCGTCCGAGGTCAGACAGTCGCAACGGCCGGCGAAGAAGGCCTTAGCCAGCTCGGCGTTGTTCTCGATGACGACCGGATTCATCTTCATTTTATTGACGCGGAAATAGTCGGCGACGTTCTGCTCGGTGGTGGTGCCGGGGAGGACGCAGACGGTGGCGCCGTCAAGCTCTTTTGCGCTCTTTACCCCGAGTTTGCTGGGGATCAGGAAGCCCTGGCCGTCATAGTAGTTGACCTGGACGAAATCGAGGCCGAGGTCGGTGTCGCGGGTGAGCGTCTGTGTGGCATTCCGGGTGAGTACATCGATTTCACCGGACTGCAGGGCGGTAAAGCGGGTCTTGGCGGTCAGCGGAATATACTTCACCTTCTCGGCATCGCCGAATACCGCGGCGGCGACCGCCCGGGCGGTATCCACATCGAGACCTTTCCAGACTCCTTTCTCGTCCGGTTTGCCGAAACCGAACAGTTCGCCGTTGACGCCCGCCTGCACGAAACCTTTGGCTTTGACGTCGTCAAGAGTGCCGGCGGCGGCCACCCCTGCGGTCAGACAAAATGCTGCAACCATCGTCGGTACAACTTTCTTCAATTGTCTCATCGAACATGCCTCCTCAAGTGAAATGAAAATGATCGGATGAAGTCGCCTTCAAACTCTCCTCGGGTTTCAGCATTCGCTTAAGCCAGACAAGGCCACATAAGCAAAACTGATGGACGAGGCTCTAATTACTGTAATGTTATTCCAGTAATTCTCGTGGGTGTCAAGTATGGTCCGACCAAATACTGTTTTTATTTTGCAAATTGAGGGCTTTGCCGCTGCATCGGTAGGGTGAACCGGACTCGGGTCAAAAAACCTTCTGCAAAATTGGTACAGAGAGGGTCAGATGGGATCTACCACGAACACCTGCGGCATGACGGTTGCGGGTGTGAAGTCGAGGAAGCGGAAAAGGAATTTTTCCAGATCGAGGGTGCGTTGAAAGTTCAGCCGGATATATTTTTCCCGCAGCGGATTGCCTTCGCCGTATCGTTCCAGAATATAGTCGAGTCGGGACGCAAGCGGTACCACCCGGTCGTGGAGCACCCGTTTGTCGGCATAGAAGACGAGTTCTTTGGCGCTGAAGAGCCCTTGCGCATAGCGGTCGACGGTGAAGGTTTTGAGGATCACATGTTCCGCCACGATCTCGCCGATCTCGGGATAGCCGAGCTCAACACAGATCCGCTGTCCGACCTCGGCATGATTGCAGGTTGTCTGCAGGCACATGGTCTTGGCGATGTCGTGGAGCAAGGCCCCGGCCGTCACCTCCGCCCGGTTCGGCAGGGGGGCCGTGGCCCGGCCGCTTTGCCGCAGCCCGTCAGCCAGCGTCCCCGCTACTCTTGCGACCATGATGGAGTGATCCCGGATGTTGTCGAGCATCTCGTAGCGATCGATATATTCGAGACATTGGCTTATGGACGGGATCTGTTTATGCATGGAATTTCCTGACGGCGTAGCCGCACTTCTCATCTGCTGCTCAGCTCATGGACAGTATCTACGCAAAATTTGGCCTGTTCGGGCGGGGTGAACTGGTGAATGCCGTGGCCGAGGTTGAAGATATGGCCATGGGCGCCTTCGGCGTCTTTCAGTAACCTGCCGATCCGCTCGCGCAGCCGGTCCTTGGGCAGCAGGAGGGCGAAGGGATCGAGGTTGCCCTGGACCGCCTTGCCGCCGACTTTTTTGATCGCTTCGCCGATGGGAATCCGCCAGTCGAGGCCGATGACGTCGGCACCCGAGGTGACCGAGAGATCGAGCAGGGTTGCGCCATTGTTGGCAAAATAAATAAGCGGGACATCGTACGGCTTCAGCGCCGCCATGATCCTTTGCACATAAGGCAGGGCAAATTCGGCAAAATCGTCGGGGCCAAGAATCCCCACCCACGAGTCGAAGAGCTGCAGCGCCTGGGCGCCAGCTCGCGCCTGGGCCTGAAGGTAGAAAATGGTGCTGTCGGTGATCTTGGCCATCAGGTTGTGGAATAGCTCCGGCTCCCGGTACATCATTTTTTTTGTTTCCCAGAATACCTTGGAGGAACCGCCTTCGATCAGGTAGGTCGCACAGGTAAACGGCGCGCCGGCAAAGCCGATCAGCGGCACCTGCAGCTCTTTTCGCAGCAACCGGATAGTCTCCATGACAAACCATGTCGCCTCGTCGGCATCGGGAACGATCAGCCGGTCGAGAGCCACCTGATCCCGTATGGTGTGATGAAAGATCGGTCCGCGGCCTTCATGGAATTGCAGCGTTGCGCCCATCGCCTCCATGAGGATGAGAATATCCGAAAACAGGATCGCGGCGTCCACACCGAGAAGATCCACCGGCTGCATCGTCACTTCCACACAGAGTTCCGGGGTCTTGCACAGTTCAAGAAAGGTAACGTTCTCCCGGACCTTCTGGTAGTCGGGGAGATAGCGTCCCGCCTGGCGCATTATCCAGATCGGAGTGTAGGCTGTTTTTTCACCACGGCAGGCTTTCAGAAAGGTATCGTTCATATTATTTATGTGTATGATGGCGGAAATGAGTTAATAGGGTTCTTTTTTGACAATTTGCCTTGGAATATAGCTGCAAAACGGCTCCTGGGCGAGATAGTCGCCGGTCATGGCATAGGCGCGGGCCCTGCAGCCGCCGCAGACGCCGACATATTCGCACTTGCCGCAGTTGTCCTTGTAACTTTTAAAATCGCGGAGCGAGAGGAAGAGCTCGGAATTCTCCCAGATTTCCTTGAAAGGCATCTGCTTAATATTGCCTGCCGACTTCGGAAAGTAGCTGCACGGTTGGACCTCGCCGTCGACATCGATCAGGCAGATGAGCTGGCCGGCAAGACACCCTTTCGAGCCGCCGGTCGAAAACTTCAGGGTCCGGTGCTTGACTTTTTCCCCTTCCTCTTTGGCCTTCTGACGAACGATCCGGTAGTAGTGGGGGGCGCAGGTCGGCCGCATCAGCAGCTCGTCTTCCTGTTTTTCCACCTCGTGATGCCAGGCCAGGATTTCGTCATAGACATCTTCGGGGATGAGTTCCGTCATGATATCTTCGCCGCGGCCGGTCGGCACGATCATGAACATGTACCAGGCGGTCGCCCCGAGGGATTTTACCAGCCGGTATATTTCGGGGATCTCGTGACGGTTGCGGATGGTGAAGGAGGAATTGACCAGGAAAGGGATGTTGTGTTTTTTGAATAGCCGGATCGCCTCCATGGTCCCGGCGAATGCCCCTTTCTCGTTGCGGAAATTGTCGTGGGTTGCGGCGGTCGCCCCGTCGAGACTGAGCGACACCATCCGGAGTTCGGCGTCCTTGATTCGGGCGCATACCGCATCGGTAACCAGCGTGCCGTTGGTGGCAAGACACATGCGAAAGCCCTTGTCGGTGCCGTACCGGGCAATATCGAAGACGTCCTCGCGTAACAGCGGCTCACCCCCGGAGAGAACCAGCACGGGGCTGGCGTACGAGGCGATGTTGTCGATGACGGTTTTGGCCTCGGCCAGGGAGAAATCCGGGTGGCCGGCGACTTCCAGAGCCGACGACGAACGGCAGTGCACGCATTTGAGATTGCAGCGCCGGGTGATCTCCCAGGCTATCCATTTCGGTTGGAACTCCATACAACTCCTTCTTGCTGAATAACGGGCGGTTTTAAGCGGTCATTCGCACCCCTTAACCGCCCAAACTTTTTAAAAAGAACCATAATCCTTATGGCTTGTAAATAGTAAGTCTTTTCCCGACAAAATAAAGCACTGGGCGAAATGTTGAATTAGCGGCCGCAGGTCTTTATAATTTGGCTGAAATGACGTATAGTGCGGTCCTGTTTGCCCGGGTTTGGTATAACTAACCGGGTTACTTGTGCAAGTTGTTCAAATTACTAGCGGAATATATCCCGCTTCGAAATATTCGATGAGGAAATAATGTTGATTACACCGGTTTCCATAGGCAGCCCGGAAGGCGAAAAAACCCTGCAGGGGTTGCTCGATCGATTCCAGCCTGCCGACAATTCCTGCCGGGATGCGGTGAGCGAGATCCTGCAGGCGGTGAGAGATAAGAAAGATGAGGCGGTGCTTGCCTTATGCCGCAAGTACGATGCCCCGAACCTGACGGCCGGGCAGCTGCAGGTCAGTGCCGCGGAACTGCAGGAGGCCTACACCCTCGTGGACGAGGAGTTTCTCGACACCCTGGCTCGGGCAATCGAACGCATCCAGTCCTTTCACGAGCGGGAGATGGAGGATTCCTGGCTGCAGACCCGCGAAGACGGAACCATTGTCGGCCGGCTGGTGCGTCCGGTCGATTCGGCCGGACTCTACGTTCCAGGCGGCAAAGGCGGCTCGACGCCGCTCGTCTCCTCGGTGCTGATGAATGGCATCCCGGCAGGTATCGCCGGCGTCAATCAACGGGTGATGGTAACTCCTCCAGGAGCCGACGGCAGGGTCAGCCCGCACCTGCTGGTGGCCGCCCAGGAGATCGGCATCACCGAAATCTACAAGGCCGGCTCGGCCTGGGCCATCGGGGCTTTGGCCTTCGGCACTGAGACTATCCCCAAGGTCGATGTCATCGTCGGGCCCGGCAACCAGTACGTCACCGAGGCAAAAAGCCAGGTTTCCGGGATGGTGCGGATCGACATGATCGCCGGCCCTTCCGAGGTGTTGATTGTCGCCGATGCGACTGCCGCCGCCGCCAGTGTCGCGGCAGACATGCTCGCTCAGGCGGAACACGATCCGCTGGCGCTGGCGATCCTTGTCACCACCCATGCCCCCTTGGCGGACCAGGTCCTGGCCGAGCTCGATCGGCAGTTGCCGTTGCTGGCCCGGGAAGAGATTGCCCGCACGGCCCTTCAAAACCGCGGGGTGATCCTCATTGTCGAAAGCCTTGATGAAGCAATCGAGATGGCCAATGCCATTGCCATCGAGCATCTCGAACTGATGATCGCCGACCCCTGGGCCCAGGTCCCCCATATCCGTCATGCCGGAGCGATCTTCCTCGGTCACAACACCCCGGAGGCGGCGGGGGATTACTTTGCCGGACCCAATCACGTCCTGCCGACCATGGGCACGGCCAGATTTGCCTCGGCCCTGGGCGTTGAGACCTTTCTGAAGAAGAGTTCGGTGATCAGCTATTCGGCCGGAGCGCTTGCCGCCGACGGCGAACATATCATGCGTCTTGCCAGGCTCGAAGGGCTGGGCGCGCATGCCGGCTCCATCGCGGTCCGGCTCGGGAAGTGATGGCAGGTTTTGCGGCGCAACTGACGGCAGGCCTTGAGAAGCTCGAAATCGCCGTACCTGCTCAATCGATCGACCGTTTGGCTACCTATTTCAGCGAACTGAAAAAATGGAGCAAAAAGGTCAACCTCATCGCCAAATCGGCAACCGATGAAGAGATCGTCGAAAATCACTTTGTCGATTCCCTGACGCTCCTGCCGCTTTTGGCAGAGTCTGGCTGCCACCTGCTCGACATCGGCACCGGCGCGGGTTTTCCCGGGCTGGTCTGCAAGGCTGTGCGGCCGGAACTGACCGTCACTTTGGTTGAACCGAGGGAAAAGAGGGTCAGTTTTCTCGGCCATATTGTGCGGACCTTAGGGTTGAAAGATGTAACCATTCTCGGCTGCCGGGTCGAAGATGAAGATCGGTTGCCCGCCGCCCGGCCGTTTACCCATATCACCGGGCGGGCGGTTACGGAGGTTGGGGCTTTTCTGGCGATGGTAGAGAGATTTTCAGCATCTTCCCCCCAAGTGATCCTGATGAAAGGGCCAAAGTGGCGGGAAGAATTGGCGGCCGCCTCCGCAGTAGTCGAACGGTCTGCATTCAAACTGGCGGATGTCAGGGAGTGTGTTCTGCCTTTTTCGGGGGCAAGACGTTTTCTTTTGACGTTCGACCGGCGATGAGGGGTGGTGTAGGGGCGAAAAATCTTTCGCCCGCAACGATGAATGGGTGAAAAATTTGTCGCCCCTACGGCAACGATGTAATCTCTGTTTGCACAAGTGCTTATTTTTCCGAACAATAAGGTGAAACAATGAAGAAAATTGCAGTATTGGCCGGTGACGGCATCGGTCCCGAGGTGATGAACGAGGCAATCAAGGTGCTGGGTGCCGCAGAGAAGAGATTTTCCTTCGAGCTCTCCTACGAATACGCGGATGTCGGCGGCATCGCCATCGACAATCACGGCGAGGCGTTGCCCGCTTCGACCTTATCACTCTGCGAGAAGAGCGATGCCATCCTGTTCGGTTCGGTCGGCGGCCCGCAATGGGAGAGCCTGCCGCCCGAAAAGCAGCCGGAACGTGCCGCCCTTCTGCCGCTCCGCAAACATTTCGACCTGTTCTGCAATTTTCGTCCCGCCAAGGTTTTCAAATCTCTCCGCGCCGCTTGTCCGCTGCGGCCGGATATCGTCGGCGAAGGCTTCGATATCCTCTGTGTTCGCGAGCTGACCTCCGACATCTATTTCGGTACCCCGAAGGGACGGGAAGGGGAAGGTCCCAATGAGCGGGCCTTCGATACCATGGCCTACACCCGGGCGGAGATCGAGCGGATCTCCCGCATGGCCTTTAACGCCGCCCGCCTGCGGCGACGGCGGGTGACCTCGGTGGACAAGGCCAACGTGCTGACCACCATGGTGCTCTGGCGGCAGGTAGTGATCGAGGTCGCCAAAGACTACCCGGATGTCGAGCTGCGGCACATCTATGTGGATAACGCCACCATGCAGCTGGTCCGGGATCCCCACCAGTTCGATGTCATGCTGTGCGGCAACATGTTCGGCGATATCATCTCCGACGAGGCGGCCATGTTGACCGGCTCCATGGGTATGCTCGCCTCGGCCTCCCTCAACAGCAAAAATTTCGGCCTGTACGAACCGGCCGGCGGCTCGGCCCCGGACATCGCCGGCCAGGGCATCGCCAATCCCATCGCCGAAATCCTGTCTGCGGCGATGATGCTCAGGTACAGCTTCGGGCTCGATGAAGCGGCGGCGGCGATTGACCTGGCGGTGGAAAAGACGCTCGACCGGGGGATACTGACCGCCGATCTGACCACCGACAAGAAGACGGCCGTGGGTACTGCGGCCATGGGCGATGCCATTGTTGCGGCGCTGCTGAACTAAATCTGCAAACTGCCGGGGGACGGGTGCAGCCCGTTCTCCGGAGACGGGGCGGCTATGACCAAGAAGGAAAATGTCATTCTGGTGGCGAACGAAGCATCCACCGAACTGGGTTTCAAAGTGGCGGAGCGGATGTGGGTTCCCTTCACCGAGATGATCGGTAAGCGCTTTGCCGACGGGGAACGCTACCATGCCTTCCCCCAGTCCATTTCCGGCAAGGATCTGGTCATTGTCGGCGTGACCCATGACGACTCCTCCCAGCAGGAATTGCTCGACCTCATCACAGGGGCGAGATACTGGAATGCCGCATCGATCAATGTCGTCATTCCGTTTCTCGGCTATTCCACCATGGAGAGGGCCAAACCCAATTCCCACGAGATCCCGAAAGGCATAACCAGGACCCGGCAGATTTTCCGGGCACGGCCGGATTTCGTCGCCTTTATCGATCTCCACTCCGAGGCGGTTCTCCATGCCCATGGCGGCGAGGTCAGCACCAAGCATGTCTGGACCGACGATCTGGTTATTGAAAAAATCAGAAAGAGTGGGCTGCAGAATTACGTGCTGGTTTCTCCCGACTACGGTTTTTCCAAGAGGATCGCCCGACTCGCGAGCATTTTGAATTGCCCTCATACCGCGGCGGATAAAGACCGCTACGATACCGACAAGACCATCGTCGGTCAGGTTTCGAGCGCCGTGCGAGGGAAGACGGTGATAATCTGCGACGATATGATCCGCACCGGCGGCTCGATCCTGCAGACCGCGACCCGGTGCCTGGAGGCGGGGGCAAAAGAAGTTGTGGCCCACGCCACCCATCTGGTGATGGCAGGCGACTCCATGAAAAAGTTCCGGGAAGGGCCTATCTCGCGGGTGATGGGATCGGACACCTATCCGGGACGGGAAAGCGACGATCTGCTCGACGTCTATTCCGTGGCCCCGCTCATCGCCGAGGTAATCGAGCGTCATTTGCAAATCTGACGGGCTCCCGACCTGTCGATAAGGCTGCCGCCGGTTTACCCGCCGGTGCGGCAGACAACGTTGTATGAAAAGAGAAGTCATAGCCGAACATCTGCAGCGCTCCATCCTCTTCCGGGATGCCACTGCCGCCGAAATCGCCTCCTTTGCCCAGGTGGCCCGAGTTCAGATTGTCCCCGAAGGGCAGTATGTCTATCGGAAAGGCGATGTCAGCGAGGTGTTCTATGTCATCGCCATGGGCGAGGCCGAACTCCTCCTCGGCCGCGACGACGGGGGCACCAGGATTGTCGGCAGGATCGGCCCGGGCGGTCATTTCGGCGAAACCGGCATTCTCACGGAAAAACCGCGGTCGCTGTCGGTCCGGGCACTGTGCGATCTGGTCGTTATCTGTTTCGATAAACGCTATTTCCGTATAGCCATTCTATCCAACAGCAGAATCCACCGGCAACTCGATGCCGCACTGGCGGAGCGGCTGCGGGTGGCCTTCATCGACCAGGTGGATGCACCCGGCGACGAACACCGCAAGGATGAGATGTCCGGGGCCGACGATGTGATCCTGTTCAAGGATAAAAGCATGTCGGCCATTCAGCTGCGCCGCCTGGCCCGGCGCAAAAACGACGATATCCGCGAATCGAAGACAGCCAAAAAGACCCAGGCGATAATCGGCAAATTCGCTGCCACCAGTGCTCCGTATATTCTCACCGGAGAAGCGGGGACCGGCAAATCGGTCATCGCCAGGCAGATCCATCTGCAGAGCCGCAGGGCCGAAGGGCAGTTCCGGGAGGTCGATCTGCGGGAGTACGAGCCGATGCGCCTGGAGCGGAAACTCCTCGGCACCGAGCAGAACGCCTTCCCCTTTGCCCAGGCCCGACGGGCCGGGCTCTTCGAGCAGACCACCGGGGGCACCCTGGTATTCACTCATATCCACCTGATGAAGAAGGAGCTGCAGGAAAAGCTGGTAAAAATCATAGAGAGCAGCACCTATAGCCATGTCGACAGCGATAATCGGGTGGCGATGCAGTCGCGCATCGTCTTTATCAGCACCTATTCCATCGACCACTTGAAAAGTACCGGCAAAATCCTGCCCGAACTTTTAGCCCTGTTCGAGCCCTGCCAGTTCCACGTCCCGCCGCTCCGCAACCACAAGGAGGACCTGCCCCGGCTGGTTCTGCACTATCTCGCCCGTTTCAGCCGCGAATACGGCAAGAAGATCCATAAGGTCTCGCCGGAGACCCTGGGGATTTTCATGAATTACGACTGGCCCGGCAATCTCACCGAGTTGTCGAGCGTGATCCGCCGGGCAGTCATGCTGGCCAAAAAAGATGAGATCGTCCCGGATCAGATTCTGCTCGGCCTGCCGAAAACGGAAGGGAAGTGGGAGTACAACATCCTCAGAATCGCCTGGATCAGAAAATTTCTCGAAAGCCGGATCTTTCCCCGCGTCCCCCAGTTTATCGTGGGTACCGTGCTGCTGATCACCGTCCTCTTTCTCTTTTTCGGGCCGAGGGATCCGCAGGCCAATCTTGGGCTGACCATCGGCTGGTACATTGGCTGGCCGGTATTGTTCTTCTCGTTCTTTTTTCTGGCCAGAACCTGGTGCAGCGTCTGCACTCTCGCCGCGCCGGGCACGATCCTGCAGAACATGGTCAAACCGAAGCGCAAGACCCCGCAGCTCATCAAGGATTATTCCGGCTGGATCATGGCGGTCCTCTGTATCGTGGTGTACTGGGTCGAGATTGTCTGGGATGCCTACCACAATCCGTATCTGACCGGCGGCATTATCTTGATCATCACCTTGGGCTCCATCCTCTTTTCCGTGCTGTTTTCCAGGCGCAGCTGGTGCCGGTATATTTGTCCCCTGGGGGCCGTGAACGCCATTTTTTCGATGCCGTCGGTGGTCGAACTGCGTTCCAACAGACATGTCTGTCTGAATCGCTGCCAGGACCACTCCTGTTATGTCGGCGACGGCGACATGGCCGGGTGCCCGATGTTCAGGCATCCGTATCTGGTTGATAACAATCGGGATTGCATCATGTGCGCCAAGTGCGTCAAGAACTGCGTCAACAGCTCCATCCAGATCAATCTGCGCCTTGCCCCGCAGGAGCTGTGGGCTCTGGAGACGCCCAGGAGTGCGGACAGCTTTCTCATCGTCTCGATGGCGGCGATTTTTTTTCCGTTTGCCCTGCAGAGCGAGTTTGCCGGACTGGTCGACTGGCTGGTTTCAAGCGTTGCCGGATCGGGTGTGATGCTGCCTGAGGCGGGAGTCGCAAGCATACTCTTTTTTGCGCTTATTCTGTTCTTCCAGGTCGGCTTCTACCTCACGGTATCGATTGAGGCGCTCTATGCGCGGATCGACAAAAAGCTGCTGCTATCGCTTTCGGGATACGGGATTATTCCGCTCATCCTGGGCGGTTACATGGCCGTACACATGGAAATCTTCGTCGGCGGAGCGGGGCGGATCGTTCCTAATATCGAACAGTTGCTGGGTATGCAGCCGGTTTATGAGAATATCCGGTTGATCAGCGTGGACAGCACCTATGTGCTTCAGTTCCTGACGGTGATGGGTGGGCTGCTCGCCTCCCTCTATGCCACCTACCGGGTGATAGAGCGGTCCATGGCCGGGGATACGGTGACTTCGAAGGCGCTGGCAATCCCGTTCACCTTCCTCATCGCCCTGGGAGGGATGTTTGTCTTCATGGTTTAACCAGGGGAGTGAGATTTCGCTGCGCTTTTTCTGCCGTTATCGATTGACTTATTGATAATCAATTGCCAGAATAATGTTCTAATCATTCACGAAGTTATTTCAGAGACCCGAGATCCCGTTGCGCGAGCTTTGACATCGGTCCCCAATCCACAACTTTCCCATTCTCCTTATGAAAACTGTCCGGTTGTTTCTTTTTTTTCTGATCCCTTTTCTTTTCCCTGCCGCTCTCTCCGCCCAAACCGCTCCGGATCAACCTTTTCCGGATCTGTTGACGGAGGAGACGGAAGAAGCTGGTGGCTATGATGAAATTCAGGAGCAATTGGCGATTCGCGATCCTCTGGAACCGATGAACCGGTTTTTCTTCAGGGTAAACGACGAGTTGTATGAATGGGTTCTCAAGCCGACCACCAGGGTGTACAGTCGGGTGCTGCCTCGCGAGCTTCGGGAATGTTTCGGCAATTTCTTCCACAACGTGGCAACTCCCATCACCCTTGTCAACGCCCTCCTGCAGGGGGATATGCAGCTTACCGGCAAAACCCTCAGCCGCTTTGTCATCAACAGCACAATCGGGGTGTACGGTTTCGTCGATGTGGCATCTGTTGAGTTCGATATCGATCCCGAACGGGCCGATTTCGGCCAGACTCTCGGCAAATGGGGCCTGGCGGAAGGGATTTTTTTATATTGGCCGCTCTTCGGGCCATCGAGTGTACGCGATTCCGTGGGATTGGCAGCCGATGCCTATCTCCATCCGGTTCCCTATTTTCACGACGACTGGACCCTCGACATGGCCTATTATACAACCAGCAGGGTGAACAATCTCTCGCTCTATCCCGATCTGTATGAGGATGTGAAGAGGTACGCGCTGGATCCGTATATCGCCACCCGACAGGCATATTACGAGTATAGGAAAGCGATGGTCGAACGGTAACGGTGGAAATGAGGGGAGCTGAGCCGTTGTCAAAAAACAACATGGCCAAGGTAATGCTCGGAACGGTCTAAGGAGCCGTAACGAAATGGGGTGAAAATGGCCTGGTTATTTCGTAACGGCTCCTAAAAAAGAAATCGGGCAGAAAATACAAACTGCGTAGATTCTACCCGATTGGGGGGGCTTGGGAATCTCCCGTGTGGGAGTTCAAAGATTAATGCAAGTCATGTGCCAATGTCGCCCGAAAGTGCATGTTCTGCGGACGTGGAGTTATCTCAGCTAATTTTCGAGTTTGGACATTTTGGCGGAGAAGCTCAATTACATAAATCTCTCTTTCCGTTTCCAAAATGTAATTCGAAAGTGCAGATGGTAATTGCTGTGGCAGATTGTAATTCTCTCATGGCAGTTTTTCCAGGGCCGCCTCGATCTCCCGATATTTCGTCATGCCTTCCAGCCAGCGCCGCGGAATGGCATTCCTGCCGAGAGAGGCGCCGAGTACCATGCCGACCACCATTCCCCGTGCCGCCGAATCGCCGCCGGCCATGACCGTTTCGATCAGCGCCTCCTCCAGATTGTCCGCGTGACGCAAAGCGGTGCAGACCGCCCCCGGCAGGGCGGCGTTGACTGCGCACATCGGGCCGAATTCCTGCACCGCCTGGAAGACACTCATGTTTTCGGCTGCGATGCTTTTGTTGAGGCGAAGATCGAGATCCACATCGTCGATACTGCAATCGAGAGCTTGGGTGAAGGCCTCCTGGATGTTGGCGCCGTGCAGGATGGCGTAGCAGCTTCTCGCGATAAACAGGGCGCCATCCTCTATTCCGGATCCGGTGTGGGTTAAGGCAGTTTGCTCTTTGACTGCCCTGACCAGCAGATCAAGGTCGTCGCGATAGCGATAAATGAGCGGGGCAATTCTGGCCGCGCCGCCGAGATCGGTGGAGGGGGAACCGCAGGCTGTCATGGGCATGCCCGTTTCCATGTTGTGCAGGGTGGCTTTGGTGGCTTTATCCATATAGCCAGGGTAGCCGGTGAAGAAGTCCCGCCATTCTCCGGCGTAGGCTGCCGGATCAAATTTCCCCTGATGGCGCACCAGGTGCTGGAGCAGATGAAAACCCTGGTCGCCGTAGTGGGTGAATTCGCCTTTCTGTTTGGTCGGATGGTACCCGCCGGGTTCCGGCGGGAGCAGGTCGACGACCCTGCCGAACTCCACGGCAATTCGGTTGGTGTCATAGATCCAGTGGACTCCCAGGGCGAGGGAATCGGCGGCAAAAGAGGCGAGTACCATTGCCTCTGCGTGTGTTTTCATATAACCTCCTGTAAGTTAAGAAAACGCCATAAACGTTCAGCAGTCAGCTATCAGCTTTTCGGGCATCCGGATTTTCGGTGCGCATGGCGCACCCTACGTGCACCCAAATTCGTAGGGTGCGCCGTGCGCACCATCCTGATTTCATTGGTGCACAGAGTGCACCCTGCCTGGAAGACGTCATTTTGAAAGTTCTTGGGCATTAGATTCTTTTTTGAATTTTGTGAACGTTACAATGAGCAGCAGGCGGTCTTCACAAAAGAAGGTAAAGCAAGAAGACTTCCTGTCAAAAAAATTGCACAAGGGCTATTTTCTTCCGCGCCGAAACATTTCAAGGATGAGAGAGTCCGGGAATGTCTGCAGGATATTTGTTGCTGGAAATTTCTCCTCTCTATATGATAGCAATACATCAGTACTTTTTTCTGTTTGCGATACCCACCGGGGGTGGAAACGGTTATTCAGGTATCAGTCCGAAAAAATGTCTGCGGCAGGATTTACCGTAATGGGGATGTGCGCCGCCCGGTCACCGGGCATCTGTCCCAAAAATATATGTGAAAAGTTGGAGTTGTCTGGAGCAGTAAATGAACAAGATATTGAAATATGGGATCTTCCCCATCGTGATTTTTATTTTTCTTCTGGTTGTAACCGTCATGCTTATGCCGGTTCTCATCAATGTTCAGAGGTATGTGCCGGAGATCGAGAAAAGCATAAGTGAGGCCTCGGGCCGGCCGTTTTCGATCGGTTCGGATGTGGCGGTTTCTTTTTTTCCATGGCTGAGCCTTACCTTTTCCGACTTAAAACTTGGCAACCCTCCCGGATTCGTGAGCGATGCGCTTGTTAAGATCGACTCTTTCGAGGCACGGATCAAACTGCTGCCCCTGCTCAAAAAAGAAATCCGGATCAGCCGGTTTGTGGTGGGCGGTCTTGAGGTTAATCTCGAGAAGAATAGTGACGGCAAGGACAACTGGGAAATGCTGCGGTCGATGGCGCTACCGCGGCTCGATTTTTTGCAGGACAGCATTTTCTGCACGCTGCTGGCGGTGACGGATGGCAAGGTGAACTGGATCGACAGGACCAATCATGTCCGCCACAGCGTCGAAGATCTGATGCTTCTGTTGAACAATGTGCAGGCGGATCGCCACATAGCCCTCGATTTCAAGGCGTCCTATGATGGTCGGCCGATCGCCCTTGAGGGGAGGATAGGCCCGTTCGGGCACAAGCAGGGCGATGAGTCTTTTCCGCTGGATATCGGTTTTCATCTCATGGAAACACTGCAGGGGCAGGTGCAGGGCAAGGTGGAGAACTGGGGCACAGCACCCGTCTACGATGTTGCTCTCAACCTGTCTTCGTTTTCGCCGAGGAAACTGTTCGCCGCCCTGGCAGTCCCTTTCCCGGTCGACGCAGCCGATCCCGCGACCTTTCAGGCAGTGGGGCTCGAGCTGGCAGTCAAGGGCAGGCGGGATGGCCTGACTGTCGAGAAGGGCACCGCGCGGCTTGATGACACTACCATAGTTTTTTCCGGCGAGGTGAAAGACATGAAAAAACCGGATGTCGACTTTTCCCTCAACATCGATCGTTTGGATCTCGACCGGTATTTTCTTCCCGGAAATCGGGAGGAAGTGGAATCCGCCAAGGTGAAACATGAAAATTCGGCGATGGGGATGATACATCGTCTGGCCGGGACCGCTGCTTTTGCCGGGTCCATGAACGTTCAATCGCTGAAAATGTATGGGGCCACCGGATCCGCTGTCAAGGCCACCATCGGCGGGAAAGAGGGCATCCTAACCCTCATTAACGCCTCCATGCAGTTGTATGGCGGACAACTGCAGGCAAATCTTACCGCGGATCTTTCAGGTGAGATGCCCAGAATGCGGGTTGGCGTGCAGGTGCAAGGGGTCGAGGCGGAGACCATGATGCGGGAGATGGCCGGCCGGGATATCCTGACCGGAACCTTGGCGGGCGACATGACTATTGAGTTCTCCGGAAATTTGTCGGCTGCACGGCAGAAGAGCCTTTCCGGCGAAGCCTCGTTTGCCTGTCTTGACGGGGCGCTCTTGGGTGTCGATCTGGCCCGGTCGATAGAGCGACGGGCACTTGTCGAAGCCGGACCTGCAGATGAGAGAAAAAGTCTGCGGACCGATTTCTCCGAGCTGAAAGGTGTCGTGACCATCGAGGGTGGTCTGTTGACCATTCGTGAAGCGACCCTCACCTCACCCGCCGTGGCCATGGCCGTAGGCGGCGGAGCGAATATCCCCGGCAGGACCTGGAATCTGCAGGTTGCGCCGCAGGGCGAGGTGGCGAAGCAGGCGAAAGGTAAGCCTTCATTGCCGTTGACGATTACCGGCACGTTCGACAAACCCGACTCCCAGGTCGACAACCGCCGGCAACTGGCAGTGGGGACGGCAGCCGGTACGGCAAAAGGGAATGTGGCGAGTCTGGTGGATGGAAAAATTCCCTCGCCGATCGATGACGATGTGAAGGATCTGGTGGGAAAAGCCCTCATCGACCCGGCGATCGTCGCCCAGCGGTTTCATCTGCAACGGGAGACCATCCGCCAAAGCGAGAAGAAAAAGCAGCTGCAGCTCGGCAGCGGGAAAATCCGTATCAATCCCCTGCTGGAAGAAACAACCCTGTAGGGGCGAAAATTTTTCGCCAGACAATGTAAGGGCGAAAGAATTTTTCGCCCTTGCCCGCCCCGAACCCTCCTGAGGGATGAAAACCAGAAGAGCCCCTACGTTGTACGCTGGTCGAAACAGACGGTGCTGCCGGGAGTGGACTTGGCCACCTTTTTCATCTCGGCGCAGGCATCGTTGACCTCGAGGTATGAGGAGTATCGCCGGTGGCTGAGATCGATCCCGGCGATGCTGATGCTCATGATGGGGAATATCTGCTGCCGGCCGCGCCGGTCGGTCGCCTGGATACACCGCCGGTCGGTGTCCTGGCGGTTGTAGAAGTTGATGATGTCCCTGTCGAAATTACGGATGATGTCCTCGGTCACCAGCAGGCAGTGTTCGGCGGGGATAATCATGATGAAGTCATCGCCGCCGACGTGGCCGACAAAGGCCTCGGCACAGCCTGACTTAGCCACCGCCGCCTTCAAAAGACCTGCGCTGAAGCGGATGATCTCGTCGCCGCGGGCAAAGCCGTATTTATCGTTATAGGCCTTGAAATTATCGATATCGGTATAGATGACACAGGAGCTGTCGCCCGCCTGCAGCTTGGCCTCGATGTTTTTGATGATGGAGTTATTGCCCGGCAGACCGGTGAGGGGATTGGCATCGAGGGCGAGAGTGTAGAGCCGTTCCAACTCCCGCATCGCCGCCCGCAACTGCAGATGATTGCGTATCCTGGCCTTGACAATCGCCGGATTGAAGGGCTTGGCGATATAATCGATGGCGCCCAGGTTCAGCCCGCGGGTCTCATCGCCCGCCTCACCCTGGGCCGAGATGAAGATCAGCGGTGTTTCCTGCCACTTTTCATGCTGCTTAATCCGCCGGCACACTTCGAAGCCGTCCATCTCCGGCATCACGATATCGAGGAGGATGAGATCGGGATTGGCGGTGGATAAGAGTTCCAGTCCCTGCTCCCCGCTTTTGGCGAAGTGTATGTCATACAGGTCTTCCAGCAGCCCGATCAGGATCTTGATATGCTCGATACTGTCGTCAATGATCAGGATCTTTGGCGTACATTCGTCTTGCATGAATGAGTTTCGCGCTCCTCTTTCCGGATCGAGTCTTGCCACTGGATCAGGAGTGTTCGTGCTGTTTCGAAATCCAGGTCGTTGATATACTTTTCGATTCTTGCAAAAACAATCTTATCTTCCGGTTCCAGATACGAACGTAGACGGTTGATCTGTTTCAAGGCCCTTGAGCTGTTGTTCTGTAAAGAATGAGCCAGACCTTGCAACAGCGAATTCTTGTCCTCGGAATCGACGGGGAATTCTTCCCGCATCAGCGCTCTATTCGATACGGAATTTCGGTATCTGTCAAGATATTGCCGGAGAAAGCCGCAGATATTTTCGAGCTCCCTTTCAAGATCGTCAAAGAGAATGTTGCATTCGTTTATCTTTTTTCGTTTGAGCGATACTTCCAGCTGGACGCATTGGGCATAGAGGGTATTCATCGCCAGATTACCGCTCACGCCTTTGAGGGTATGGATCATCCGGCGGGCCTGATCGAACGAGAGTTTCTTGAATTCTTCCCGCATGATCTCCGGATAGGACCGATATCTTTCGACGAAGGTTGCCAGCAGATCGAGATAGAGCGTGGGATTGCCCATGGTGCGGGCAAGACCCGCTTTCATGTCGATCCCGTGCCGGCCGGCAGCCAGTTCCTCCGGCAGACCCTCCGGTTCTTGCGGTTTTGCCGGCCGCCTCAGAGCAGGGGGGCGGCAGGGAAGGTATCTGCCGAGGGTGGCAAACAGCTGCTCGGGGTTGATGGGTTTGGTGATGTAGTCGTTCATCCCCCGGTCGAGACATTTCTGTTTTTCCTCCTGCATGGCGTGGGCGGTCAGGGCGATGATCGGAATCTTGCCGGTCGGTGCGGCCATCTTTCGTATCGCCTCGGTGGCACTGTAGCCGTCCATGACCGGCATCTGGATATCCATCAGTACCAGGTCGAAGGACGTCCCTTCCCGTTCGAGCAGTTCCACCGCCTCGGCTCCGTTTTGGACAATGGTCGTGGCAAGTCCGGCAAAATCGAGAAAACCGAGGGTGATCTGCTGATTGATCTTGTTGTCTTCCGCGAGCAGTACACGATTCCCCAGGAGGTGATCAAACGACGGCAACGGGGCCGCCGAGCGTTTGTCCAAGGATGCGACCGGGTCCGGATTATCCGCGCCGAGGACGGTGAGGATCGCGTCGAGCAGCCTGGCGGGCGTTATGGGTTTGGCGAGAAAATAGTCGCAGCCGTTTATATTGTGGGCGGAAAAGTGGGTCGACAATCGCTGCATGCCGGTGAGAATCAGGGCGGGGGCAACAGCTGCCGCTGCGGCCGCTTTGATTTTTCCCGGAATCTCCAGCCAGCGCTGCGAATAGATCTCGCAATCGACAATCACGATTTCGTAGGGGTTCTGGAGTGGCTGCTCGCAGAGGGCGGAGACAACCTCCTGCACCGTCAGCGCCTGGCAGACTTCGATCCCGAAGGCGGCCAGCTGGTAGGAGAGTTCACTCGCCTTTTGCGGCCTTTCAGACATGACGATCATCCTCTTGCCTGCAACCATCCCGGGGGCCGAGTAAAAATCGCGGTCGTGACCCTCCTTGCGGGCAAAGGGGACGGTGAAGCAGAACGTGCTGCCGGGGGTGTCGTTTCTTTCAAGCCAGATGCTGCCGTTCATGATCGCAACGAGGCTCTTGCAGATGGTGAGTCCCAGGCCCGTCCCGCCGAATTTGCGGGTGATGGAGGAGTCCGCCTGAGTGAACGGCTGAAAGAGGTTCTCTTCCTGTTCCTTGGTGATGCCGGTGCCGGTGTCTTGCACGGAAAAACGTAAAATTACCCGATCACTTCCGATTAGGCGGCCCGGATCGGGGGAAATGTGCAGGATAATATAGCCGCTCTCGGTAAACTTGAAGGCGTTGGTTATCAGATTGGTCAGGACCTGGCTGAGGCGAAGGGCGTCGCCTCTGAGGGCAAAAGGGGTTTCCGGGGCGATGTTGAAATAGAATTCGATTCCCGATTCCTCGCATCTGAGGCTGATCAGCGTGGCCAGTTTCTCCAGCAGTTCGCGGAGATCGAAGTCGACGTTTTCCACCGTGAGCTTGCCCGCCTCGATTTTCGACAGGTCGAGAATTGCATTGATGATGCCGAGCAGGGAATAGGAAGCGGTGTTGATTTTGCCGAGATAATCGAAATGATCCGAGGGATTGTCTGTCTGCAGCGCCAGGTCGGAGAAACCGAGGATGGCGTTCATCGGCGTTCGTATCTCGTGACTCATATGGGCCAGGAACTGCGACTTGGTGATCGCCGATCTTTCCGCTGCCGCTTTCGCCTTGTAAAGCTCCGCCGAAAAAAAATTGATCGAGCTGGCGATGGCACTGATTTCATCGCACCCGGTGTCGATGATCTGCCGGTTTTGCCCCTCGACCATGGCAAGCACTGTCTGGTTGAGACGGGTGAGCCGGGCGATGAGATTGCACCGGAAATAGAAGAAAAAGGCAAGGGCCAGGAGCAGCGACAGGACAAAGAGGGTTGCAAGAATCTTGATGTGCTGCTCGGCATGTTTGGCGAGTTTTTCGGCCTGCCGGGCAAGCTCCGGAAGCACGCCGGCGGAATCGGCAGAGCGTAATCCTACCTTTTCCCACACATTGGGCTCGCTTTCTCCGTGGTTTCCGGCGGTGGTACCTGCCGGCCGGACTTCCTCGGCAAGCTTTCCCGATATGTGGGTCAGGGCGTGGTGCAAATTCCTGAAACCGAGCAGAGAGACGATCGATATGGCCGAAAAGAGTGCGCAGGTCAGGATGAGACCGAAGGTGACGGCCACCGCGATGGATCTGTATCGGTGAAAATTCCGCGTCAATTGCGGCGAATGCGTTTGTTGGTCGGAAGAATTCATGGGTACGCCGAAGAGGTTTTGGCCCAAAGTATATCCGGCGCCGGCAAGAACATGCGCACCGGAACCGGAAAAGAGTGTATAGCAAAAATCAGAAATAGTTTAGTCTTGAATAAAAATTATTCGCCTTTCTATGATATTTCTCCCTATTTCCATCTTAGAAGGACCCTCACGGAAATTGCAGGGGCATCGAAGGCTCTATGTTGCGGGCTTCGACACTATTTCCTTGCTACTGAATTTCGTTGCCCATAAAATAAAATACAATATGTAAGGCGTTATCGGCACTCATAGCAGCTCCGAAAAATGGTGGGAATCATGCTTGCACGAAGTGTACTGGCCATAGGGATTTTCATAGTATGTGGTTGGACTTATGTCCTCGCGGAACAACAACCGGCGGGTTACATCTCGGCGGTGCGGGGGGAGGTGTATGCGATAAATTCCCAGGGCGTGACCAGAAGCCTCAAGATCAAGGATCCGGTAGCGATCGACGATCTCATCGTGACAGAGGAGAAGGGCCGGGTAAAGCTCGTCTTTCAGGACGATACCATCGTCACTCTCGGTGAGAAGAGCCGGATCAAGCTTATCGATTACAATTGGTCGAAGGAGCAGAAGCAGGGGAAATTCAAGGTGACCATCAACGAAGGGCTGTTCCGGATCATCGGCGGCAAGATCACCAAATCCAATCCGGAATCGTTTGTCGCCAAGACTCCCGCGGCCTCCATCGGCATCAGAGGGTCTGCCTATGCGGGCAGCGTGTCGGGCAAGAAGCTCTCGGTCTACCTGCTGAGCGGCAAGGGCATCGATGTCACCAATAATAAAGGCTCGGTGGCCCTTCTTCAGGCGGGTCTCGGCACCACCGTCGCCGATGCCAACAGTGCGCCAGCCGCAGCCCGCCATTTCGATGCTTCCGAGATTTACCCCATCGAGAGCGGTGCGTCGATCGACAACGATGTCACTTCCGGGGGCTCGACCATTGGGCCGAACGCCAACATTGTCAATCAGGCAACGATCAGCAACTCTGTCAACGTGGCCGTGGGCACCAACAATGAAGCCCATATGGGCTCGATCAAAATCGAGAATTCGGAAGTGAAAGGGACAGTGGTCAATCGCGCGACGATCAAGAATTCCGCCAATGTCTCGGTCGGGACCGGCAACAAGGCGATCATGGGCTCCACCATTATCGAGTAGCCTGCAGGCGAGCGTAGGGTGCGCCGTGCGCACCGAAATCATACCGGATGCCCGAAAACAATCTCAAATACCGTTCCCCTTCCTTACAAACATCCATCGCCGCGTCCAACGGTGCGCACGGCGCACCCTACGAAAACGTCATTTCTCTTTGGCTTCAATTATGATCGTGCACCCCCTGCCACTCCGGCGGCGGGGGATTCTCGGCAAAGTTTCGGCACCGTTCCAGATAGATCTGGTAAATCTTCTCGGGATTTTCCGCATAGAGGCGGGCAAAGAGGTCCTGTGCCTCGACAAACCGCCTGGATTTGAACAGGAGCAGGGCCGTTTCGTACGACTCATGCTTCGCACTCTTTTCGCCGGCGTTTTCGACCTCTCCCAGCGGCTCAAAGAGATTGACTGGTTTGTTCCTACCCTTGACCATCACCGTATCGACGAATCGGCAGCAGTAATCGGGCGCGAGTTTTTTGCGGGTGAACTCACTGATCAGGATCTTCAAACGATAGAACTTGGTGAGTCCCTCGATCCTTGAGGCAAGGTTGACGTTGTCGCCCAGGACCGTGTAGTCGAAACGTTTGCTGCTGCCGAAATTCCCGGCGCTGACCATCCCGGTATTGATGCCGATGCCGATCTCGATGGTCTGCCCGGCAAGCTTAAACTGATCCCCGCGTTCTCTGATGGTCGAGATCATCTCGAGTGCCGCCCGTACCGCACTCTCGGCATGATCCTTGTCGTCGAGGGGTGTTCCCCACACCGCCATGATGGCATCGCCGATATATTTGTCCACCATGCCGTTATGTTTGGTAATTATGTCGGTCAGGAGGGAGAAGTAGGTGTTCAGAAACTGGCCGAGTTCGGCGACAGGCGTGACTTCGGAGAGTGTTGTAAAATTCCTGATATCGCAGAAGAGAATGGTGACTTCCCGGCTCTCGACGGAAAGGTTGAGCCGTTCGGGATTTTTCAGCAGTTCATTGACCACCGACGGGGAGACGTAGTGGGAAAAGGCCCGCCTGATAAAGAGGCGCCGTCGGCCCTCGAACAGGTAATTGAACATCGAAACGGTCATGAAGACGGCCAGAAGCGAGGCGAGGATATACGAGATGCCCAGGAGTTGCTGCTTCTGAAACAGAAAATGATAGTTGCCGGCGACGATGGCGAACATGATGGCAAGTCCAGTGGCGAAGCCGAGGAATGGTCCCAGGTAAACCAGGGAGACGACCATTAGCAGACCGGCAATGATGATAATGAAATAGGTCAAGCCGATTTCCGTGTAATTCTCCCAGACCATAGCATCGTTTTTGATCAGATTGTCGATGATATTGGCATGCACCTCGACCCCCGGCGACCTCGATGAAAACGGGGTGGCGACCAGATCCATGAGTGCCGAGGCGGAAGAACCGATCAGCACGTATTTGCCGTTCAGCCGTTCGGTGCCGATACCTTTCAGGACGTCGGCGGCGGACAGGTAGGGGAAGGTGTTATAGGGGCCGCGGAAATTGACGGTCAACTGGCCCAGGTCGTCGGTTCGGGTAAAGGATTGCCCCATGGACACCCCGAGCAGGGTTCGCTGGTTTTTGCTGCCGATGGCGCTGAGATGCAGCTGAACGTCTTCTTCATTTTTGACCAGCCGGACCATTTCGAAGGCAAGCGAAGGGTAGGGGATGTCGTCCATCATCATGAACAGCGGCACCTTGCGGACCGTGCCGCTCTGATCGGGGAAGACGTTGAAAAAACCTTCCGACGAGGCGGTGGCCACCTCGGGGATATTGATGATCGAACGATAGGCGGAAATGAGTTTCAGATCGGGGAATCCGGCTTCTTCACTGTCGATGGTGATGTTCGGGGTGGGAAAGGGAGTCGCGCCGGGGTTTTTGAGGGAGTCTTCCCGCAACAAAAACATGTAGCTGAGCACACTGGTCCCGGAGGCGATGGCGTCACCGAGCAGCCGGTCATGGTTGTACTCGCTGATCGCCCCGACCGTCTGCAGGAGCTGTTCATCGCAGTCGCCGAGAAGGTCTCGGTAACGGTTGAACAAAACCGCGGGGGACGTCCGGTCTTTTTCGGCAAAAAGGATATCGAAACCGATGACCAAAGCGCCGGCGTCGTAGATCCGGCGGGTGAGGTCGGCGACGATATTTCGCGGCCACGGCCATTGGCCGTGTTCCTTCAGGCTCGCCTCGTCGATGTCGACGATGATCACCGAGCCGCTGGTCTCCTGCGCCCCCCTTATCAGGAACATGGTATCGACGATTTTGGCATCGATGGCTGAAAAGAAGGCCGGTTTCTCGTATTCGAAGGATTTCCAGAGGAGGCAGCAGGCGAGGATGGAGAGCAGTCCGGCTTTCAGGGGATTGGGATGAAACAACAGCTGGAGAAGATTCTTGGCCATAGTTCAGTTTGCAGCGTTACGTGTGCATCCCGATTTTTGAATTTTACTCCACAAATTCCCGATATGGATCGTAGGGGCGAAAAATCTTTCGCCCTTCCCAGTGCACGGGCGAAACATTTTCGTCCCTACTCCAGGATACCGTCTTTCAGGGTAAGGCAATGATCCATTCTCTCCGCCAGACTGGTGTTGTGGGTCACCATGATGGCGCAGAGTTTACGTTCTCGGCAGAGGTTATGCAAAAGATCGAAAACGAGATTGCCGGCCCGTGAGTCGAGATTGCCGGTCGGTTCATCGGCCAGCAGCAGCTCCGGTTTCATGATGAGTGCTCTGGCGAGTGCCGCCCGCTGCTGCTCGCCGCCGGACAATTCGCCGACTCTGTGATGGCCGCGGTGGCTGAGTTCCACCTGGTCCAGCAGTTCCCTGGCGGGTCCCGTCATCTCTTTTCTGGTCTTGCCGGCAATAAGACCGGGGATCATCACGTTTTCGAGCGCGGTGAAGTCCGGCAGCAGGTGATGAAACTGGAAGATGAAACCGATTGACTCATTGCGGAATCGAGCAAGTTCCCTGGCGCTTCTTGAGAGCAGCGGCTTATCGCGGAAGTAGATCTCGCCGCCCGAAGGAGCATCCAAGGTTCCCAGGATCTGCAGTAAGGTGGTCTTGCCGGAGCCGGAGGCGCCGATGATGCCGGTCATTTCGCCGGCTTCGGCCGCAAGACAGACACCTTTCAACACGGTGAGAGCGGTGGCCCCGCTGCCATAAGTCCTCGTGATATCTCGCGCGGAAAAAAGAGCCATCAGGAGAGCACCTCCGCCGGATGGACGGTCGAGGCCTTCCAGGAAGGATAAAGGGTCGCGAGCAGCGTAATGACGATGGAGCAGACGGCGATGATCAGCACATCCTCCGGCAGCACCTTGATCGGCAGCGTGGTCATCGGGTAGACGTTGGAAGGCAGCTCGATGAACTGGTAGCGCGAGAGCAGTTCGCAAAGACCCAATCCCCCCGCGACTCCGAGCGTCGTGCCGGTGATGGCGATGACCAGCCCCTGCAGGAAAAAGATCTTCATTATGGAACCGGCTGTGGCGCCCATCGATTTCAAGATGGCGATATCCTTGCTTTTTTCCATGACCACCATGACGAGCGCGCTGATGATGTTCAACGCCGCAACAAGAATGATGAGGGCCATGGCGATGAACATGCCGATTTTTTCAAGCTTGAAGGCGGCGAACAGGTTGCGATTCATCATCATCCAGTCTTTAGCGATAAAGCCGGGCCCCAAGGCTTCTGCAATCCGGGCGGCTACCTGGTCGGCCCGGTTGAGTTCATCCCGGGCAACCGTGACCTCGATGCCGTGCACCATGTCGCCTATGTCAAGGAAGTGCTGGACTTCACTGAGCGCCATGTAGGCAAGCGTTGAATCGTACTCGAACATGCCCGTCTCGAAAATCCCGGACACCCGGCAGGTCTTGATCTTCGGGATAATGCCCATTGGCGTGAGCGGCCCGCCCGGAGAGATAAGCCGGATCCGGTCGTCCACAGTTACCTTGAGGTCGTTTGCCAGATTCTTGCCCAGGATGATATTCGGCACCCGCTCGCTCTCCGGCTCGGTGAGGTCATGGATTGAGCCTTTCGTCATCTGCTTTGCAAGACCCACGACATTTTCGGCGGTGGCGGGATCCATGCCGCGGAGCACCACGCCGTTGCCGCCGCCCGAACTGCTGAGGAGGGTCTGGGCATAGAGGTAGGGGGTGGCGCCGGTCACACCCCGAACGGTGAGGATGCGCTCGCGGGCCAGTTCGTAATTGCCGATGGTTCCTCCCAGCCGCTGGACGATGATATGGGAATTCACCCCGAGGATTTGATCGCGCAACCCTTCGGTGAAGCCGGAGTAAACGGCCTGCACGATGATGAGGGCAATGACCCCGACGGTGATGCCGGCCACTGAAATAAGCGAAATCAGCGAGATGAAGCCGTGCCGGTGTTTGGCCTTGAGATATCTCAGGCCGATGAACCATTCAAACATGTTCTATAATTTCCAGTCTATGGTTTTTCCGGCAGGACTTCCTGCTGCAGCTTCGTCTCGGGTTTTAAGTGCGGGAAGAGGATGACGTCGCGGATGGAGGGGGCATCGGTCAAGAGCATCACCAGCCGGTCGATGCCGATGCCTTCGCCGGCGGCCGACGGCATGCCGTATTCAAGCGCTCGGATGTAATCGGCATCCAGTTCGGGATGAATCTCGTCGTCGTCGCCGCGCTCGGCAATCTGTTTTTCGAAGCGCCCCAGCTGATCCATCGGGTCGTTCAGCTCGCTGAAGCCGTTGGCCAGCTCGCGGCCGGTGATGAAGAGCTCGAAGCGGTCGGTAACCGTCGGATCCTGGTCGTTTCTCCGGGCAAGCGGCGAGACCTCGGTCGGATAAGAGGTGATAAAGGTCGGGTTGATAAGCTTCTCCTCGACCAGCAGCTCGAAGAGTTCGGTCTTGACCTTCCCGGGCCCCGCTTTCTCTTCAAGTTTAATCCCTTTTTCCTTGGCCAGGGCCATAACCTTGGCATCATCGACCAATGCGGCCGGGTCTATTCCGGCAACCTCGACGAGCGCCTGATCCATGGTCAGTACCTTCCACGGCGGCGTGAGGTCGACCTCGGTGCCCTGGTAGGTGATCTTCATGGTACCGTTGACTTTCTCGCAGATCGACGAGATCATCTTCTCGGTGAGGGTGATGAGGTCTGTATAGGTGGCGTAGGCCTGGTAGAATTCCAGCATGGTGAACTCGGGGTTGTGCCGGGTCGACAACCCTTCGTTGCGGAAATTGCGGTTGATCTCGAAAACCCGCTCAAAGCCTCCGACCAGGAGGCGCTTCAGATAGAGCTCCGGGGCGATCCGCAGGTAGAGGTCCATGTTCAGTGCATTATGATGGGTCATGAAAGGTTTTGCGGTAGCGCCGCCGGGGATGGGCTGCATCATCGGCGTCTCCACTTCCATGAAGTTCTGGTCGTTCAGGTATTCGCGGACGAGGCGGATGATCTCGACCCTCTTGCGAAAGGTCTCGCGGGTCTCAGGCGTGACGATCAGATCGACATAGCGCTGACGGTAGCGGGTCTCGACGTCGGTCAGGCCGTGCCATTTGTCGGGCAGGGGCCGCAGCGACTTGGAGATCATCACGATCTTCGCCGCCTGGATGGACAGTTCCCCCACCTTGGTCTTGAACAGGGTGCCTTCCACGCCGACGATGTCGCCGATATCCCATTTTTTGAAGGTTTCAAAGATCCCCTCGCCCAGGACGTCCAGCTTCACATAGATCTGGATTTGGCCGCTGGTATCGGCGACGGTGCAGAAGGCGGCCTTGCCGAATTTGCGCATGGCCATGATGCGACCGGCCACGGAATAGACGGCGCCTTCCGGGTCCGCATCCTGGGGACCGAGACCCTCTCCCTTGGGCAGGAGTTCTTTTGCCGAATTGGCCGGCTTGAAGCTGTTAATGTACAGATTCACCCCGAGGGCGGCAAGGGATTCGGCTTTTTCTTTACGTTGGGCAAGAATCTGACTCTCTTCACTCATGATGAATCTCGTTTTCGGAGTTTGACGATGGACAGTGATAAAAAAAGCGGCAAAAATTTGCCGCTCAGTTCAGTATATTTCAGAGAAGCGTGTGTTGCCTTAAGAGAATTGTGTGGAAAAAGTAACTTCGGGCAACCTGGTCACGAATCACCAAGAATTACCGGGAAACACTCGCTCTGTCAATGAATTTCCAGAATCCGACGGCAGTCGTACGGCCTTACGTCTCCGCCGCTCATGGCCTGCCGAACCTGTTTTTCGCCTTGTCCATGGCAAAGAACATCAGCGCGTTGAGGACCAGCCCGTGGCTGATGCTGCCGTCCACCACCAGTTTTTGCACCTCATCCTGCGGCAGGATCAGCACCTCGATGTCCTCCATGTCGTCCTGGGAGGGTTCGGCCACCTGCCGGACATCCTCCACCAGCACGGTATAGCAGAAGTTATTCTGAATAGCCGGATTGGGGCACACCTTGCCGATGATCCGGCCGTTTTGTCCGGCATAGCCGGTCTCTTCGAGCAGCTCGCGTAAACCGGCCGCCAACGGGTCTTCACCGTCGTTGACCGCCCCGCCGGGAATTTCCAATTCGATCCGGTCGGTGCCGAAGCGGTACTGGCGGATCAGGATCAATTCCTGTCTGCCGGTCAGGGCGATAATGTTGACCCAGCGCGGAAACTGGAATTTATAGAAGTCCTTTTCGATTGCCGTTCGTCCGCAGCGGACCCGGCTGGTTACCAGGTTGACGACCGGATTGGTGAAAATCGTTCTCGTGGCAGAAATCGTCCAGCGGTCGCTGGATGGTTGATCGTCTTGGTCGGCCATATTCCTTTTCCCGTAGAGATTTGTTGATGAAATATGGACAAGATAAAGGAAAAAGTCCGGATGGCAAAGGGGCTTTTTCGGTAATACAACTCTAGAATTAACTAACACTAAATAAATAATGCAAAAATTAATAAAAAAATGGTTTTTGTTTGCAGATTGTCTCCTTTTCGAATAGAAAAATATGAGGAAAAATCATGAAGAATTGCCACGTTTGCCATGAATGAGGTGCATATGTCAATGCAGGAGCATAAACTTCGGGTACTTACCGTTCTTTCGGATAATTTGAAGGAAGCCGAGCCGCAGCTGGTTACCTCGGAAACCATTGCCGGCCGGTTGAACATGAAAATGCCGGAGCTTCGGCAGGTCTTGAAAAGCATGGAAGGGCTTGGGATTATCGAGACCGATCCGGATCTGCAGTACAATCTCATCACCAGAAAAGGATTGCTCTGGCTGCAGCATCAGAATTGATTATCTGATGACATGATATCAACAATGTTAGTGTAAGTTAATGGAAAAATCTCCTCAACATACCTACGACCGCTACATCAAGGCGCTGATGGATATCGGGCAGGCGATCACCTCGGAGCTCTTTCTTGAGGATCTCTTCAAGCTTATCGTCATGGTAACCGCCAGGGTGACGGGCGTTGAAATCTGTTCCCTGTGGCTGGTCGATGAAACTGAAAATCCGCCGGTGATCAGGTTGAAGGCGACCCAGGCCATCGATCGCGAATATGTCAAGGACCGGGTGCTGCGGATGCACGAAGGGGTGGTCGGCTACGTGGCCTCGACCCAGCGGCCGCTGGTGATCGACAATGTGCTGGCCAACGAGCGATTCAAGGAAAAGGAAATGGCCGCCAAGTTAGGCCTGGTGTCCATGGTCGGTGTCCCCCTCATGGGCAGGGAAGACAAGGTCATGGGCGTCCTCAACTGTTTTACCGCCAAGCCCCATGTCTTTTCGGAGACCGATATCAATATGCTGACCGCGGTGGCGAGCCAGGCGGCGGTTGCCATTCACAACACCGAACTGATCATCAGGACCCGCGTCATCGAACAGGAACTTAAATCCCGCAAGGTCATCGAGCGTGCCAAGGAGATCCTCATGCACAGGCGGCAGATGAGCGGCGAGGATGCCTATCGCTGGATCCAGAAACGGAGCATGGATACCCGGAAGTCGATGCAGGATGTGGCCGAAGCCATCGTGCTTTCCGACGAACTGTAGACAATGTCTTTTCGGAACCCGTTGTTTCCGGATAAAGCACGAGCATTGTATTTTTGTCTTGACAAGATAATTTAGTCAAGCTAATAAAACGTACTAATACATAACTACAATCCTCACAATGGCGTGGGGCACGTAGAAACACTGGACAAAGGCGTCTGTTTCCTCTCTGTGAGGCAGATGCCTTTTTTATTTGGACGGCAGCTCCCACAGGGAAATCCGAAAGGAGATTGCAATGCGTTTTGAAAAACTGAACGATGTCTTGGGAACTGCCAATCGTGGAAATCCAGCGGAATCGGGATTGTGCACCCTGTGCCGGGCCGACTGCACCGGCAAATGCGAGACCTGGAAATCGAGCCTCGTCGGGCGGAAACTCCTTTATCCCCGCGACTTCGGCCTGGTAACGGCGGGGGCCAACAACACCACCCATGTCGGGGTGTCCTACAACTCTTTGCGAATCCAAGGGTATGCATACGGCTCGGTGGGCTTGAGCGATGGGCTCACTTCCAATGCCGACGACTGTATTTTCCCCAATGTCGATCTATCCACCGAATTCGGAAATAAGATAAAGACCAAATCCCGCCTGCCGTTGATGACCGGCGCCCTCGGCTCGACCTTTATTGCCGCCAAGTACTGGAATTCCTTCGCCGTCGGCTGCGCGCTGACCGGCATCCCCATCGTCATCGGCGAGAATGTCGTCGGTGTCGACAAAGAATCGACCATGGGCGGCGGCCGCATCAAAATCTCCCCTGAACTCGATCGCCGGATCGATGTGTATCTCCGCTACTATGACGGGCATGGCGCCATCATCGTCCAGTTGAATGTCGAGGACACCCGCAACGGGGTTGCCGAATATGTTGCCGAAAAGTACGGCAACAAATGCATAATCGAGCTGAAATGGGGCCAAGGGGCGAAAAACATCGGCGGCGAGATCCAGGTGACGAGCCTCGATTACGCCCTGTTCCTCAAGGAGCGCGGCTACGTGGTCGACCCAAATCCTGCCTTGCCCGAGGTGCAGGAAGCCTTTGCCAAGGGGGCGATCAAATCCTTTGCCCGGCACAGCCGTCTCGGCGGCACCCATCTTGATACCGTGGCCCTGGTCCGGGAAGATTTCATGAAGTCGGTCGATTACCTGCGCAGCCTCGGCTTTGACCGGATTTCGTTGAAGACCGGTTCCTACGGCATGGAAGAGCTGGCCATGGCGATCAAATTCGCCTCCGACGCCGGGCTCGACCTCCTCACCATCGACGGTTCCGGCGGCGGCACGGGCATGAGCCCGTGGAACATGATGCAGAGCTGGGGCGTACCGTCCATCAACCTCCACGCCAAAGCCTACGAATACGCGAGCCTCCTGGCTAGCCGCGGGCAAAAGGTCGTCGATCTCTCCTTTGCCGGCGGTTTTGCTCTGGAAGACAGCATCTTCAAGGGCCTCGCGCTCGGGGCGCCGTTTGTCAAGATGATCTGCATGGGCCGGGGCATCATGATCCCCGGTTTCCTCGGCGCCAATATCGAGGGTGTCATCAATCCGGACCGGAAGGAAACGATCAACGGCAACTGGGACAGCCTGCCGAAGTCGGTCACTGAAATCGGCACCACGCCGGAGGAGATCTTCGCCTCCTATTTCGATGTACAGAAAAAAGTGGGGAAAGACGAGATGCGCAACATTCCGTACGGGGCGATCGCCATGTGGACCATGGCCGACAAACTTGCCTGCGGCATCCAGCAGTTGCTGGCCGGTGCCCGCAAGTTCAAGGTTTCCCAGATCAGCCGGGAGGATATTTATGCGGCGAACCGCGAGACCGCCCGCGAGACGGGGATAACTCACATCACCGACGCCAAGAACGAAAGCGCGCGAGCGATTCTGCTGGCCTGATTCATACAGGACGAAACAGTAAACTGCTGCCGTGGCCAATGCGGCAGCAGCCCTTCATCACCGATCCGGTTGCATGGCTCGGTGATGTTTTTTCAGCTTTATCCCCGTACCGTTATCCAGAGCAGATCGGCCACGGCCTCGCCGGTATTGCGCCACCCGCCGGGAGTATCCTTCGGCAGGAACACGGCGTCGCCCGGATTTACCTCGTATGATTCGTTGTCTATGGTCATTTCCAGCCGTCCGGTGAGGAGATACCCGAACTCCTCACCCTTGTGAACCACGAAATGACCGACGAGTTTTTTGCCGGGCCGGATTCTGACAATCGCCGCCTGCAACCCGGTGGCCAGATCCGGCGGCATCAGCAGTTCGGCCGTCGCCTTGTCCTTGGTAATCTTGTCGAGCGGCAGGGGTGACCGTTTGTCGACGGGATGGACGAGGGAATTTTTAGTCAACCCGTGTTCCTTGAAGAAGGTGGCCATGTCGATGGCAAGGCTTTCGGCGATCCGGAACAACGCCGGCAGCGAGGGGTAGATCAGGTTTTTTTCCACCTGGGATATGGTGCTCGGGGTCACCCCGGTCAGGTCGGCAAGACGCTTCTGACTGAGTCCCCGCAACAGCCTGAAACTCTTGATCTTTGCCCCGAGATCGAATTTTCCTTTCTCCTGACGCTGGCTTTCGAAGACGATGTCGGAATCCTCGCAGGCATACTCGTGCTGTTCGTTCAAGAATTTCGAATTCCGCTTCTCCGCCTTGACGATCTTCAGCATCGACTTGCCGCGGCGCACCGACAGGTCGATCGCCACCTGGGCGATCTTGTTGATATTGGCCTTGAGCCGGTTGGAGTGCGCGCCTTTTTCAATGAGCCAGTAGGCAATGGTCTCCAGTTCGTAGAGGCGGGGACAGGTCCTGGCGTAGAACTGCAGCACCTGCTCCTCGCCGCCCCAGAGGGCCTGCATGCCGGTCAGGCTGTCGAGAATGAAATGAACGTCTCCCGACAGATTGCTGTGCAGACCGTAGATCGCCTCGCCGACATGGCCGGGATTGGACGGGTCGTTCAGCTTGATCACCTGGTAGGGCCACAGGGCGCCGTCCTTCTCATAGAATTTGTTGAAAACCTCGGACCGGTCGCCCTTGCCGTTGGTGAAGCAGTCGAGAATGGTCAGGTTCTGGCTCTCGGCGAGCGTCCCCAAAAAGGACACCACGTTTTTCGGGGACCGATCGAAGGTGACATAGATCAGCGGTTTTTTGCGGGCCAGCGTCTCCCGGATGAATTTCAGGCAGAAGATCGCGGAAAAGCTGCCGGCGTCTTCGTACCAGAGGACGTTGTCGCCGATGAACAGATCGCCGAGTAGCCTGTCGAGTTCGGGAATGCCAGAGGAGACACGTTTTTTTTTGACACTGTCCGATGCTGTGGTGGTAGGCATTTCAATTTATCGAATGGAAATTATTGCATGACATCCTTCGCCTTGTCTTCCTCTGTAGCATTACCCGAGAAGGCTAAGATATATCAACAATAATCCGGCGATCCGGCAAGCATCTCGCGGTGCAGCCGTTCCGCCTGCAGGCAGAAGGCCTCCAGCCGAGCCTCTATGATCTGCGGGAAGGGAGCGCCGTCGGTTTCGATGGCCAGAAAGGGGAATTTCCGCTCGCCGTTTTTAAGGATGGGGGAACCGGCGTGACCGTTCATCCGTTTTTTCTCCCCGGCGGTAAACCGTTGCTGCAGTATCGCTTCCGCTACCCGGCTCGGCATGCAGCCGAAGGGGCCGATGGAGATGATCCCGCAGGCGGGATTGAGAATGTCGTGAAAGGCCGAGCCGATGGTGAGAATGGCCTCGCCCTGGACCTCCGGCGAAAGAAAGCGGGCGCCGAGCCCGACCACCGGCCCGACCCGCATATCGCCGTGGTAGAAGAGTCCGGCAGGGGCCAAAAGCTCGCGGATCTGCCGGTCGATTCGCCCTTTTATCCAGTTAACTATACGGAAATTGATGGAATTTTTGCCATGAAGGCCGTTTTCGATCAGCCAGTCTACATATTTGAACCATTCGCTGTTCTGCGCTGTCCGGACGATGAACCCGCGCGCAGCCAATCTCTCCACCAGCATCTGCAGGGAGAGGGGATCGTGGCGGACATAGATTTCTCCCGCAAGAGATATCTTGGGAATGGTCCGATAATCCTTGGTCAGAACAATTGCGGCCAGCTTTCCGGCGCTTCTTTTAAGCTCACGGGCCAGGGTTCGCCAGTCTCCGGCGATGACCCGGCGCAGCGCCCGGTGGCGTTCATCCAGCAGCGTAAGGGCCGCCTCTTTATCAGCTGCCGCAGTCAGGATGGTGGACCACATTTCATCGAATACATCGCCGGTGACGATTGCCCGCCAGGCGGCGATCTGGAATTTGGTGCCCAGGCCGCCGTAGCAGTTCTCGGTCGAAGGCGAAAACACCGCCGTATCGGCAATGTTCTGGCGGGCGATGAGCCTTCTGGTCAGAACGTTGTACTGGCCGAACCGGCACGGTCCGTCGGCGTTGGGCATGAGATAGGCGGTAATCTGGCCCTCGGGCCGGTCTTTCTGCAGATAGTGGAGAACGGTGCCCAGCGTCGTCTGCAGCGGCAAACATTCCTTGCAGCTGGAATGGCCCCGGCCCAGCTTGAGGCTTTCGGTATCGGCCGGCGGCAGTTGTTCGGTCCGGATGCCGCAACCGGCGAAAGCATCGGCCAAAAGCGGCGTGCCGAATTTGCCCATGGCCGGCACCAGCAGCTTCACCCTTTTGTCGGTAAGTCCGACCCGTTCCCCGCCTGCGGTACGGATGGCTGCGCCTCCGGGTTTATACTCCATGGCGGCGGTCGTACCCTTGTCCTTGTAGGCTTTTACAAACGATTTTCCCAGTTTGCGGCAGGTGCCGACAATATCGAGGAAGGCCTCGATCCGCGTTTCCAGTCCGGCATCGGCAGTGTGGCTGTCGAGTTCCAGGGTGAGGCTCGGTTTTGCGCCCATGGTGTCGCGGAAATAGGTGATGATGAAGGAATCCGGTCCGCAGGAAAAATTGGTGATATAGGCGGCAAAGAGCTGCGGGTGTCCCGCGACGAACCGGGCGCAGCGGAGCAGGCTATCGCCCATGGCCCAATACATGTTGATCTCCTCGTCCAGGTTTTGATCCTCAAAGGGTAAGAGATCGAAGGGGACGATCGGCACGCCCCGGGTGGCAAACTTCATTGCAATGCCTTTGTTGGCGATGTCGGTGAAGCTGTTGTACGGCCTGCCGAAAAGGACCACGGCGAACCGGTCCGGGCTCTTTTCGAGGTCGGTCAGGAATTTTTGGCCGATTTCCTTCAGCTGCCGTCGGCATTTGGTCTGTTCCTCATGCGCGCAGGCAAAGGCTTTTCGGCCTTGGGGAGCGGTTCGACCGAGCTTTACGGTCAGTTCCCCGAACACCCGTTGCTGGTCATGAAAACCTGCGGAAAAATCGAGGGTCGGCGACAGCGTGGCGGGAGTCTCCAGTTCCCGGAAGGCGCTTCTCAGGTAAAAAGGTTCGCTCTGGACAAAGACGCAGGTGCAGGACATCTCGCCGTTGCCGGAGGGAATGCCTATGATGTGGGGCAGCAGGGTGAAATCGGCCGCAAGTTCGAGCATGTCCGCGAGATAGCCGTGGGCGAGTTCGGCCGGATAACAGAACTGGGCGCCCCGCCGGGCGATGCCGGCGGGGGATACGCTCTTCGGCAGGATGAGGTTCATGCCAAGTTCCTCAAGATAGCGCCGGTAAAAGGGATAATAGGTGTTGATCAAAAACGACCGATTCATGCGGACGGTGGGGCGAGCGTGCTCTGTCTCCGACTCTTCCCCGGCAAAAATCAAATTCTGGCGGGCGGCGACCAGATTGCAGCCGCTGCTGTCGATGTCGGCGTTGCGGAGCATGTTGTCGTAGCGGTTGCAGATGCCGCCGAAGGGATAGGTTTTGCCGGCCAGGGTAATCCGCGCGATCTCGCACTTCCGGTCGCATTTTTCCTTGCCGCCGCCGCAGATAAAGGGTTTTTCGTAGCCGACCTCGCGTGTGGCCAGTACTTCGAGGTCGAAGACTGCCGGTTGGATGAGCCCCTGTTCGAGCCGCTTTTCGACTTCAAGCGCGACCCCGAAGGCCCCGATCAGGCCTGGATCGGGCGGGACGATCACTTCCTTGCCGGTGAGGGCGGCCATGGCCACGGGCACTGCCTGGTTGTAACAGACGCCGCCCTGGATAAAGATTTTTTGACCCACCGGCCGATTGCCCTTGACCCGGTTGATAAAGTTGAGGGCCACGGAGTAAACCAGGCCGGCGACGATATTTTCGGTCGAGATCCGCTGCTGCACGCCGTTTTTTATGTCCGAGCTGATGAAGGCGGCGCATTGGTCGCTGAAATTGGGCGGTTTTTCACCAAGGAAGGCCATGTTGCCGATGTCGCTCACCTCAAGCCCCAGGCTTTCCCTGGCCGATTCTTCCAGGAAGGAGCCGGTCCCGGCACTGCAGGCCTCGTTCATGGCATAATCGTTGGGGACGCCGTTGGCGAGATAGGTGTACTTGGCATCCTGTCCGCCGAGTTCGAGAATGGTATCGACCTCCGGGTCGTAGAAGGCGGCGGCCGTGGCGTGGGCAATGATTTCATTGACGACGCCGGGGGTCATGGCATGGAGGCCGGCAATCTGGCGGCCGGAACCGGTCACGCCGACCGCCTCGATGACAACCGGCACACTCAGTTGATCCCAGAGGGACCGATAGACATTTCTTGCGGCACCCACCGGATCGCCGTTCGTGCGCAGATAGGCGGAGGCGAGAACCTCCTTGTCGTTGCGCCGCAGCAGTACGCCCTTGGTGGTGGTGGAGCCGACGTCCAGGCCGAGGATCGTATGGTCGCCTGCTTCAGCCTTGCCGTGCGGCCTGTTTTTGTAATGCACCAGATGCCGGAAGGCGGTGAGCGGCTTGTGGAAAGAAAAATTGCAGGCGTTGTCGCAGAAGAGTCGGTCCCGTCCGGGGTAGGGACGCGGAGCATGGTCCAGCGCCCAGAGCGCCGCGCCGAGCGCCTCGAAATAGGCGGCTTCGGCGGGAATATAGAGATTGCCGATCTTTTGCCGGAGGTAATGGACCATGCCTGTATTGCCGGCGCAGCCGCCGACCAGCAGAACGTGACCGATGTCGAAATCTTTTATGAGCTCCAACAGTTTATCTGCCATCATGCTGGTCAGCCCGGCGACCACCGCGTTTTTTGCCACCCCTTTGTTGAGGGCGTGGGTGCAGTCACTCTTGCAGAAAACTGAGCATCGCCCGGATATCCTGAACGATTTTTCCGGCAGCTCCATTGCAGTGGCCTCGGCCAGCGGAATATCCATCCGGCGCAGCTGCTGCAGAAAGAAATCGCCGGTGCCGGCCGCGCATTTGTTGCCGGTGTGGATGTTGCCGATACAGTTCAGGTCGTCGAGGTGGTAAACCAGAAAGGTTTCACCTCCGGCCGAAATTACCAACCGGTAGGGATGATCCGCGGGCAGGATATGCCCGACTGCGAGTTCGGTCGCTTCGGGTTCGGAGATGGAGGAGAGATTGAGGGAGTGACGGAAGTTGCGGCCGGTGACACAGAGCTTTTTTTCGGTCAGGTTGCCGGTTTCCTGCAGCAGGGCATCGAGACAGTCCCGGACGCTGCCCTGATGAGCCTTTGCAGCATGTTTGACGATTACGGGCGGTGTTCCCGCCCGCCGTTCAACCTCGACGAGCGACACAGTTGAAGCACCAAGACATATTCCCAGCGAATGCTCGACATCCTTGTGCATGGCTCCGATCCTCTTACCCCGTACGGGTCACTAGTACCTGAGAAATTCATTTCTTGTTTTTAGAAAGAATTTCGTGAAGGTACTCATTCCCCTTGTCGGGGAAATTGGAAAAATGGAGTAAAACACAGCCGTGAAGATTCTCTATTCTAGTCAATAATCGGTTTGAATTCACCTGGTAAAGTGATATTGTTCGGATCTTTGTCGGAATTGACAGATTTTCTCAGTCTATTGGACGGAAGGTATGCAGTACGTTGGGAATGGTTAGGCCGAAGCTGTTATTTATACGCTGAATGGGGCAATGTCGCCGAAAACTTTTCCACAAAGCCGCTCGGCCGGTAACTCAGTTTGGCATGGCGGAGCCCTTCCTCGCCCAGATCCTGCTCGCGGTTGATGGTGGTATAGCTTTCGCCGAGAATCCCGGCGAAAGCCTGATTGATAAATTGATAAATGCCCTTGTAACGGTTGAGGGCTTTTTCGAAGTGGATGACGAAACTGGTGCCGCAGGCCAGTTCCTCGCCGAGCGTAAAGGCCGCAGGCTGTCCGTCTACATAGTAGATGCCGCCGCATAGCTGCAGCTCTTCGGACTTTTCCAGGGCCTCGCGGGCGGCTGCATAGTCGCCGGCAGAGTCGTGCTCGTTGCGCCAGGCCTCCAGGATGCCGATGGCATCGCCCAGCAGCTCAGGCAGCAGCGGCCGGCCCTCCCAGTTGAAATTATTCAGGAACCCTTTGATAAGGTTTCTTTTCTTTTGAAATTTCCGCCCGGTCAGTTCGGCCAGTTCCCGCCGCAGGTACAAGTAATCGAAATTGTCGCGGTCCTCCGTGACCACAAAGCCCATGGCTTCAAGAAATTCTTTTTGCGATGCGGCCACGCACTTCATCCTGCCATGGTTGGTCATCAGCAGGTCGAGGAGCGGCTTCTCCGGCAGACCGAAGGGCGACATGAAGAAGGGATGGCCATGGTCATTGCCGAGGATGACAATTCGCCCGTCGGACAGCCGCGAGAGCAGGTAGTTGTGTGCCGCCCGAAACAGGTAGATGTTGGCAAAGGTGAATTCGGATATCCCGTCCGGCAGGGCCTGAAACAAGGGGTGGAGGAGGGGGCGAATCGCCATGGTTACGGCTGCGGCAGCCGGATATTCGGGGATCATATCTCTCAAGCCATCAGGAAAAGAATGGTGCTGGCGAAATATCATGCTCTGTTCGTTTTTCATAACGCCAACAACATAATACACATCGCCAGGCACGCCCGGAAAATTTTTCGTATAACGCCCTGGTACGCTTTGACGAGCGCATTTTGCAGAGTACGGCATTTCTGTCCTGAAATTTGAAATCGTTTATTGGGTGACAAGTCCCTGTTATAACCATTTTATGGATATTCAACAGGCTATCAACCTGGAGATTAATATCCGGTTTCATGAGGCCGGTATAGAATTCACCTATCCGCGTTAAACCATCAGCATCGCCTGAAGACCTGGCAATTACAGGGATAACATTTTAATCCTCCCCGATTCCACCGAGTTTCCTTCTCCCTTTCATCCTCACGCCTCTTCAAAAAAACCAGCATGGCTTGACTTCCTATTTTATTTTTCCGATAGTTCTGGAAGGTCAATGTTTTTGATTTGAGACTAAAATTTTACTGTAAAGGAGCATTTCGATGAAACTGAGAAAGGTGTTGGCGGTGGGAGCGGTTCTCTGTCTGTGCGGACAAACGACGGCCTGGGCAACGACGTGCAGTAAAGAGGAAGTCAAAACTGCAGTCGATAATGCCGTGCAGATACTGGAGCAAGAAGGCGAGGCCGGTCTGGAGAAGGTCAAGGCCATCCGTTTCTGCAACGATAATTATGTCTTCGTGAACGACATGAAAGGCAAGACGTTGATGCATGTCAAGCCGGAATTGATAGGAAAAGTCTTGATAGGGTTGAAAGATGATAACGGCAAACGATTCTTCGCCGATTTTTCAGAAACCGCAAAATCCAGCCAGGCAACCAAAGAGAGCACCACATATGCCAACGGCAGCGGGTGGGTCGACTATCGCTGGCCGAAGCCGGGCGAGCAGGCGTTTTCGCAAAAAACCTCTTATGTGAAGGGTTGCCTGATGGGCAATGAAAATGTTTATGCAGGGGCAGGCATGTACTTGGAATAAATAGGATCTCCAGTGGAAACCGGGGGAGACTTCTCCCTCCGGCCAAAGGGTTGTACCTTGAGGCCGGAGGGATATTGTTTGGCGAAACGAGAGGAAGTGTGACAATGAACGTCAAAAGTCTACCGCTTTGGGTGAAGACGTCGATGGGGTCCGTGGCCATCCTCGTCCTCTTTGGGGTCAGTGTGCTTTTCTGTATTTTTAATCTGAACGGCATCGCCGCGAAAGTGCAGCTTTTCAATCAAGCGGGCAAACTGGCGGAATCGATCTACACGGCCCAGGACTTTCAGGGCACCTATCTGCTTCGCCAGGACGATGCGCAGGCCGAGGCCTTCAAGGACAATATGAGCCGGGTCAAGGAACTGGGCGATCAGCTTCAGGCCGAGGTTCAGGACCGAGCGCTGTTGAGTCATTTGCAGTTGTTGTCCGACAATATCCTCCTGTACAACGGTTCTTTCGATAAAGTAGTCGGCAACACCAAGCAGTTGAAAAGCCTTAAAGGGACCCTGACACAGGCGTACGATACCACCACCCAATTGCTTGTCGACAAGGTCAAGACCCCTCTGGAAGATCGGAAAAACAACGCACTCATTGCCGGCAAAGAACTCACATCCTATGAGCAGGAACTGCTCTCGGTCACGGAAAAACTGTTTACCTTGATGGTGACCACCCGTCTTGCGGAAAACAACTATTTTCTCCATGAAGATAACCAGGCCATGAAGCGGGTTGTCGATGGCATGAAGTTCGCTGCCGAAACGTTTTCGGAATGGTCGTTCCTGGCCGAGGCCCTCGATGATAAAGATATCAAACAGGTGCCTCCGCAGATCCGGCAAGCGATGGCCATGTACAGCGGCTCGCAATTCGAGCAGATCGCCAAAATTTGCGAAGAGAATCGACGGCTGACCGACGGCATGCTGAAACAAAAAGACGAGATCCTGGCCTTGATCAGGGATTTCAAACAGGGGACGGCCGTGTTGATGGATACGGCAAAAAGCACGGCGTCAAAGAGCATTACCCTGTTGCTGGCGCTCGGTTTGCTGCTTGGTAGCGGCATCTCGCTTTTCACCGGTTTTCGTACCACCAGACCGATAAAAAACATCGTCAACATGCTGAAGGACATTGCCGAAGGCGAAGGCGACCTGACCCGCAAACTCACGGAAGATCGAAAGGATGAGTTGGGCGAACAAGCCAAATGGTTTAATGTCTTTGTCGAAAAAATTCATACCCTCGTCAAAGAGGTTGCCCATATCACCGAGAAATTGAACGGCTCGTCAATCGGCTTGGCAGATCTTGCCGGCCAGTTATCGACGAGTGCCGGTCATATGAAGACCCGTTCCAATAACGCCGCTGCCGTGACGGAGGAGATGAGCAATAATCTGCAGTCTGTGTCCAGCACTATGCAGCAGGCCTCGGGAAATGTGGAGTTGATTGTCCGCTCTGCAGAAGAGATGAACAAGACGATTCAGGAAATCGCCAAAAACTCGGAGAAGGCTCGGATAATTGCCGCCCAGACCGTAACTCAGACGGAAACGGCCTCGCGGCAGGTGAATCAACTGGGGCAGACCGCCGAAGAAATCGGCAAGGTGACGGAGGCGATTAACGAAATTTCCGCCCAGACCAACCTCCTTGCGTTGAATGCCACCATCGAAGCGGCCAGAGCCGGCGAGGCTGGCCGGGGATTTGCGGTAGTTGCCAACGAAATCAAGCAATTGGCTGGACAAACGGCTCAGGCTACCGTAGAGATCAGGTCACAGATCGACAGTATTCAGGGTGCCACTCAGGGCGCTGTGCAAAGCATCGGGGAGATTTCTGCGGTAATAAGTGAGGTAAGCAACATAATCATTACCATTTCGACCGCAATTGACCAACAGTCGGTGGCAACCAGCGAGATCACCAGTAATGTTGTCCAGACATCGGCAGGGCTTGCCTATATCAACACTCATATTATGCAAAGCGCCGAAAAAGCAGGTTTCGTTTCGGCAGATATCACTCAAGTAGATCACGCTGCCGGACGGATATCCGAGAATGGTTCGGAAGTCGATCAAAACTCCCAGGAGCTCCTGCGTCTCTCGGAACAACTGAAGACCTTGGTCGGCAGATTTGTCATCAATTGACATTTTTCTTTTTACCTTGACAGGACACTGGTTGCGCCGGGCCAATCGGCGGTCTTGCCCGGCAAGTTGACAAGGCGGCGAAGCAATCTTACCTCTTGTATAAAACCTAACTAACTATCGGCATCACGAATAGGTTTTTGCCGTACAACCAAGAGGAGGAGCAGTCATGATCGGATTAGCCGTCATATTTCTTATCATTGCTATCGTCGCGGGTGTAATGGGTCTCACTGGTATTGCGGGTACTGCCGCAAATATCGCCTGGATTCTCTTTATCGTAGGTCTCATTCTTGCCGTAGTGTTTGCCGTCCTCGGACGAAGGCCCCATATCTGATAGCACGTTTCGGTGAAGCATAATCAACCAAGGGAGGAAGTAATGGCAACTTACAGGATGATTCTCGCTGTTGTTTTTTCAAGCTTTCTCGCTTTAGCCACTGTCTCCTGCGATGGGGACAAACCGCCCGAGAAAACCGGAGAGAAAAAGGTTGAACAACCCACGCAGCAACCCACGCAGCAACCCGGCGGGACACAACAACCCGGAGTGACGCAGGAGCCCGGTCAGACAACGGGAGAGAAACCTGCGGAGCCTGGAGCGCCAAAGAGTCAATAAGGCTGAGATTTCCGCTTTCCTTCCATACCCCGATCCGCACCACTCCTGTTTGTGGTGCGGATCTCAGGGCCGTTCCCTCATGTGGGTAGCAATATGATCGGAGGAGAAAATATTTTGTTCTATCGGTGAAATTTGTCATTACAGTATATGATCATTGGGTATGAAAACGAACCCGAAGGACAAGACACCTTAGAAAGAATTTCTTGAAGGGACTTATCTCCCCTTGTGGGGAGTTACCCCGAAAGATCCTATGTCACGACTCGATTTTTTCCTCGCTCGAATTGTTCCCCTGGTAGTGATATGCTGCTTTGTTCCACTCTCTTGTATTTCGGCGAATGCCGTACAGGATGATCAGCTGGCCCATGCCGTTCAACTTCGGGAGAATAACAGGGAAGTTGAGGCCCTGCAGTTATTTGAGCATATTCTGGCGGAGGAGCCGGATAACTATCAGGCCTTGCTCAATGCGGGATTTCTGCATTTTCGCCAGGGCTGGCTGTACCGGGAGAAAGGATCGGAAGAGCAGAAACAGCACTATCTGAAACTGGCAGCCTATGCCGAGCGGGCACTCCTGTTGAAGCCTGAGGACTATCAGGCAAGACTCCTCCAGGTGGTGGCCAAGGCAAAGACGGCTGGTTTTATGCCGTCCGGCGACCAGGTACGCATCGTAAGGGAACTGCATCGGGAACTGCCGGTGCTGATAGCCTCAGCCCAGGACGATCCCGACCCCATCTATATCTTCAGCTGGCTGAATCTGAAGGTCGGCGCAGTCGGCTCTTTGGAAAGAATGCTGGCATCGATGTTTTTCGGCGGCTTGCCGGAAGAACTGACGACCGATAATGCCGTGGCTCTCATGCAGAAGGCCATCGAACTGCGCCCCGACTATTCTGTTTATTACTATGACCTGGGTCTCTTTCGGCAACGGCTCGGGCAGGCTCAAGAAGCCCGGGAGTTGTTCGAAAAGGTCCTGGCCATGAAGCCGAAGACTCCGGAAGAAAAGGTATACAGAAAATGGGCGGAACAGCGGCTGATGGAACTGGCGAAGGATGAAAGCAGGTGATGACCGGATATTTGGTCAATCCGTCCAGATGTCCGAGAGAAGGGAAAAGAGGGCCTGAAGTACCGGTTCGTCCTTGCGCCGTTTCAGACAGGCGATGGACAGGGTGAGCGAGAGCCGCTCCTTTTTCCAAATGGCGTAATTTTTCGCAATTCCATCCCGCT
>MGTI01000013.1:13478-48995 GCA_001799365.1 Desulfobacterales bacterium GWB2_56_26 | reverse complement strand
GGCATCGACCAGCTCGCGGTATTTGGAGATATTCTCGAAGGTGATGACAACCCCCGCTATCACATTGTTCGAGGTCCGGTAGGGTCGCACCCGCATGCGGTAGCGCCGGCCTTTATGGTCTTCCGCCTCGGATTCGTGCGGACTCAGATCGCTCAGGACCGTCCGGGCCTTTTCGACCAGTCGGACATCTTTCAGGGTCGTGGCGAAATGCTCGATGGGCCGGTCGATATCTGCTCCGGTCAGATGGAAGAGTTCGGTCGATTTGGGGGTGAACCGCCTGACATCCAGGTTGATGTCCAGGAAGATGGTGGCGATGTCGGTGGCGTCGAGGAGATTTCTGATATCGTCGTTGGCGGCGACCAGTTCATCGATCCTGCTCTGCAGTTCGGCATTGACCGTAACGGACTCCTCGTTTAAGGACTGCAGTTCCTCTTTCGAGGTCTCCATCTCTTCATTGGTGCTTTGCAGTTCCTCGTTGGTGGACTGCAGTTCTTCGTTGGCCGATTTCAGCTCTTCGTTGGAGGTTTCCAGCTCCTCGATGGTGATCTGCAAATTTTCCCTGGTGTACTGCAGGTCGTCTTCGAGTCTCTTGACTTCCTCGGATTTCTCCGGCCGGCCGGAAGGCGAAGGCCAGCCGGCCCTTTCCCTGGCCCCGGCGACCTCATCGAATATGACCATCATCAGGCTCCGAAGGCCGATCTGGAGATCGGGCAACGGCCGGATCACCAGGTTCAGCTCGCAGTAGCCGCCGCTCTCTTCGATCCGCAGCTTTTTCAGGATTATCTCCCGCCGCTCCGTCGCCATCCTGCGGAAGGCACTGATGAGCCCGGGCCGCAGGCCGGGCCTGGCCATTTCCAGCAGATTGCTGCTGACCTCTCCCTCGGCGGGTTCGAGATACCGTCCGGTCCGGCCATGGACATAAATGATGTTCGCCGAGCCGTCGACGATCACGCAGGGAGGCATGTCGCTGTGGGCAAGAACCGTCTTGAGCAGCTTTTCCATCCGGACCTCCCTGGATTGTTCGGCGGGCTGAGGATTCCCTTTGTCCGGCTGCCCGGCAGGCCCGGCAGATTCGATAGCTTCGGCGAGCGGAAAATACACCGGTGGACGATCCGGGCTTGATGCCGGCAAGCGTTTGAATATTTTCCATTTTTTATCCAGGACAGCAAAAATGTCGCTGGTATGGCCGATGGTTTCCGAAGACCCGAGAAAGAGCAGGCCGTTCGGTTTCAGGCTGTAGTGGAAGACGGGCAGCAATTTATCCTGCAGCTGCGGGCCGAAATAGATGAGGAGATTGCGGCAGCAGAGCAGGTCGAGCTTGGTGAAGGGCGGGTCCTTGATGATGTCCTGGACGGCGAAGACCACCATCTCTCTGATGGTCTTGGCGACCGTGTATCGTTTTTCGTCCCGGACAAAAAACTTCGCCAGCCGCTCCGGCGTGAGATCGGCGACGATCGATTCGGGATACCTGCCGCCCCTGGCCACGCCGATGGCGTCTTCATCGAGATCGGTCCCGAAGATCTGGACCAGAAAGTGGCGGCCCAGCGCTTCCATGCATTCCCGCAGGACAATGGCGATACTGTAGGCCTCTTCGCCGCTGCTGCAGCCGGGGACCCAGACCCTCACCTGGTAATCGTCCGGCTTGTCCCGTAACAGCTCCGGCAGGTACTTTTCTTTCAGCAGTTCGAAGGCGGCGGGGTCCCGGAAGAAGCTGGTGACGCCGATCAGCAGTTCCTTGTACAGGATGTTCATTTCCACCTCCGAATCCTGCAGGTACCGGACATAATCGTCGATATCGTCGATCCGCTGCAGACTCATCCTTCTTTCGATACGGCGGCAGATGGTATTTCTCTTGTACTGGGAAAAATCGCGACTGGTGGCCGTGCGCAGCAGGTGATAGATCTTCTGCAGGGCCCCGGCCATCTTTTCATCGTTCGATACGCTTTTTTTTCCGGCCGGCCGACGGTAGCGGACATATTCGCTCAGCTTTTCCGTCATCCGCCGCGGCGACAGCACGTAATCGGCCGCACCGGTTGCGATGGCATTTCTCGGCATGCCGTCGAAACCGGCGGTTTGCGGGTCCTGCACCATGACCAGGCCGGCCTCGCCCTTGATAGCGCGGATGCCCAGGGTGCCGTCTGTCCCGGTGCCGGAGAGAATGATGGCTATGGCTCCATTGCCCCGGTCCTGGGCGAGCGAGCGCAGGAAAGAGTCGATCGGCATGTTGGTGCCGCGGGGCTTGTCTACTTCGAAGAGCTGCAGATTCCCTTTGTAGATGGCCAGGTTTCTGTTCGGGGGAATGATATATACATGATTGGGGGCAATCGTCATGTGATCGACCGCCTGAAAGACCTTCATCCCGGTTTTTTTCTGGATGAGTTCGGGAAGGATGCTGATCTGGGAAGGATCGAGATGGGTAATCAGGACAAAGGCAAGGCCGCTGTCCGCCGGCATTGCCGAGAAGAATTCTTCGAAGGCCTGCAGACCGCCGGCCGAGGCGCCGATGCCGACAACTGGAAAATTTTCGGCTGGGGGTTCAATGGTCTTGTTTTCGTTCTGTTTGGCTGTTCGTGTTTTTTTGGTCATTCAAAAAAGCCGGGTCGGCTGATTACAGGCCTTTGGTTGGCAAAGAGGCCGGAAGAATTACGGGCCGCAGGGCCGCAGGGCCGCAGGCTTGATGAAGGCCTCAATATGAAAGAATAACTAACATCTACCCGACCATTCCGCAAGAAAATTAAATAACAGTCCTAGCCGACAAAGTATGTCATAAATATGACCTCGCCCTTGCCGGGACAGACGGCGGCATTACAACATGCACATTCTTTCGCCGGAAACGATCGATAGCCCTCCAGGGATGTCCTGCAGGTCCCGGCCGGCATTGACAACCTTCCGTACACCGCTTAACAGTTTTCCTAGGCTTCCCGTTTCCCCAACGCCATGGGCGGAAAAATGTCCCGGCCATCCTGAACGGGGCCTCTTCAACTTCAGCACAAGGAGAACGACGATGTCATATACATGCCAAAACTGCGGCGCGGCCGCAGATGATTTCAGCAGCCTCTGCAATCCAACCAGCGAGGAATTCGACGCCAAGTTCTGCGGCGCTCCGGCACTTCAAGTCTGCGAAGAGAAACTCGACAACATGAAATATAGCTGCGATGCCTGCGGGTCCGTTTCGGCGGAAGCAACCAATCTCTGCAATCCCAGCCCGATAAGGTGATTATCGGCCAGCCCGTCCAACCGCACCACAAAAACCCAGCCACCGCGTCCTTGGGATCATGAACACGACCATGAACCCTATCAAAGGCCGGTGGTTTTTTTGTGTTCAGTAAGGGCGAAAGATTTTTCGCCCCTACAGGCCCACCGAAATCAGGCTAACCGAAATCAAGAGAAGGGGTTTGCAAGCGTAGGGTGCGCCGTGCGCACCAAGGAACACCAGGATGATGCGCACGACGCACCCTACATCTCCCCAAATCAATAAAAGGGATTGGCGAAGTAATTCTTGCCGTCGAAGCTGGTAAAAAATACCGAAGGCGGTTTGGGAAGGCCGGCGATCTTCCAGGCCTTCATCGGGTCGACGAATTCATCCGTTATACAGTTGGCGGATGCACCGACTTTTTTGCACACGGAGCGCAGAATGGGAAAGTTGTGATTTTTCTCGAAATACTCGCGCAAATACTTCAGGATGACGATTTTCGCTTGATTCAGCGTCTCTATGCCCTCGTGCTCGGCCAGCGCGCGGGCTACCTCCTCATTCCACTGATCCGGGCTGCTGAGGAAACCGTCTTTATCGAGTTCGATTCCGGTATTACCGACTAATAGTTGAGACATAGCCACCTCCATTGCATCGTCGGTCGGCCCACTTTCTTGTAGGGTGCGCCGTGCGCACCAAAGGATGGTGCGCACGGCGCACCCTACGTACCCCCGATGTTGTACGCACCGCCGACGTTGGTAACAAAGTGACCCGACCGGGAGAACGCCATTTGAAAAGACACAATTTTTGCTTATTTCCGGTGCCGACCTGCTTATACTACAGTGTAGGATTAGAATGGCAATTGTCAATGATTCGAGGTTCCCGCGACGACACGTGCCACACAATCGGTTGACGGACCAAACACCATTTTCTATCCTTTTCATGAAGCATTTCCTTGCTCATCCCCGCCGACTTTGGTTAAGATAAGGTGGCGGTGGATGTGCCGAACATACGCAGAAAGGAGCGACGATGAAGACCGAGTATCCTCTTTTCGACAATATCGACTACGCCGAAGAGTTATGGCAGCAGTATCGCCAGGATCCCGAGACCGTGCCGCCGGAGTGGCGAGGCTATTTCGAGGCACTCGAACGGCCGGCGCCGCCCGACCTCACCCTGGGCATGCAGCAGCTGCATCAGGGCTTCGGCCCCGGCGGCAAGGTCTGCGCCGGCTGCGGCCGGGCCGAGGCGATGTCGTTTCTGCAGTACAACGTCAGCTTCTTGGTCCGCAACTACCGGGTGCGCGGCCATCTGCTGGCAAAAGTCAACCCTTTGGGCAATCCTCGGACCTCGCTGCCCGAACTCGATCCTGCCTATTACGGCATGGCCGACGAAGACCTCGATCTGCTGTTCAACTTCGGCCACATCTCCGGCAAGGAGGCCATACCGCTCCGCGAAATCATCGACATCCTGAAGGAGACCTACACCGGCTTCATCGGCGTTCAATTCATGCATATCGATGCCTTGGACGAACGGGAGTGGCTGCAGGACCGGATGGAACTCACCAGAAACATCATGAAGCTCAGCCGCCGGCAGCAGATTCGGATCATCGAGCGGCTGACCGATGCGGTGGTTTTCGAGCATTTCATCCAGAAGAAATTCGTCGGCGCCAAGTCCTTTTCCCTGGAAGGGGCGGAGACCCTCATTCCTCTCCTCGATCAGGCCATCGAAAAGGCGGCGGCGCAGGGGGTGGACAACATCGTCATCGGCATGGCCCACCGCGGCCGACTCAATGTGCTGGTCAACATCATGGGCAAGCACACCCATACAATCTTCAGCGAATTCCAGGATGCCGACCCGGAGCTGAACATCGGCCGCGGCGACGTGAAATACCATAAAGGATATCACCGGGTCTGGAGTACCGACGACAACAAGAAGGTCATCCTCGACCTCTCCTTCAACCCGAGTCATCTGGAATTCGTCGGCCCGGTGGCGCAAGGGGCACTCAAGGCCCGCCAGGCCAAACAGGGCTACGACACGTCGCAGAAGGGGCTGTTGATCCTCATCCATGGCGACGCCGCCATCGCCGGCGAAGGCATCGTCCAGGAGACCCTGAATCTCAGCGGCCTTACCGGTTTTTCGGTCGGCGGGACGCTCCATATCGTGGTCAACAACCAGATCGGCTTCACCACGCTGCCCTCGGAAGGCCGCTCCACCACCTACGCGAGCGATGTGGCAAAGATGCTGCAATCCCCGATCTTCCACGTCAACGGCGAGGTCCCCGACGCGGTGGCCCAGTGTCTCGATCTGGCGCTAGACTTCCGCAAAGAGTTCCAGCGGGATGTGGTGCTCGACATGTACTGCTATCGGCGGCGCGGTCATAATGAAGGCGACGAGCCGCGGTTCACCCAGCCCCTCATGTACAAAGAGATCGACCGGCGGCCGACGGTCATGAAGCGCTACACCGAGCATCTGGTCTCCTTGGGCGAACTGACCCAGGAGGAGGCGGAAACCATCCGCCGCTCCCGCGAGCAGTACCTGGAGGAGGAATACAGCAGGCTGGTAGCCGACAAGGAGAGTGCTTCCAGGCGGGCGGGTCTGTTTATGCCCTCGCACGGCCCCTATGTGGGCGGTCCCGACGATCAGGTGCCGGAGGTCGAGACCGGGGTCGCAATGGAGACCCTGCGGCGGCTGGGCGGCCTGCTGACGGCGGTGCCGGAGGGCTTCAAGGTCAATCCGAAGGTCGCACGGCTCCTCGAACAACGCCGGCAGATGTGCGCAGGCAAGGTGCCGCTCGACTGGGGCGCGGCCGAGACCCTCGCCTACGCGGCGCTGGTCGACGAGCAGGTGCCGGTCCGGCTCTGCGGCCAGGACACCCAGCGGGGAACCTTCAGCCACCGGCACAGCGTCCTCCACGACACGGAAACCGGGGCCACCTTCATGCCCCTGGCTGGTATCGCCAAGCCTCAGGGCCGGATCGATATCGTCAACAGCCCGCTCACCGAGGGCGCGGTGCTCGGCTTCGAGTACGGCTATTCCACTGCCTTCCCCGAATCCCTGGTGATCTGGGAGGCGCAGTTCGGCGATTTCGCCAACGCCGCCCAGGTCTATATCGATCAGTTCATCGCCTCGGCCGAGACCAAATGGAACCTGTTGTCCGGGCTCGTGCTGCTTCTGCCCCACGGCCTTGAAGGCACCGGGCCGGAGCATGCCAGCGCTCGACTGGAGCGCTTCCTCGCCATGGCAGCAACAGACAACTATCAGGTGGTGTCGCCCACCGAACCGGCCCAGATCTTCCACCTCCTGCGCCGTCAGGTGATGCGCCGGATCAGAAAACCGCTGATCGTCATGTCGCCGAAGAGTCTCTTGCGCCATCCCCTGGCCGTATCGCCGCTGACGGCGCTGACCACCGGCACCTTCCATAAAATCCTTGCCGATCCCGAGGTTCCGCCCGAAGACGTCCGCCATATCCTGCTCTGTACCGGGAAGGTCTATTACGACCTGTTGAACGGCCGCAAGGAGAGGGACCTGACCAATGTCGCCATCGTCCGTCTGGAGCAGCTCTACCCCCTGCCGGAGGTGACGCTCATGACCGCTTTATCCCGCTACCCCGGAGGAATTCCACTCACCTGGGTGCAGGAAGAGCCCCTCAATATGGGTGCCTATCCCTTCATCCGCATGAAATTTGGGGAACTCCTCCGGGAACACTGGCAATTCGACAAGGTCGGCCGGCCCGAATCGGCCACGCCTGCGACCGGATCGGCCGCCAGCCACAAGCTCGAACAGTCACTGTTGATCCATCAAGCATTCAAGAGAGGGGGAAAAGGATGATCATCGAAATCAGAGTGCCCGACCTGGGGGAATCGATCAGCGAAGTGGAGATCGGCGAGTGGCTGGTACATATCGGCGACATGGTCCATACGGACGATTCGCTGGTCGCCATCGAGTCGGAAAAGGCCACGGTGGAGCTGCCCTCGCCCCGGGAAGGGGTTCTGGTGGAAATTGTCAAGCCGCAGGGGCAAAAGGCTCATTCCGGAGACGTCATTGCCCGGATTGACACCGAATCCGGGTCGGCCGCCGCAAAGCCGGAGAAGAAGGCTGCCGAGACGGTAGAAGCCCCGCCGCCAGAGGAAGAGGAAAAAGCCACGGACCTGGAGGCCAAGGTCATGCCCGCGGCGGCGCGGATTCTGGCGCAGGAAAAGATTGCGGCCGAGCAGGTGACGCCCACCGGCCCCGGCGACAGGATATTGAAGGAGGACGCCATTCGGGCGGCGGCCGGCCTGCGCCCTGGCGCCCCCGCCCGGACCGAGGCGCAGGACATCATGCCGGAGCCGGTACCGGCCGCGCCGCCTGCCGCGGCGGAAGTGAGTGGCGAAGAACCGGGCAGGGAGCGCCGGGTGCCCATGAGCCTGCTGCGCCGGACCATCGCCACCCGGCTCCTGGAAGCCAAGCGGACCATGGCCATCCTGACCACCTTCAACGAGGCGGATATGTCGGCGGTGAAGCAGCTGCGGGCAGATCTGGGCCCCCAGTTTGCCGAAAAATACGGGGTGCGGCTCGGCTTCATGTCCTTCTTCGTCAGGGCGGTGGTGGCGGGGCTGCGGGAATTCCCCCTGGTCAACGCCATGATTGACGGCAACGAGATCGTCTATCGGGACAGTATCGACGTCGGTGTGGCCATCGGCGGCGGCAAGGGACTGGTGGTGCCGGTGATCCGCCGTGCCGAACGGCTGACCTTTGCCGAAATAGAGCGGCAGATCGCGGCTCTCGGCGAAAAAGCCAAGAACAATACGCTCACGCCCGAGGAACTGCGCGGCGGCACCTTCACCATCAGCAATGGCGGGGTGTACGGCTCGATGCTGTCGACGCCTATCGTCAATCCGCCGCAGAGCGCCATCCTCGGCCTGCACGCGATCAAGGATCGGCCGGTGGCGGTGGCCGGCCAGGTGGTGATCCGGCCGGTGATGTATCTGGCCCTCTCCTACGACCACCGCATCATCGACGGCCGCGAGGCGGTGACCTTCCTGAAGGGCATCAAGGAGCGGATAGAAGAGCCGCAGAAACTTCTCCTGGAGATCTGACCATGGCCGTCGAGAACCAAAAAGAGGACCAAAAAATCTACGATCTCCTGGTGATCGGCGCCGGCCCCGGCGGTTATGTCGCCGCCATCCGCGCGGCCCAGCTGGGGAAAAAGGTCGCCTGCGTGGAAAAAGACCAGACCCTGGGCGGCACCTGCCTCAATGTCGGTTGCATCCCGAGCAAGGCCCTGCTCGAATCGTCGCACAAATACCAGGCGTGTACAACCGGGCTTGCCGCCCACGGGATTGCGGTGGGGGAGGTAACGCTTGACCTGCAGGCGATGATGGCGAGGAAGAATGCGGTGGTGGGAACTCTCACCGCAGGCGTCGAGTTTCTCTTCAAGAAAAACAAGATCGACAGGTTTGTCGGCACGGCCCGGCTCCTGACTTCCGATACCGTCGAGGTGAAAGGCAAAACGAGTCGTAAGCTGACGGCCCGCGCCATCCTCATTGCCACGGGCAGCACGGCCGCCACCATCCCCGGCGTTATCATCGACGGCAGGCAGGTGGTATCCAGCACTGAGGCGCTCTCCTTTACCGAGATCCCGAAAAGCCTGGTGGTGGCCGGGGCCGGCGCGGTGGGATTGGAGCTCGGCTCGGTCTGGCAGCGGCTGGGCGCGGAGGTCACGGTGGTGGAGTATCTCGACCGGGTGCTGCCGACCGCCGACCGGGACATCGGCAAGCTCGCCCTGCGCCTCCTGAAAAAGCAGGGTATGAAGTTTTTGCTCGGGGCGAAAATCGAGAGCATCGCCCGGACGGACGAAGGCTGCCGAATAGCCGTCGCCGGCCGGGAAATGCTCTCAGCCGACAAGGTGCTCATCGCCACCGGCAGGAAACCGTGCACGGCGGCCTTAGGCTTTACCGAACTGGGCGGTACCGTCGACGACCGGGGCTTTATCGTTGCCGACTCCCACTGGCAGACCTCGATTTCCGGAATCTATGCCATCGGCGATGTCATCGGCGGAGCGATGCTGGCGCACAAGGCCTCGGAAGAAGGGGTGGCCTGCGTCGAGCAACTCTTCACCGGCTACGGCCATGTCAACTATCAGGCGGTGCCGAGCATCGTCTACACCCATCCCGAGGTGGCCTGGGTCGGCCGGACCGAGGAGGCCCTGAAGGAAGAAAATATCCCGGTCAAAACCGGCTCTTTCTACTTCAAAGGCAACGGCCGGGCTCTCGCCCTGGGTGATGCCGACGGCATGGTCAAGGTTATCGCCCACCGGGATACCGACAGGCTGCTGGGCGTCCACATCATCGGTCCTGCGGCTGGGGACCTGCTCGCCGAGGCGGTGGCGGCGATGGAATTTTCCGCCAGCAGCGAGGATCTGGCCCGCGTCTGCCACGCCCATCCGACGCTTGCCGAGGCAGTGAAGGAAGCCGCATTGAATGTGACGGGGAGCGCCATTCACGGATGACGTAGGGTGCGCCGTGCGCACCGCTCTTGTCGTTCCGTTGGTGCGCACGGCGCACCCTACAGGTCTGCGTAGGGGCGAAAAATCTTTCGCCCCTGCACTCCAAAGGAGGTGCGCATGGCAAACCTAACGCATAAAATCATCGAACCCCACCTACTCGCGGGCACCCTGACGCCTGGCGAAGAAATCGCCCTCAAAATCGATCACGCCCTCCTCCAGGACGCCACCGGCACCATGGTGATGCTGGAGTTCGAGGCTTTAGGGCTCTCCCGGGTCCGAGTCGACCTGGCCGCGCAGTATGTCGACCACAACCTGCTCCAGACCGACTTTCGCAACGCCGACGATCACCGCTTCCTGCAAAGCGCCTGCGCCCGGTACGGCATCCATTTCAGCAAGCCGGGAAACGGCATCTCCCATCAGGTCCATCTGGAAAATTTCGGCAAGCCGGGCCTCACCCTGATCGGCGCCGACAGCCATACCCCGGCCGCCGCCGGGCTCTCCCTGCTGTCCTTCGGGGCCGGCGGCCTCGACGTGGCGCTGGCCATGGCGGGACGCCCCTATTACCTGCCCTGCCCCAAGGTATTGGGCGTAAAACTCGTCGGCCGGCTGCCGGAATGGGTCAGCGCCAAGGACATTATTCTGGAGATGCTGCGCCGCTACGGGGTCAAAGGGTGCCTGGGCATGGTGGTGGAATATTACGGGCCGGGGGTTACAACGCTCTCGGTGGAGGACAGGGCCTCTATCGGCAATATGGGCACGGAACTCGGGGCGACCTCTTCGATTTTCCCGTCCGACGACAACACCCGCAGGTATCTGGCGGCCCAGTGGCGCGAGGCAGACTGGCAGCCCCTCTCCGCTGACGAGGGCGCCGCCTATGATCTCTATGACGAAATCGATCTCGCAAAAGTCGAGCCGCTCATCGCCTGTCCCTCGTCGCCCGGCAACGTGGTGGCGATCGCCCAGGTCGCCGGGACCAAAGTCGACCAGGTCATCGTCGGCTCAAGCGCCAACACCGGCTTGAAAGACCTGCTCCGGGTGGCGAAGATCATGCAGGGGCGGCACAGCAGCCCGGAGACCGATTTCCATATCAATCCCAGCAGCCGACAGGTTCTGGAGAATGCCATCGCCGCGGGCGGCATCATGGACCTCATGCAGGCGGGGGCGAAGATCCATCAGTCCGGCTGCCTCGGCTGCATCGGCATGGGTCAGGCGCCGGGGACCGGTCAGGTGAGCCTGCGCACCTTTCCCCGGAACTTCCCCGGCCGCTCCGGCACCAAGGACGACCAAGTCTATCTCTGCTCGCCGGAAACCGCGGCGGCCGCCGCCCTGAAAGGGGTAATCACCGATCCGCGAACGCTTTCGGCGGAAATGGCCTACCCCAAGGTCGACGAGCCGGAAGTGCGGCTGATCGACCGAACCTCCATCACCCTCCCGACCGAGGAGACAGCAGCAACGGAACTGGTGCGCGGACCGAACATCAAGCCCTTCCCGCAGCTGGGTCCCCTGCCGGAGAACCTAACGGTGAAAGTGGCGATCAAGGTGGCGGACAACATTTCGACCGATGCCATCATGCCGGCGGGCAACAAGGTGCTGCCGTTGCGCTCCAATATCGAGGCGATCAGCGAGTTCGTCTATTATCAGCTCGACCCGGAGTTTCATCTGCGCTGCCGGATGCTCGGCGAATGCGCAGTGATCGGCGGCGAGAACTACGGCCAGGGCTCGAGCCGCGAACATGCGGCGCTCGCCCCCCGCTATCTCGGTGTTTGGGTCAAGATCGCCAAAAGCTACGCCCGGATCCACAAGGCCAACCTGTGCAATTTCGGCATCCTGCCGCTGACTTTCAAGAACCCGGCGGATTATGATCGGCTGAGCTCCAGCTCGGTGCTCCAGCTCCTGGACATCAAGAGCCGCATCGAACGGGGCGATAGCGAAATCCCGGTGATGATCGACCGCACCGTTATCCCCACCCTGCTGGAGGTATCCACGCGGCAGCGCCAGAGCCTGATCGCCGGCGGGATGCTCAATCTGGTGCGGGGGGAATTGGGCGGCTGACGGTTCCACACCTTCTCCGCAGATCCTCCGGCAGAGAGGCCAGCAGCTCGGCATCGCTCAGATTGTTGTTTTCGATCCGCACAGCCTCGAGATAGGTCGTGCCGATCCAGACCAGAAAGCTCTCGATCCGTTCGGAGCGGAGGGGATCCTTTTCCATATAGCTATCGAAGAAGTCGACGGTGCCGCGCTGCAACCGTTCCTGCAGCCTCGCTGCCCTCACCTCGTGGTCGACATCGAGCACCACGGTGCGCGCCCCGGTGGCCGGAGCAAGGGTCCGGAGCGTGGCATCGACTACGGAAGGCAGCCTGATGTCCTCGACTCTGTCGAAGATATGGCCCAGGGCGAAAGCCAGCAGGCGTAGCGCGGTGTGGCTGACGACAATCAGCGAAACGGACTTGGGAGCACGAAAAAGCCGCAGATCGCAGCGGACGAGAACGGCAATGATATAGGGAAGCAGCCGGCAATAGAGCGGCAGCGTGGCGAGGAAGAGCCATTCCAGACACAGCTTGACGGCTCCTTTGCCCTCGGAGGTCCTTCGCGTGTCAGGCCGGGCGCTGAAGCGACCGCGCCGCCGCTCCACCCTGATGCCGGCGACGGCGGCGGCATCGGTTACGACATTGGCAAAATGATCCTTACCGGCCAGATCGGTGCCGAGGATCAGCAGGATCTCAGAATTGTCGATCGGTGGTCCAGGGTGGCTTGTCTTCATCAGGGCGAATGGCTTCAAGGGGAAAAGTATACGATGCCTGTCAACAGCAGCTATCCTGCATGGGCAAACCGGCAACGAGGAAGGCCTGGTGAATCCCTCCCGGGAACAGGCTGTGGAAATATTTCACCGTGCCTTTTTCCGCGCCGAACCGGCCGGTCATATCGGCGGTAATCATCCTGAGGACCGGATGCTTGCTGTTTTGGGAGTACAGCCTGCGCAGCAGCTCGATGATATGAATATGCTCCGGGCTCAACTCGACCTGCTCGGCGGACGCCAGCCAGTCCCGGATCCGTTCATCCCAGTCGTGGAAGTTTTTCAGGTAATTCTTGTCGTTCACCAGGTAGGTTTTGTTTCCCAGTGTAACGGAATTGATGATGCAGGGGTCGACACATTTCATAGATTCTTTCCTCCTGCCCTCTTTATTAACAATTCATGGGCCGACGGTGTACAAAATTCAGCTTTGTCGGTTGGATATTCGTCTGCAAAAACATTCGCCGACGAAGGCCGATCACACAGCCGAATCTATCGGCAGGCAAAGAGATGAGCAATGGGGTCATTTCATGTCGTCCGACCGGCTTTATTTTGAGAGCCATCGCCCAAAAACTCAATGGCCTTGCGTATGATCAATGCCGGTTTATGGGCACCGCCCCGGCATCGCCTGAGAATGGCAACCTCAGCAACCGCAACAGGGAAAGTTGCCGCAGGTCCCGGAATTGAGCTAGACCGATCGTCATATCCTGGTGGCCTCCCACGGGTTGATCTTTGTATGTTCCAGAGAGCCGGTCCCACCATGGCAGATTGAAGCCGAAGTTGCTGTTCGTCTCCCGGACGATTACCGAGTGATGGACCCGGTGCATATCCGGCGTCACGACCAGCAAGCGCAGCAGCCGGTCGATCTTTTCAGGGAGGTGAATATTGCTGTGGTTGAACTGGGAGGTGACGTTCAAGACCACTTCGAAGAGCAGAACCGCCAGCGGCGGCGGGCCGATAGCGGCCACGGCCGCCAGTTTGACGGCCATCGATACGACGATTTCCAGGGGGTGAAACCGCAGGCCGGTAGTCAGATCGAAATCGAGATCCGTGTGATGCACCCGATGGAGGCGCCAGAGGACCGGGACGGCGTGATGCAGGACATGTTGCACATAAACGACCAAGTCCAGCAGGACAAAGCCGCCGACAAATTTCAGCCATGTGGGAATGGCCGGATGGCTGAGCAGCCCCCAATTGTGTTCGGCGGCGAGCAGTGCCACCCCGGTGGGCAGAACGGGGAAGATCAAGGCTACCGTCAAAGGATTGAGAGCGATGATAACGAGATTTGTGAACCACCGCCCGGCCTTGGAAACGGTCAACCTCCTCCGCGGCCTGAAAATTTCCACGATGGCCAGCACGACGAAGATGGCGAAGAAGATGCCTAAGCGAACGATTTTCTCAGTTTCCAGCAAGACCATTGGAAAGCGCCCTCCTTTGCTGGCAGTTCTTGCTTAAACAGTTTCGGCTTCTTTGGTCATCCGTGACATTTTCAGGATTTTGGGGATGAAAAATGAGAAGACGAAGAGCGCGAGTGAGACCACGACCTTCCAGCTCAACAACTCCTCCCACCGACCACCGGCCCAGACCTCTTGTATCGTCCCCACAAAGAATGTAAAAATAAAGGTGCCCACCATGATACCGAGGGCCGTTCCCGAGAAATATTCCCGAAACCGTACCTTCGTGAGTCCCATGCCGAAATTCATCGGGGTGAACGGAAAATAAATAAGCCGCAGATAAAGGACCGTGGCAAAGCCATTCCGACCGATGGCCTCATCGTATTTCTTCAGACGCGGACCGATGAGCGAGGCGGCGAAATCCCTGCCCAGATAGCGGCCGATCAGAAAGGCGCCGGAAGCCCCCAGCATCGCTCCCAGCCAAACATAGACGAAACCCAGGTACGGGCCGAACACGGCGGCGCCGATCACCGTGAGCAGTGTGCCGGGAATAAAGAGGCACGCACCAACGGCGTAGAAGAGAATATATACCGCCGGCGCCCAGATACCGGCGGTCTCCAGCAGGGCAGCGATATGCGCCGGGGTGAGCGAATCTTTTATCGGAGTGAAGCGTACCGTAACAATCGCCGCACCGATGAACAGCGCCAGGATTGCCGCCTTGATGACAATTTTCTTATCCATTCTTACCGACTGCCTGCTTGAGATCCTCATAGGTGACCGTACCGTTGCGAACTATGAAATGATCATTCACTGCCACCGATGGACACGGTGGCGGATTTTCTTCCCGGCCGTATTCCTCGGAAGTCTTTTTTATCACGGTAAGCTCCGCACCCAACTCCTCGGCCGCCTGCCTGGCGGCCTGCATATTCCCGCTTCAGCGCTTGCCCATTGGATCATTTACATACAGAGTAATCATGTTCTTTTTCATACAAGGTATCCTCATTGAAGGTGATTATTGGCCAAAAAGACGCCCCAGAATCCCCTTCTTTTCCGTCTCCGGTTCGGCTATCCCCAGGCATCGGCAGATTACCTTCTCCACTTTATCCTGGGCGATATTCGCCCCTTCCACCACAATCTCGTCACCCACCATGACGGCCGGAGCTACCGGCAGGTCAAGGGCGAAGTACTCGTCGTTCTGGTATTCGGCGATGGGTTTGGACATGACCTCGATTTCAATATCCTGATATTTCCCGCCCAACCTGGGCATCATTTCCTGAAAATTCTTTCACGGCTTGCCGTTTGGTTCGTTAAGAAAAAATCGCACCTTCAACATTGTTGATCTCCTTTGTTAGTTTTTAATCGGAACATCCTTTATACCAGCCATGTGCTGCAGGAACTTGTCCGGCGGAAGATAATCCACCAGACGAAGATCCGGCCTTTCTTTGCCGCTTGCATCGAGGAAGACGATGGTCGGCACGCCTTTCACGCCATATTGCTGCAGCAACCGTTCATAGAGCGGATTGCCGCCCTTGGTGACATCCACCTTGACCATGACAAAATCGCTTCCGGCCTCCTTGACCACCGCCGCATTATGAAAGGTAACTTCCTCCAATTCCCGGCATGGCGTGCACCAGGTGGCGTAAAAATCGATGATGACCGGCTTTTCCAGAGTTTTTGCTTCCTGGAGAATTTTCTCATCATACGGCTGCCAGGCGACGCCCTCGCCTCGCATCGCCCAGGATGCCACAAGAAAAGTCGCCAGGACCAGACCGGCAACACCGGCGATACCCTTCAGCAGGGGAAAAACGCGGAAATTTGCCTGACTTTTATCGATCCAGCCGAGGTGCACTCCCGCTGCCAAGGCAACGACGGCCAGCAGAATGGTTCCCCCGTGGCCGGGAAGAATGGGCCGAATGAAATGAGCGGCCATGCCGACCAACACCCAGCCCATCAGTTTTCGCACCCAGATCATCCAGCCGCCGGAACGGGGAAGTTTCTCCAATTGTCCGGAAAAAATCGCCAGGAAGAAGAGCGGTAGCCCAAGCCCCAGACTCAAGGTGAAAAAGATGATGAAGCCGAGCCACGGACTGCCCATACTCGCGACCCAGGTAAGCAGGCCGAGCACGAATGGACCGATGCAGGGGGCGGCAACCACGCCGAGGGTGAGTCCCATGAAGAGGCTGCCGAAATAGCCGGTATAGGATTTTGCCGCAGCCTGGGTGAGGCCGCTCGGCAAGCGCATATCCCACAGGCCGAAGAGGCTGGTGGCAAAAAGAACCAGTACGGCGGCAACGACGACGAGGACGATGGGATTCTGCAGCATCGCCCCCATGAGACCGCCGGTCAAAGAGGCCGCCACCCCGAGCGCCGAGTTGGTAAGCGCGAGGCCCAGCATGTAACAGAGGCCGTGCACCACGAGTCTGCCGCGCCCTTCCCCTCCTTTACTTACCTGGCCGCCGAAATAGGAAACGGTGATGGGGATCAGAGGATAGACGCAGGGGGTAAGGTTCAAGGCCATGCCGCCGGCAAAAATGCCAAGGAGTGTCCAGATCATCGCCCAACCGTAGAGCGGCCCCGGTGCTTTGGCCTCCTCGCTTGCCTGCGCGAGGCCGGCGGGAGCACTCGCCACCGGCAAGCCCCTCGCCTGCCATTCGGGGTAGCCGTACGGATCGCGATAGACGTTTTTGTAACCAAGTTTTACGGCCACCCGGGCCGCCGAGTCACTGCGGACTCATGTCAGGCCCGCTCAGTAGAAGACGAGGGCTCGATCTTTATCCGGCCCGAGAAAGTTCTCGAGTGCCGCCGCCTTGCGCCATCTTGCCCAGGCTGTCGGCTCCATGGAGAAATTTCCAGCTCCTTTGAGATGCCCGGTCCGGTACTCCCACTCCTGGCGGGTATCGACCAGGAGCAGGCTGCCGGCATCCTGTTGGTAGCGCTTGGCAAGTTCATCGGTGGTAATTATCTGGTACCCACCATTTTTCCCTTCGACCAGCACATCGTCCCACGTGGCCTGTTTGGGCGTAACCGCCTGATTGGTCAGCCAGAGACTGCCGATTGTCAGCAATACCGCTATGATTGCGGCAAATGTCGTTTTGTTGTTTTGCATAGCGAGGTCCTTCTTGAGATCAACCTTATTTCGAACTGCGTCTTATTTCGAACTGCGTTGGTGCTTCGTAGGGTGCGCCATGCGCACCAACAGGATGGGCACACAACCCGTTAAAATCACAACTCATTGAAATCATATCTTTCCTTCGCGTTTGAGTTTAGACAGAAGAAATGTCGAGCCCCGCAGAGAGAGCCCGATTCTTCGGGCAAGCTCCTCGGCATTCTGCGGGCCGTATCTATCGATAAGTGTAATGATCTCATCCTCCAGTTCTTCAAACCAGTCTTCGAACAGCACCAGCAGATCGGGATCGGTTATCGCCATCAGTTGTTTGGACTGCGCCACTTTGTCCACCAGGCTCTGACACATTTGCGTTGGGTCGACACCTTCGCCCATGCACTCGGCAAGTCAGAGATGGACCATGCTGGAAATCTTGTCCTGCCCGGTTTCGCCCAAGAGATCCATGATAAACCGGTTCCGGCCTTCCTCGCCGAGCAGCGGGAGCAGCTGTTTCAGCGCGGCTGCGGTCTGGGTTGCCGCTTCTGCGGGGTCCAAACTGTTGAGTATTTTTTCAATTTCGTTCATGAGCAGCCTCTAACCTCCTGCAATGTAATTAACACCCCACAAGGGGGTATAAGTACCTTTAGACAGGTTATTCTTGCAAAAAAGCAAGAAATAACCTGTAAGGTACTAAAAGGTTGTCCGTGCCGACAGCAGATCTTTTGCCACCGTGTGCAAATCCCGTATTGCCTCAAGAATGGCGAGGTTGGACAGTTCGTAATAGATGAAAGGGCCACTGCGTTCGATTTTCACCAGCAGGGAGCGTTTCAGTTCCTTCAAATGATGGGAAACGAGCGGTTGGGAGAGGCCCAGTTCTTCGACAATGCTGCCCACGGCCTTTTTCCCCCGGCTGATGCAGAAGAGGATCTTCAATCTGTTTTCGTCGGACAGGCACTTTGCCAGAAAGGCAACTGTCTGAAATTCTTCATTGACCAACATGAATTCCTCATCGACCGGTACTGCCGTCGGATTATCAAAATCATCATGCATCGTTTGTTCTCCTGCCATTATCCTGCCCCGTTTCGGCCCAGTAAATCCCGTCATGGGCTTTATGGTCACACCGGAACAATACATAAATATCTATTTATGTATTTTGCAGCACACTGTCAATAATAATTTTTGAGATCCTGGCAAACAAAGCGTTGCGATCTCCGCGTCGTCCTCAACAACGAGTTAGAGACCAAGCAACGTCCTGTTCTTTCCGTCAGAAACTGTATCTCATCTGCAAATAAACATTGTCGTTTTCATCCAGCTGGGCGAACTGGGTCGACTCCTCTTCGCCGCCGAAGATCATGCCGCCGACGGCCGCCCAAAGATGGTCGGTGAGGTTATACTTTACTTCGGGATTGAGCAGGTAGTCGTTATCCGCCTGACTCCAGAAGGAAAACCAGGAAAGGGCAAGGGTCTGATGCCGCAGCAGTTGGGTCAGCCGCACCGTGACCAGGTCGCGCCACTCTTTTTCCCTGGGAAACCCGGGCGGGACGTTCCGCTCGTACTCGGAATAATCGTTCATGTACTCGACATAATATTGCAGTCCCAGGGTGCAGTCCTCCCATAGCTGCCTCTGATAACCAGCCAGAAATCGCGTCTGGGAATTGGGCAGCATGGGATCCGCGCCATCTCTGTCCTCGCGCGAATCGTAATAACCTGCCTCGAGGCTCACCAGGCCGTCAAGAGCGTTTCGCTGCAGGCTGGCGCCGTACACGGAGAGTTCGGGATACAAGAGGGTCAGCCTGGTCGGTGCGGACGAGTCATCCGGCAGCGCCGACGGTTGCCGGAAGAAGCCGCGGTAAGAGTACAAGGAGGCGTCGAAGCCGGCGAGGTTCCGGTATGCCCGCACCGCTACCTCCACGTTGTCGAGACTGGTGGCCGGCTCCTCCTCCTTCCTGTCAATCCCCGGTATCGGATCGAACAGGTGGAATCGCGCCGGATCGGGAAAGTTGTTCGGCTCGAAAAAGGGGATGACGACTATTTCGAAGGAAGCGAAATCCGGATATAAGCCGGCTTTTACTCCGTCGACCCCCTTCTTCAGATATTCCAGCGGCCGTCCGGAGAAAAACGCCTCATAATCCTTGGGAAAAACGTCGTTTATGAAAACCAGGTCGCCCACCCCCCAGGTTATGATCTGCCTGCCGGCGCGGACATCCCAGCTCGGCGCCACATAATCGAGGTAGCCTTCCCGGAGTTCGACATCGGCATCGGTATCGACGTGATCGTAGAAGGCGTCCGTCTTGAGGTGCAGCTGAACGTAGTCTTTCGCCACGTCCAGCTGCAACTGGGCCCTTTCTTCCGCCCACTTGAAATCGCCGCCGTCCGGGTTGGAGGCGGCGGTGTCGGCGGTGTAATTGCCCTGAAGAAAGCCCTGGAAGGAAAGATCGAGCGCCCAGGCGTAGGGGAACCACACGAACAGCAGCGCCGCGCCGAATACTATCTGCCAGACGATTTTCATCACACCCCCCACTTCTCGCGCCCTGCTAATCGATCCATTTCTTCGGCGGCTGTTTGAGAAACCGCTCGGTAAACAGGCTGTTGCCGACCCCGAGGTTGTAATCGGTTTTCAGGTAGGTTACCTCCGTCCTGTGGCCGCTCTGCAGGTTCTTCATCGATCTTTTCGTCACCGTCGGGAACCCTTTCACCTCCGCCATTTCCTCGGCCGTAAAGACTTTGTACAGTTCACTTTGGCGGTCGTAGTATTCCTCCTTGACCGGCAGGAAGGTGACCTTGTCGATCCAGGAGAGCTTGTATTCGTATTCCATCCCCCCCTCTTTCGGCGTGCTTTTGATCACGTAGCAGTCCCGATCGCCCAGCTTCTCCTCCCTGGCGATAGCGTGAGTGTCCTCTTCCGGATCCCTCCCGGAAACGTCCTCATAGGTGAAATCAGAGCCGACGAAGCTCGATCTCTTGTCCTGGGCGGCAATCCTTCTGACCATGTTGAGGGCGGGGATGAAAAGCCAGCGGTCGTCGTCCTTGCCCGGGTATTTGTAGACCATGAAGGTCATGTCCTTCACATCCAGCGGCTGGAAAAAGTACATGAAATACTTCTGGTCGCCGCCGGTCTCCCCATAATTCTTCCGCAGGAGAGTCAACTCTCTGATCCTCTCCTGGCCGCCTTTACCGACGAGCTTCATCAGCACCCTGGCCTTGAAATCATCGCCGGGGTAGAGAAAAGCCGCCTGGGAATTCCGGATGATTTCCCTTGCCTCCAGGCCATAGGAATTCGGTGAGAAGAAGAGCGTCGAAACTGCCATCAAGCAACATGCAAACAGGATTCTCATTGTGTCCTCCTTTACTGAACGAAATTGTGTTTCCCCGATTGCCGATCGCTGGCCCGCTGCCTCAACTCGGGCAGCCACCCCTGCGCCAGGGTGATCAGGGCCGGCAGGAAGATGATCGTCATGACGGCGCTCAGGAGCATCATGGTGACGATGAAGGCCCCGACCGTGATATAGGGGGTGAGGGGGGCAAAGAGCATCACCGCGAATGACGCCGCAAAGAGGATGGCATTGCGCAGGATCCCTTTGCCCGGCCGGGCAGCGGTCCACAACAGGGCTTCGGTGAGATCGGCGTTTGGATCCGAGGCCAATCGTTGGCGGAACCGGCTGACAAAATGGATCGCAAAATCGACGGCCATGCCGAGGGAGAGGCACGACAGCACGGATATCGGCATGTCGAAGTCCTTGCCGGCGTAGCCTATGGCGCCGTAGATGAGGAGGATGGTGAACAGGAGGGGTGCATAGCCGATGAGCGCCCACTTGATCGACCGGAAGTCGAAGGCGAGGATGGCCAGAACCACCACCAGCGCCAGGATGAAGCCCTTGACCATGTCCCACAGGACCTCATGGTTCCACACCAGGTTGAAGTAAGCAATCCCCGCGGGCTTCAGCTCCATGGCGATGGGGTGCGTCCTCCTGTATTCGTCCACGGCGCGAATAACCGTCTCCATCCCCTGGGCGTCCCACGTCTTGAGCTGAACCCAGATGTTCGCCTCCCGGAAGGAGGGGTCGACGACGTTGTCCAGATCGGACGGTTTGGCCGACATGCTGAAGAGAAAGAGGTACTGGCCGATCGCCTCCTTCGAGTCCGGAATCTGATCGTACCGGGGATCGTCATCGTGCAGAACGCGGTTGATCCGCTTGACGTAATCGGCTACCGAAAAAGTCTTGCCGACTACCGGGAGCTGTTCCAGATGGCGCTGGAGCCCTTCCAGATACTTCATCGTCTCCGGATTTTTGACAAACCCCTCCTCCTCGGAGATGCCGACGACATAGCCGAGGGAGGTGCCGCCGAGGGCCCGGTTGATCTCCCGGTCGGCGCCCCGGATCTCGCTCTCCTGCTTGAACCATTCCACCATGTTGTTGTTGACATGAAGCCGGGAGATCCCGAGGAGCGCCACGACGAAGAGCGCCAGGCAGGCCAGCACCGTGGCCTTCGGGTGGTGCGCTCCCCAGCCGGCCAGAGAGCGGAGAAACCGCGAGGTCCGGCCGGCGGCGGCATCCTCGCTTGCGGCGATTCGGGCGATCTTTTCATCTTTCACGAAGGTGAACATGGCGGGGATGAAGCTGAAGCTGAGGATCCTGAGAGCCACCGTGCCGAAGGCGATGGCGCCGCCGAAGACCTGCACGGGCACGATGTTCATAAAGAGCAGCACGGCAAAACCCGCGGCGGTCGCGAGCGCCGTATAACGCACGGGCCTGGCCACCGCCCGCATCGTTTCGATGATGGCGGCCCGCTTGTCCTTTCGCTCCCGGTAGCGGAAATAGAACTCGTTGAAGATGTGGATGGAGTCGGTGGCGATCGCCATCAAAAAGACCGGGGCCATCGAGGCCATGATGTGCACGGGGAAGCCGAGCCCGATCAGCAGCCCCATGCTCCAGACGATGCTGATCATCGCATCCATCATCAGGGCAACGGAGAGAAAGAGGTCCCGGAACATCAGGTAGCGCACCAGCAGCATGATCATCCCCGCGATCGGGGCGAAGATCGCCATGAGCTTGAACATCTCGGCGCCGAAGGTATCCCGGGCGACCGGATCGCCGGCGATGAAATACTTCTCGTCCCCCTGCTCGTTCCCGACGATCTCCCGGATCCGGTCGGCCACCTCCTTGCCGCTCGCGCCTTGTTCCAGCGGTACGTAGATCGCGGCCGTCTTGCCGTCCCGGGAGATAATCCGGTCGACGAAGAGGGGATTGCCGAAGAGCTGCCGGCGCAGGGCTTCCAGCTCCTCCGCGGTCTCTGGAACCTTGGTCATGAGGGGCGCCACCCGCAATATGCCGTCTTCGGCCGTCACGTTGGTGATGGTGGGAAAGCTGTTCACGTCCCTCGCTGCCACTCCCTTGATGCCGAGTATGCCGTCAGTGATCCGGCCGATCTTTGCGAGAGTCTGCGTATTCAGCACGCCCTTCTCGTTGACCACGGCGAGGACGATGGTGTCTTCGTAAAGGCCGAAGGTCCTGTCCACCTCGTCGTTCCATACCCGCACATCGGAGTCGGCCGGAAGCATGTTCTTCGGGTTGGTGTCGATCCTGATCTTCGGGAACTGCGTCATGAAAACGACTGTGATCAGAAGAGAAAGAAAGACGACCAGCTTCGGATGATCAACCGAAAATCCCACCAGAGAAAATTTTTTCATTGTTTCCTCGCGTTAGTTTTGAAGACGCTTCACTTGCAGCAGCGGTTTCCCGCCCTGGAGGCGACATTCAGTCACCGAACCGCGTCCCCACATTTCTTCCGGCAGAGCAACATGCGTACCACTCCCTGAAGTAAGACCTAACTTGCTTGAAATTTCAGAATTTTTCCCAGTTCACCAGGGAGGGATCAAAAAAGATGTTTCAAGAATTCAACCGAATCAAGTGGAAATGTTTCAGACTTGAAACAGGCAGTGGACAGCTCCGCACGGCCATGTGGCGTTTATCGGGATTTGCTATTACAGCGTGGTATGGGGTAGTATTAATCTCGCAATAAACCAATGTTTCATCCACTCTTATCACCCATGAGTTTAGGAAAGATTAGCCAAGCAAATGTACAAAATATTGTTGATCGAAGACGAACGATCCATGCGCCTGGGCCTTATGCACGGCCTCAAGGCTGCCGGCTACAATGTTGTTGCAACCGATAAGGGCACCAAGGGTATCGAACTCGCTGCACAGCAATATTTCGATCTTGTTGTGACCGATGTAAGGTTGCCTGATACTGACGGGCTTGAGGTTTTGAGAAGGGTGAAGAACTTTTCACCGGATACGGGAATTGTCATTATCACTGCCTTCGCTGAAGTGAAGAATGCGGTCGCAGCCATAAAAGATGGCGCCTACGATTATCTGGCAAAGCCCTTCGACCAGGAAGAACTGCAAATGATCATCGCTCGGTTTCTGAGACAGCGAGAACTCGAGTGCGAAAATTCCAGACTGAAAGAAGAACTGCAGCAATGCCGTTTTTCTGAAAAAATTATAGCGGAAACGCCGGTCATGGAGGCTCTTTTCGAAAAAATCAGCGCCGTGGCACGAACCGATTCGGCAGTACTTATCCAGGGTGAGTCGGGCACCGGCAAGGAATTGGTGGTAAACGCCATCCATGAACTGAGTGCCAGGCGCGATAAACCCTTGGTCAAAATCAATTGTGCCGCTATTCCGGAAGCCCTGCTCGAATCGGAACTCTTTGGGCATGAAAAAGGTGCCTTCACCGGAGCTTTACAGCGAAGAATGGGAAAATTCGAGGCGGCCCACGGCGGCACTTTTTTTCTTGACGAAATAGGCGACATGCCTCTTGCCTTGCAGGCAAAACTTTTGCGCGTAATCGAGAACCTTTCATTCGAACGCTTGGGGAGCAATGAATCGGTGAAGGTCGATGTCAGAACTATTTATGCCACCGCGAAAAATCTCGAGCAAGAAAAAGATGCTCATCGCTTCCGGGCGGATCTCTATTACCGTCTCAATGTCCTGCCCATTACCCTGCCTCCCTTGCGGCAGCGCCGGGATGACATCCCTCTGCTGGTGCGACATTTTTCAGAAAAGATCGCGAAAAAAAACGGTACCGCCCAAGTCACCGTATCACCGGCAGCCATGCGGGTGTTGATGTCGCACGAGTTTCCCGGCAATGTCCGGGAACTGAAGCATGCGATTGAAATGGCTGCTACTTTCTGCAAGGGCAACATCATTGAGCCTTACGACCTTCCGGAGGCTATGGCAAGGGCAGCAGAGACGGAGGGCAAAAAGTGCGGTCTCGAGGCCGGTCCGGGGGCCCTTGATACCTTGCCTCTCCCGGAGAAGATCAAAACTATGGAGAAAGAGCTTATTGCCCAGGCGCTCGAGGAGATGGGCGGGGTGAAAAAGGATGTCGCCAAACGATTGGGGGTCAGCCGGGGAACGTTATGGCGAAAACTGAAAGAACACGATTTCCCCTGTGCCGATGATATCTCCGATGATTGAAATCACTCTGGTGGCCTGAGACAGCTATCGCAGGCCACCAGAGTGGACCTCTAACACCCGCAATCCTCTTCAACCGAGATGTTCATTTGCGCGGATGCTTTCTCGCCATTTGCATCTTCCACCGTAAGGACGACGACATACACGCCTTGAGTAAAGGTATGTGATGCCTGCTGGCCCTCGGCGTTTTCCCCGCCGCCGAACTGCCAGTGAACCTTGGCTAATTTCCCGCTGCCTCCTCCGGCAAGCGCCTTGAATTGAACGGTGTAGGGGGCATTGCCGCGACGATTCCGAACCCCTCCGATCTTCACGGAAAGTGGGCCGCCGGCCTTGCCCATTTCCTCCTCCATGAGCAGGCTTCCCCCCAGGCGTTTCGAGGTCTGCAATAATGACGCAATGGTTTTCTCAGGCACAGGCGCCACGGTTCCTGCAGGTCCAGCCCCTTGGGTAAGCTGTTTGCCTTCGTCCACCCGGATTTTGCTGCCGTTTATTTCCGTCACCACAGTCCCGAGCAGGGACAGAAGTGAAAATTCCTTGCTTTTTTCATTGTAGCTCAGGCCGAATTCCGCCCCCTGGCACATCAAGGAACTGTTGCCGACAGAGATACTGAAATGGGCGAAGAGGTGCTCGGGAACCTGCGCCTTGACGAAAATTCGACCTTTTTCCAGGGTGATCAATGACTTTTCGAGTTTTCGATCCGCTTCGTACATTACACCGCGCAATACCACCGCAGCCCCCGGGTACACCTCGATCATGCTGCCGTTCGACCAGCTGAGTACGGCAGCGGCGTTAACCGGAGCTTCAATCTTATCGTCCCTGGAGATCACCGTGCCTTCCTTGAGAGGCGCGCCATTCACTGTTACCGCGCCGTCAACCCGGGTGGCCCTTACGGTGGAGGCCTCATCGGCGAAAGCCGGAAGACACGCTGAAAAAAATACTCCCAACATCAATACTGCCTGTAACGCTTTTACGATTCGCAACACTTGTCCTACTCCTTTGGTTGTTGTTTGCTTGAGTTGAGTTGAGTTTAAAAAGTCTCGATTATCGCGGCCCATCCAGGGCGCAGGAGCCTCCTCCTCAGCCCGGTGATGCCGCGTCTATGCCAATGCTTGCCGTATATCGCCTGCCCGAGACATCCACCGCCTCAAGCACGACACTGTATTGGCCGGCTTGATAGAGATGAGGCGGGGGAACCTTGTCGCAACTTTCTTCGCCATCGCCGAAATGCCATCGGAAACGTATCGTTCCCTGGAGTTCCGTCACGATTGCCTCGAACTGCACATCCATCGGCCCCATGCCTTTGCGGGGAATGGCCAGTATTTCGACTTTGCCCGGCATTGTGTTGCGGTCATCGCTTAAAAGACGAATTCAATCCCTGCCACCAACACATACGCCGGGTCGGGATCATCCCCGTTCGCGAGACGATAAACATCGCCCGGAACAAAATAGCCGCTCTCGAAAAAGCCGTTTAATCGTTTCATGATGGGAAAGCTCAGATTGAAATCGACCTCCCAGCCGATATCGTTGGTCGTTTCCGAGAAGGAAGCGGCCCCCCGGCTCCAGTCCCCCGTCGGCCCCCTGCCCTGCAGTACCGATTCCGTAGTCCGAAGCAAGGCCAGGGAAAGCTCGCCTTTCACCCCGGCAAAAGGTTCGTATCCCGCTATCGCCCTGGCGAACGTGACATTGGCCAGGTTGCTGTCGGCAAAAAAGTAGCCGGCATGAAGGTCCTGGCTGAAAATGTTGCCGAATTTGCGCCGTTCCTTGCACAGGAATAGCCCGTTGAAATTTTTGACATCCCCGGTTCCGAGCAATTGTTCTTCGGCGCTGTTCCCCGACCCTCTGCCTGCTTCGAGGCCGAGAGAGAATTTTTCAAAGAAGCTCCCATCGCTGAAAGCGTAGTCACCTCTCAAGAGGGCGGCATACGCATCATAATCCCGATCGGAAGTGGCCGAACCCGTGAGGTACACGAGGTCGCCGGTAAAACTGTAGTTCCCCGCCGTGCCGTTGATGGCGAGGCCGGACCAGAAGGGTTCGAACTGACCGTCCCTGGGGGTTGTCGCGACATCGAAATCCTTGTCGAGATTAAGGTCAGGATCACCAAATGAGCCATCGTCGAAAACCTTAAGGAAATAAGGTTCGACCCTGAAATTACGAAACGGTTTCAGGTCGAAACTCAGGAGGTAGCCGTCGAGTTCATTGGCAAGACCCAGAACGGCGGAACGGTCTCCGGCCGGATAGGTGAAATTGTCATAATTACGAAAGCCACCCGATACGGCAAGATAGGCAGCTGTCAAAGAAGTTTGCCCCGCCAGGGGAAGGTCGCCGATGGGGTAGACCAGTTTGACGGCGTCGGTAGGACCTTCCAGGACCACACCGCCATTTCCCAGCATGAGACTCTGGCGTCCGCCCTTGACGACGAAGGCGCCGGTATATTGCGCATACAACTCCCTGACCAGAGCCGAGGTGACGGTCTGGAATTCTCCCCAGCGATCCAGGGTCCCTTCGCTTCCCTCTTTCCAATCAAAAACAAAGTTGCCCTTGTCGAGCACCAGGACAGAGGAGAGTGGGCCATATTCGGCATCTATTTTGAGTTGGAACCGCTGGTCGATAAACGTATCATCGTCGAAGCTCCAGAACTGAGCCGGATTGTTCAGATGCAGGTTATCGCGTGAATTCAGTCGCAGCTTGTACTTTCCGCTAAAATCGAACTTCGCCAATTGTTCTTGTTCTTCAGCCTCCTTGGCAGCTTTTGCTTCCGTTTTCTTTTGCCAGGTTTCAATCTCGGAAAGCCGTCTTCTGGCTTCCTCGTCCCGGCCTGTGGCGGTGTCGACAGCCACCGCCGGCGCCCCCCATTCATCGTCCGGTGTTTGGGTATCTTCTGCCGGCGCCGGCGCTGCCTTGGTCTCGGGAGATGCATTTTCCTTCGGTTTGGTTACCAGGGTGTTGACCATCGATTCCAGGGTGGCAATTCGTTGCTCAAGTTTTTTGATATACTCCTGCTGGTTATCCTGCGCGGACTGGGCGCTTGCCTGGACTGCAGTCAAGGAAAAGGTCATTACGCCGATTGCCGGGAGCAATTTCTTAAAGATGTACTGCATAACTTAATTCTCCCCCAAATGGGTGGCCTCTTGCGCCGAGTCGGCGACTCCCGCCCCAAGCCCGTAAAAAAGAGGGACCTTTTTCACTGTGCCGTCTTTCTTTTTGATTTCATTGATTTTTCTGCCGACACTGTGGCATTCGACACATAAAAGATTCTTCAACAGCGGCTTGAATGTATACGGATTCTCAGGCTGAATCCCGACGTGGAAGCTGATGTCGGTATCGTTTTTCTTTCGTTGGATATAATTGCCCGATCCCCCATAGGGCTCGATTTCCGTCTGCGTCGGTGTTTCGGCAAGTTTCTCGCATTCCTCCAACCTCCTGCCTTCCGCCAGCGCCTTGGCGACACAGTCGAGAACGGTTTCCGTGTTGAGAGGGGCCAGGCGCTGCCTCTTTAGATACGTTCCGGCCTGCAGTTCTTCGCCGCTATGACATGTGAGGCAGGTCATCGCCGGCAATTCGGAACCGGCCTGTCTTGGCGCAAGGCTCGGCAAATAGCCGATCAGCCGGGCCCGGAGCCGCCATCTGAGACCCAGATCATCCTGCACTGTTTCCTTACTTCTCTCGGCTTCGGCCCAGAACCTGAGGATGGTATTCAGTTCATTGATGAAGGCGTCCTGGTCGCTCTCGCTCATCGCAGCGGGAGTGACCACGTCGAGCAGCATTTTGATCTCGGGGCTGAGAGATACATCCGGCGATACCTTCTGCATCTCACGGATGAGAGCCGCCCAATCCACGACATCATCCCGGTTAAGTTCTGGGACGTTCTGATCCATTACACTCAAATGAACGCTGTGAGGATCGGGATAAAGCTTCCCCGGCCTTTCACCGGGATCCGTCTCTTCCGCCCGTAGCGGAAGGCATAAGCCGGCAACGAACAACAGAGACAATGCGCCGATCAAACTGTTGAACTTTCCCATAGCCAATTCTCCTTGCCTGTCTGTTCGAGGCACTCTTGAAGGTATTCCTTTTCGGCGGCAAGAAATGACAGGGTGATCATTGCTGCCGCACGGTATAGGCCGTGTGTCGCTTGACGTAATATTTCATTGCAGCACTGGGGCGCCCAGAGACCAAGATGCCGGCTCATGAAATCCTGCTGCAATTTCAGGCAAAGATGGAGCGAGATTTGATCGTTTCCCTGCAGAAACGTTTCCGCCAGTCCGCACAGGCGCGCCATGAACTCGAGCTCCATGCCGAGATGGTCGGGCATTTCGATACATGCGTCGCTTATTTCAATAGCCGCATCCCTGTAAAATCCGGCAACCGCCATGGTGATCTTTCCCCCCAGCCGTTTTTTTTCATCGAGATAGACGGCCTCGTGCGGCAGGACACCTGAAGGCAAAACAAAAAGAGAGGTATGTTCCGCCTCCATCTCCGAGGCGGGGTCGGCCATTGCCATGAGTTCGTGTCGAAATTTTTCCATTTCATTCACCCATGGGGATGATTCCTCATCGACAGGGAAAAATGCAGCCGGGCCTTTTTCCTTGATCAGAGCCAGCATTGACGGAGTCGGCGGCCCAAGATAAAGGCCGGAAAGGAAGTGGTACATGTCCCGGCGTTCACCAAACGATGTGTGATAAGTATTCATAGTTCTTTCAAAGCTCTCTGGTTTGTAAAAGATTATGTAAAGCAGCCTGCCTCCGCTGGGCCCGGTGTACGCAGAGGGGGCAAATCCCGTCGACACCCTGACCGGTAAAATCGAGACGGCAGACACGGCACTCCCGGCGGGTCGCGGTAAACACCTGGACCTCGCTTTCAGCCAGCAGTCTCTCAAGCAGAACCGTTTCGCCCCGCTCGATGGCGGATAAGCGGCAGACGGCGGCACAGATGCCGCAACCCGCGCACGTTCCTGCATGAAAATGAATGCTGACAGTCTCCTGATCCTTGTTCATTTTCAGGGCGCCGGTCGGACAGATGGCGGCACAGACACCACATGCCGTACAGCGGGAATTGATGGAGATCTCCGCAAATAGTGCTTCAGCGGCGGGAATGAAGAGTGGCTGGTTGAGGCTTTTTTCCGTGAGCGTTCGTAATGATGCCAGGAGCTTGATGCGTTTATGGCTCGTGGTTTTTCCCTCCCGATGAGCCGGTACCGGAGGGGTTGCCTGCTGTTCTGTCTGAGGCAGAGCCGCAGCCATAACATCCGTTGTTTTTTTCCCTATGGCGTGCAGGAATTCGCGGCGGGAACCGTTTTCCCGAGTTGCGTATTTTCGAGTAGGAGGCTGCAGGGGGATCCTGCGGACAGAAATGGTCAACTGTTCCGCCCCGGCCAAGGTGAATAGATGCCCGGCGCGGATCAATAGATGTTCAAAACGAGCCATTGCCCTCTTCATTGGACATTCATCACAGGCCGGCTGGATGATTTCCAGTTGGACACTACGGCTCAGGTGCAGCGGTTGCAGCAAGAGAAGTTCGGTAAGCCGCCCGAGACAACTCACCTGCAGATCGGCGTCTCCCTCTCCTCGAAGGCATGAGATGACAAATTTCTCCCGGCCTTCCGGCAGCTCAATGTCTTCGAATATCGAGGCGTCATCGTGTTGCGAGAGGCCCAGGGCGCCGGTGGGACACGCCGCGTGACAGACTCCGCAGTTCAGGCAGGACGGTCCGATTTCGACACCGGAGTCCCCACATGTTATCGCTCCCGCCGGACACGAATCGCTACAGAAGGTACAGTCGCTCTTCGGGGTGAGAAAGCGCGTGCACAGCGCCTGCCGGATGTTTACGGTTCGCTCGAGCACTGCCGCAGTTATTCTTTCGGCAATCGACATACACAAAACTCCTCTGGTTAAAAAAGAGCGGCCCCCCAATCCCGGAAGGGACCGCTCTGGAGCAGGATCTATTCCTGAATTACCTGGTATAGATCACAGACGGATCGGTTGTGGTTTCTCCGCCGATGAAACCGAGAGAAACCCTGGTCGATCGTTTCTTTCTTATCAATTTCACCATATCATCCATCTCGCCGAAAAATCTGGTACGGGCGATGCATGCGTCAACGCAGGCAGGGCGCAGCCCTTTTTCCAGCCTGTGTACGCACAGGATGCACTTTTCCGTAACCTTGGCCTCGGCGTTGAATTGCGGATGGCCATAGGGACAGGCCCAGGCGCAGTAGCGGCACCCGATGCACTTGTCCTTGTTGATGAGAACGATCCCGTCTTCCTCTCTCTTGGTGATTGCCCCGACCGGGCAAGCTGCCTTACAGGCAGGCTTGCCTCAGTGCATGCAGGGCATTGGAATAAAGTAGACCCTCACATCCGGACTTTTTTGGGGATCCTTGAACTCACCGATTTCCACCTCGGTCACTCGGTTGTAATCCACTCCCAGGGGTGTATTGTTTTCCGCCTTGCAGGCCATGGTACAGGCGTGGCAACCCACGCAGTATTCAAGGTCGACCCAGAGGGTGTACTGCTTCGGTCCTTTTTTGGCCAGACTGGCGGCCAAAACTTCATCCGGCATGAATGTTTCGCGTTCAGACATAATCCATTCCTCCTAAATCCTTTCCACCCGAAGGGGAGTTCCATAGCTCTGGGTCGCACCGCCGACCGGATCGATCAGAACCCTGTTCTTGAGAACCGGGTCTGTCATGTAGAGCGGGTTAATGTGGAAACCTGCCGCAACCCTCTGATCATTGGGCTGCTCCTTATCGCCCATGTACCACTTTCGGGCTCCCGCACCAAAACGGCCGTAGGATTGACTGACGGAAAACAAGCCGGGACGGATCCTGCTGGTCACCTGTATCTGAAACTTGAACCAGCCTTTCCCCAGGTAATTCGGATAGTAATGGGAAATATTCTTTCGATAGTTCTGGTATTGATCGGATTCGATCATCTCGCTGGAAGGCGATTTCACCTTGACCCAATCACCGGTCTTCACGTTCAGACGCTCGGCGTCGGCCGGATTTATCTCGGCGTAGTTCTGCGGCTTGATCGAAGCCAGCCACAGATTGTTCATGGTCCGCGACTGGGTATGGAACGTCTCCTTCCAGGTGTGGAGCTGGAACGGGTACTCCTGGTATATGGCCGGATCGAGAGGCTGTTCCAGGCAATCGACTATGGTGCGATAGAGAGGCAGACCATCCATGTACTTGCCGGTCATGGAATTTTTATAGGTGGCTACCTTTTCCTGGTAGGTCATCAACATCCTCACCTTTCGGCCGCCGTGGAAGATGGTGTAGTCACCTGAGGGCCAGCTCTCGTACTGATTCTGCGGCGAGGGATTCTGGAATTTCCCGCCCATCTTGACTAAAGGTTTTTCTGGATCGAGGCCATCGCCAAAATCCTTGTGTTTGTAATACTCGTCCCAGAACTGCCAAGAGTTGTTGAGATCCACGCCCTTGCCGCCACCATCCTTGCCGAATGTCGGCAGGCCGCACTCCTTGGCGAGCATGATCAGGATATCGTCGCCGGTCCTGTTGTCGGGCCTTATGGGTTTGTAATCATGGGTGACCGGATCTATGGTGCCCACCACCGGCTGTCTGACACCCCAGACCTGGGTCTTCACCGGCGGATAGGTCTTGAAGCCGCCGATCCTCTCAAGATATTCCGTGTCCGGCAGAACGTAGTCGCACAGAGACGTGGTTTCTCCCATATAGGCATCGATGGAGAACGTCAGGGGCATTGCCTTCAGATCGAGCAGGGCCTCGATGGTCTCCTGGTTGTAGGGCATGGTATAGGCCGGATCGTTGTAATAGTTGAGGTAGGCCTTGATGCGATAGGGATACCCCATTCTGACATTGGAGAAGAAATTGGGGGTGACGCCGCGCATGGTGCTGTACGCGGAGTACCATGGCCTGGTGGAAACGGGCTTTTTGCCGTTGTAGATAGCCTTGGCCGTATCGACCCGAATGCCGGCGGGCTTGCGGCCATTCTCAGCCTTGACATCACCTTTGTACGCGGCGTGTCCGGAGATGTACCCGCCTTTTCGGTCGATGTTATCGACCAGGATGTTGAGAATGCAGAGCGCCTGGCCGTTGTACCATCCGTTCGTCTGCTGTACCGGGCCACGAAACATCTCGATGACCGGACGCTTGGCACTGGTGAACTCTCCCGCAAGGCGGGCGATCGTGCCGGCGGGGATATCGCAGACGGCCTCGCATTCCGCCAGGCTTTTCTCGGCGGCTCTTTCTTTGAGCAACCGGAAAACCGTCTTATATTCCACCCCCTTGATCGTTATGCTCGCGTCAAGGTCGGCTTTGCCCGTGGCTTCCTGAAACATGGTGGGTTTGCCGTTGACTAGAACCACATAGTCACTCTGGCCAAGCCCGGCATTTTTGCCGCTCAAAAATGTCCTGGGCTCCGTGATTCCGACCAGGTAGGTCATGTCGGTCCAGGTTCTATACCCTTTTTCCTTGGCCACCAGTTCGTTGGGAATGGTGAGGTATTCCTTCTTGAAGCGGTTATTAGCCAGTATCCACTGGATCATCCCCAGGAGGAAATAGCCATCCGATGCCGGTTTCAGCGGTACCCACTCACCTACGCCGTTGTGCGTAGCCTTGGCCGCGGCATTGGAAAAGCGGGGATCAACCACGACATGTTTAAATTTTTTCGCATCGGGACCGGTTCGTTTGGCAAACTTCTGCAGGTAACGGGTCCTGGTCTGCATGGGGTAATCCGCCTGGGTAATATTGGAACCCACGCTGATGAGGTAATCGCAATGTTCGTAATCGCAGTAATTCCCTATTTCATAGGGCGGTAAATTCAAAGTTGCCTCTACAACACTGTAGAAGGTGCCGGCGCAGCGGCTTCAGTGGTTGAGCATATGCGGCACCCCGGCCGCATTCAGCACAAACCGCGGGGTCAGGGGCGTCTGTTCATTACGGCCATGGGCCCAGACGAACTGGTTTCGTTTCGGCCCCCAACCTTCCATAGGGGCTTCGTCCATGAAAGCGGAATCTTCCGCTCCGATGGGCTGATCGTTGTTGAGAATCTGACTCAACCCTTCCACCTCTCGACTTTCCTCTCCCGGAACATCCTGAAAGAGCTTGCCGCCCTGGCTGATTTCCTTGATCGCCTGTTCCCAGGATATGACCTTCCATTTCCCGGAGCCCCGCGGTCCCACCCGTTTCATGGGATGTTGCAGTCTGAAGGGGCTGTACAGGGCGAAAATGCCCGATTGTCCTTTAGGACAGAGAGACCCTACGTCCTTGCCGTTGGGACCGGCATCGAGATCGGATTCCTCCGCTATCTCGTTTTTGGCGATGTAGTCGTAGGTATTCGGGTGATATGGGTTGCCGGTGAGCCGTACAAGTTCGCCATTAACCACCTTGGCCTGGATACCGCAGCCACCGTGGCACATCAGGCACACGCTGCGGACAATTTTTGCCTCTTCATCGCCCGGGTTGGGCTGAGAACCGGATTTGCCGATCTGGTCCTTCCATTCCTCGGCATCGGCATTTTTGAAACTGCCGGCAACAGCCGTGGCTGCAAGCGCAGCGGCGGACATTTTGAGAAATGTTCGCCTCTTCATTAACGTGTTCATTAAGCTTCCTCCTTGGTGGTTGTTACCTGTGCGGGCCGTTGCCCCGGGAGCTTGTTTAAAAACTCCCCTGTGTAAATAGGCACTGCGAACTTGATCGCTACGGTGTAGAGCAGTGCCCCCATAGCCCAGATCCCCGCAGTGATCATAATTTCGGTTGCAGAAGGCCAATACTCATAGATTTCTCCGAGAACATCCGGGACAAATCCAGGGACGACCAAGCCCAACCCTTTTTCGATATAGACGCCGATAACGATCAGGACCGCCCCGCAATTGAGCAGGACAATGTTCTGGCGCCAGCGTGGAATCAGAAAGATGCAGAAGGCGCTGACATTGAAACCCAGGGCAAGCCACATCCAGGGAGTGAGCATGCTCTTGCCGTGGAGCCCGAGATAGAGATATTCGAGGGGGGCCACATGGACACTGCCCGAGTAAAATTCCTTGAAGACTTCGGCTCCCAACAGGAAGAGATTGATTGCCATCGCATAGGCAATAAGTTCCGCGATCTTGAACAGTGCCCGGTTATCTATCTCCACTTTGGTAAACCTGCGAATGAGTTGGAGCAGAAGCAGCATGATGGCCGGACCTGAGCAAAACGCCGAGGCGAGAAAACGAGGCGCCAGTATCGAGGCATTCCAGAAGGGTCTGGCCGAAAGGCCGTTGTAGAGAAAGGCAGTGACTGTATGAATGCTGACGGCCATGGGAATCGAGAGCAGGATGAGCGGCATGATCCGACCCAGCTTGTATTCCTTGCCGGCAGCAAGGCGTGAGAGGGCGTATATCACCAGCAGCAGGTTCACCACCAGGTAGGAGTTGAGCACAAATACATCCCACACCAGCAGCGAATCCGGAAAATTCATGGTTCCCAGCAACGGAAGCATGTGCCAGACCCGAAGCGGCTGCCCCATGTCGATGACCACGAAGAAGATGCACATGGCCACGGCGGTGATGGCCAGAAGTTCGCCAAATAAGACTATTTCCTTGATCGGCTTGAAGTTGTAGAGATAGGCAGGAATAACCAGCAGCACGGCCGCGGCCGCCACCCCCACCAGATAGGTAAAGTTGGCGATATAGAACCCCCAGGAGACCTGGTCCCGCATGGAGGTGACTATCAGGCCCCGGCTCGCCTGATTGATATATGCGCCGAAACCGACCAGGATGATGACCAGCAGAAAACCGACCCACGTCCAGTACTTGCGATCACCTTGCATGATTCCTTGAAACGCCCTGTATAAAACCGAACTCATGGCTGCTTTCCTCTTTCTGTGTTAGGTGGCGTAGAAATAGAAGAATTTCGGCTCAGTATTCAAATCTTCCTTGAGCCGGAAAACCCGTTTGTTGTCGATGAGGTAGCGGATCTCGCTGTCCGGGTCGAGAATGTTGCCGAACTTTCTCGCCCCGACCGGGCATGCCTCCACACAGGCCGGATACTTGCCGGCTCTCGTCCGTTGCACGCAGAAAGTGCATTTCTCGACCGTTCCCTTATAGCGCGGGCGGTTGCCGA
>MGTI01000013.1:12149-13394 GCA_001799365.1 Desulfobacterales bacterium GWB2_56_26 | reverse complement strand
CCATGCAGTAGCGGCAGCCGATACACCAGTTGTAGTCGATGGCCACGATACCGTCCGGTTCCTGCCAGGTAGCCTTCGATGGACAGACTTTGACGCACGGAGGATTGTCACACTGCTGGCACTGGACAGGCAGGTAGAAGTACCCCTCTTCCGGGACTTTTTCCGGGTCATAGTATTTTTCCGAGTTTTCCAGGTCCAGCCACTTTTCTCCCTTGGCAAATCGAAGGACGGAGATCCATTGGACCTGCGGATCTCTTGACTGATTATTTTCCGCCACACAGGCATGAACGCATTTCCGGCAACCGATGCAGCGCGACAAATCGAGTCCGTAAGCAAACCGGACACCGGCCTGAGCTTTAGTCGTATCTATCGTGATCTTCCTGCCCCACTTGTCGGTTGCCTCCTCTTCCAGTCGAGCAATCATCGCCTTGATTTCAGATTCATTCATTTCGTTGAAATGCTTCTGAAAAAAGCTATCCAAGATCGAGGCATTCGCGGTGGGCGGAAGAAGCGCGACTCCACCCAGGCCAAGCAATGCTCCCTTCAGAAATGATCTTCTCGGGATCTGTAACCCCAATGGATTCCTTCTTCCGCTGCTATCGTTGTTTTCCATGATATGAGCCATTGTTAAAGGTCTGACGGTTTGACGGGAGGCTGCTTCGGTTCGATGGCCTTGAATTTCGGCTGATGAGGATCATGGCAGCTGGCGCAGACCCGGTAGAGTTTGTCCCCCGCCCAGGAACCGCTTCTCTTTCCGTGGATCCCTGCTTTCCAGTCGCGCAGGATGGTGCCGTGGCATTGGCCGCAGAGCAGATACGACTGGCTGAAATCGATCACCTGTCTGTTCTGGAGGCGTAACTTCTCGCCATCATGGCAGTCAAAGCACCATCTCTGTTTATCTCCGTGCTGCAATTGAATATCGGTGTGGTATTTGACAAGTTCCCTTTTGCTGCGGTCTTCTTGCGTGTAATCATGACATTTGGCGCAGGGCAGATTTCTGGGACTCGTGCCACTGGGAAGAATGTTTCCGGGGGAGTCGTCAGTTCCTTGCCCCCCCTGGATCGGGACGTTCGACGCAGCTCCGGGCGTGGTGGAAATGGCTGATTCGCCACAGAGCCAAACAGTCATAAGACAGATGCAAAAAACGAGATGTTTCATAGTTCTCTCCTCTCATGAAGTAATTGGCAGAAGCTACTACAAGATACGTGCCAAATAAGAATTTCTTGCTAATACAGGTACATGTAT
>MGTI01000013.1:0-12044 GCA_001799365.1 Desulfobacterales bacterium GWB2_56_26 | reverse complement strand
GGAATCGGTATCGCTATCGGGATCGAACAAAAATCGCACTGCAAAGGCTTACCGATTGGGAGCCCCCCGAGCCAGTGCATCAAGGAAAATCCCTGCTGGATACAAGGCCCTGAAGTTCTATTTCGATACCGATAGCGATACCGATAGCGATACCGATACCGATAGCGATAAAACTGTCCTTGCGAAGGATTACGAAAAAAGCGGAGAAAGGGAAGGTAAGCTCATACTTCGGTGACAGGGATTATGATTATAAATCTGGCACCTCGTCCGTTGGGCAGATTTTCTGCGGTTATGGCGCCGCCATGCTGCTCGACGATACTTTTGCTGATGGAGAGGCCAAGTCCGGTGCCGTCTCCCACTGGTTTAGTGGTAAAAAACGGTTCGAAGATACTGGGAAGTATATCGGGTGCAATTCCCGGCCCCGTGTCTTCGATGGATATGTAAGCAAAGCTGTCCCGTAGTTCCGTTCTGATGGTCAGAAGACCCTCGCCATCCATGGCCTGAAGGGCGTTTGTCAGAATGTTCATGAGAACCTGACCCATGAGATTTTCATCCATCATCACCGGGGGCAAGTCGGCAAGTTCAGTATGTATTGTCATCCTTCTTTCAGACGGACGATAATTCAAGAGCAGCAGAATGCGTCGTATGAGGCTGTTGATGTTTCCGGGCCGCGGATCTTTGACGGTCATACGGGAGAAATGAAGAAGCTGAGCTACGATCTTCCTGATTTTTTGCAGACTTTCATTGATAACCTCGACATGTTCGTTTCTCACATCTTCATCCAGCTTGCCATTGACAAGATTGTCGAAGCACAGGGCAATGCCGCCGAGAGGATTATTGATCTCATGCGCCACTCCCGAAGCCAATTGACCGATGGATACCATTTTTTCGGTCTGAATAAGGGTTTCCATGGCCTTTTTGTTTTCCAGGTCTGCTTGCCGCAGACGCTGGACCATCCATAAGAAACTGTTCTGGAGTCTTCCAAGTTCATCGCGTCTGGCCTGCAGGCGGGAAATATCATGGAGCACTTCGACCTGCTCAAGGTCGACGTTGTTTTTAATGCCGTCCATGATACCGGCAAGCTGAATTACCGGTTTGGCCAGGATCTTGGCTCCGACTCTCACAATGAGCAGGGAAAGAACGAAAAAAAGAGCAGCGATTAAGGTGATCTCTTTCCGTCGTTTGGAAATGGCTTCGTCGACATCCGCGGTCGAAATACAAATACATAGTCCTCCCCAGGACTTACTGCTGATATTCAGGGGGACCGAGATATTGAGCACCGACTTGCCGTTAAAATGTCCTGTCGATGAGGTGACCTCCAGCATCTTCAGTTCCGCAAGAGACTTCCGGTCGTCGTACAATTCCCCATATCGTTTAATATCGCTGGAGGCCACGATCTTGCCGGCTGTGTCTATTACCGCCATATGCACGACGCGCGGGTCTCGTTGCATGAACTGTATAATGAAATAGTCGAGAAAGTCCTTGAGGTCCCTATCATCCATCATCCCCAGTTCGTTGTACACCATGACGTTGGTCAGCGTGAGTCGGCTGATTTCCGCGATAGCTCTCCCTTGGCTGATACTATTCTGTCGATACTGGGCGACGTCCCGGGAAATGATGATCAGACCACCGGCGGTGGTGAAAAGAATGGAACAAACGGAAGCGGCGATGATGAATTTGCCCTGCAGAGTGAAAAGCCACGCAACAGCCCTGCGAAAAAGGAGTCTCACGGAGTTCTTACCCCCTGCTCCGCCAAGTAACGGATCATTTTACCGATAATTTCGTAATCGGAGACTGATGCTTCGGCAAATCCGTATTTGAACTCCTCATCAAACTGATCCAAGATCATGCGATGAGAGGGGTTTTTATAATCAAGACCGAGAAGAACTTTTTTCATCTCCTGTATCATTTCCAATGGAGCATCGGCACGGGCGACAATCGGCAAACCTGGGATGGGATCGGAGGTATGGATGACCTTGAGTCCCTTGTCGGAAAATCTGCTCGCCACTGCATTGATCACCACACCTGCCTCGACGTTGCCCCGCAATACCTCTCTGGCTACAGCGTCATGATATTTCAGGTTGATATGTTTGGAAAGATCGTTAAGGCTCAGGCCGCCTTTGGTATGAAGCTCGTAAAGTGGCGCTATATAACCTGAAGTAGACATCCGCGATGCAAATGCGACCGATTTACCCGCAAGGTCAGTAATGGTGTTGATCTGATCATTGCCGGCCCTGGTGATGAACACGCTGCGGTAGTAGGGGGTGCCGTCCTCGCCAAGAGGTTTTAGCACGGGCACGACATTGAACTGCTCCTGGGCCGCAAGGTAGGTAACTCCGCCGAGCAACGCGACTTGGACCTGATCTTCTTTGAGAAACTGAATGATATCATGATAATTCTGACTAAGCTTCAGTTCGAAGCGATAGGAAGTGTTTTCAGAGAGAAATGCCATGAGCGGCTGGTATTTCTGGTACATCACGATGGGATGGTACAAGGTAATAGCACTGAAACGGACAATCTGCTTATCCGGCTTTTTTGGTCCCGGTGATGCCGCGATCGCATCTTGCACGAAAGGAACGACTAAAAGTGAGATAAAAAGCAGGAATCCGGCATAATGCCGTAGGCCCTTTTTCATACCACGGCCTATTACTCGACAATGAAGTGAGAGAGGGCATGCACCGCCAATTTTTAAGGAATAATTTACAGGATGTCGTGTCGTTTCTGTCGGCACAATATTTCTTTTTGCACTGCCTTGCATAAGCTACCTGATTAATTAATAAATTAGTCAACCCCGATTTAGCGTGAACCCCCACATTTAAGCTTACAGCTTTGTTGTGCCCAATCACAAGGAAGAACTTGGTGAACTGTTACGAAGGATGAATTCCAGGGGGGAGCCCAAGGGGCAGGCGAACAGCCCCTTGGGTTTTGCCGTGTAGTCCTTTCCGCTTGCTGCTACACTTTTTCGACACGCACCCGTGTGCTGCTGAAGTCGGGAATCCCTTCCACGGGATCGACCAACGGTGTATCGGCAAAGCTCTCGTCGAGTCCCCAGATCATTGGGATTGAGCCCGGCTCCGTTGCGCGGATTTGGAATGAGCCCATTTTGTTCGGCCACATTTTTGCCGCCGAGGAATAACTCTTCCGCCTTCGGACGGGAAGGCGCGATTCGCTTCCGGCCGGTGGAGGCAGTCATCTCTTCAATGGTTGGGGTGCTCACCATCTGCTATCTGATCGATTGATGGCACCGATTACAGGGGAGTAAAATAACCGTTCCCGCGTCACTTTTCCGGCAATTCCTTGGTGTCGGGGGAGGCTTCCCGTTCGAAGCCGGGGAGAATGGCCTTGAGAAAGGCGTTCTGGACCAGCCGGACGATGATCTGCCAAGTACTGGCTTCGGGATTTTCCACTTCGCCGGAAATATCAGCCCTCGTTGCGACCTGGTCCCGCGGCTGGTTTTTCAAAAGATTCAGGACGCCGCCGACCAATCCCTCGTACATCTTCCGAAAAGCACTCTTTTCCTTGTCCTGCCGCCGGTCGTAGACATTCAGATCCTTGAAGATCGGCTTGAGATAGCCATCGATCTCGTCGTTTTTTATGCGGATTTCCGAATAGAGCGAGAAAACTCCGCCGACCACGTCAAAATTGCCGTAGGCCCGCAGCAGGTCGTTCATGGTCTTCACCTCCGTGCCCTCGATCTTGACGTTCAGGTCGAAATCCGGCCCTTTGGTCTCCGGCCGGAAGGTAGCCGTGGCCTGAGCCTGTCCGCTGCCCATGAAGGAGGCCTGCAAGCGGGCTTTCGCCTCACCGTGACTGAACTGGTTGGACAAGTTGGTGAGCCGAAAATCAAGATTGTCCAGAAAGACCCGGTAAGACGGGTCGGTGGCCTTGTTGACCATGCCGAGTTGGCCGGTCAGGTGCAGGTCGTCAACCCGCAGCAGGATGTCCGGCTCGTTGCTGACTTCTTTCGCGACCTCCTTGGTCTTCTCCACCCGTTCCTCTTCTTTCACAGCGGTTTCGGCGGCATGGATGTAATCCAACTGCAGATTGTAGGCCGTCAGACTCTTTATATGGGCGATCTTCACGTCGGGGGCGTACTCGACTTTGCCGGCGGCGGCAAAAACGCCTTTGCTCATTTTGATATTGTAACGGGACAACACCGGCCGAAAATAGTCGAGCGCCACCTTGGCGACCGAAAGCTCGGCTTCGATGCCGGGATGCGGCTCGGCAAGAAAATTGGCACTGCCCCTGATCCTCGCCTGGCCGGTTTCAAAGATCTTGGCCTCCAGAGAGAAAGGCGAGGGATAGGTCCCCTCCGGGGAATACACATTGCGGATGTTTTCGGCCTGTAGCGCAATCTCGCTGAGATACAGCGGCCGCTTGGGATCCTCGTCGATATAGACCAGATCTCCGCCTTCGATCGTCAGCAGGTTGACCTTGAGCGGATAGATGGCGAGCGCCGCCGACTGCCAGCCCCGCTCCTCAACCGGCACCTTGCTTTTGGCCTCGGCGCGGAGCTGTTTGAGATTGACATGAATCCGCGGCTCTTTCAGGTCGAACTCGGCCACCAGCCGACCGTTCAGCACGGCCCGCCAGTGCACGTGGGCATGGAGGTAGGGGAAGTGCGCGACGGGAGGTTCAGGGTGGGCATTCTGCCGGACCACCAGGTCTCTCAGCGTTACCGAAAAACCGACAGGATGGAAATCAACCTCCCGCAGACTGACAGCGTAACCCTTCAAGGAGGCATTCATCCCGCTTTCCATCTGCCGCCGGAGGGGTCCTTCAATGAGATAGGAGATGAGCCAGACCAGCAGCGCCGCGACCAGCACGATGCCGCCCAGAATCTTGCCCATCGATACCGGAAGACGTTTCAACTTCATTGCCGTATTTCGCCCTCATGACGGCGATCCGCGACCGGTGCCCGGCGATACAACCGGTTGCGCCGGTATCCGGGTGCCGCCGTCAATACTTGGCAATCACCCATATCGCGTGCACGATTCCGGGAATATAGCCGAGCAAGGTCAACAGAATATTGATCCAGAAATGCTTACCGAATCCCACCTGCAGGAAAACCCCGAGGGGCGGCAGCAAAATAGCGAGGATGATTCTCAGAAGATCCATTTTCCCCCCTGTTGGTAAAATTCTTCGAGGCGGCCGCCTCAACCTCCGCATGGTAAAGACAGTAAGAGAAGAATGAGGAAATGAAAGTCGGGGAATTATGTATTTTCCCATTTTCCCGCGTCCCGGGATCAAGCCGGGAAGTCCCCCTATTTTGTTGCCTTGACGGAAGGAAATCCCAGCCACTGCCAGCCGGCGATCAACAGGGTTTCAACGGCCGCATCGAGAAGATACACCATTGAAATCGTTTTTTTCCAGGTGTAGAACAACTCAATGCCGGTCAGGGCGAGGGCGGCGCCGACGGCGAGGACGATCAGTTCGAGGGTGAGCCTCTGTCGATAGGCCGCAAGGCACAGGACGACTCCCACGGCCACCAGCAGAAGCCCCACCGTGTGCACCAGCCAGATATCAGTCTTGGGACCGGTGACCATCATGAAGCTGTCGATGTGGAGAATCGGCCATATCCCGGCAACAGCGTAATATACTCCCTGGAACCAGGCCAGGTAGACCGCCGGCTGCCGCTTTTCCGATGCGTTGAATCGATCCATTTCGCCCTCTTTTTTCCTTTTACCTTAAGGAGGACCGCCGGCTTCCGGCATCGGGCGAACAAGGTATTTTCCGCTTGGGCAACCGGTATCGTGGTTATTCGCCGATGATTTTTACCAGCACCCTTTTCTTCCGGCAACCGTCGAATTCGCCATAAAAAATCTGTTCCCAGGTGCCGAAGTCGAGCTTGCCTTCGGTGACGGCCACGACTACCTCCCGGCCCATGATCTGCCGCTTCATATGGGCGTCGGCATTGTCTTCATAGGTGTTGTGCCGGTACTGCTTCACCGGCGCATGGGGCGCAAGCTTTTCCAGCCAGACGTCATAGTCGTGGTGCAACCCCGACTCGTCGTCGTTGATAAAGACGGAGGCAGTGATGTGCATGGCGTTGCACAGCAGTAAACCTTCTCTCACCCGGCTTTCTTTCAGACATTCTTCGATTTGAGGTGTGATATTGATAAACGCTCTCCGAGCAGGCACCTCAAACCACAATTCTTTGCGATAACTTTTCATGCTCTTCCTCCGTTAGCCACTTGTCGCAAATTGGCAATATCCCGTAACGGCGGGGCACCGAATAAACGACTGTACTCGCGACTGAATTGAGAGGTACTCTCATAACCGACCTGAAAGGCCGCGGTTGTTGCATCTACCGGTTCGACAAGCATCAGCCGCCGTGCTTCGTTCAACCGTAACCGTTTTTGGAACTGCAGCGGGCTCATGGCCGTAACGGCGCGGAAATGATGATGAAAGGTCGAGGTGCTCATATTCACTTGTTTGGCGAGATCGTCGATCCGCAATGGACTCGTGTAATTACTCTTTAACCAATCGATCGCCCGCGTTATCTGATTACTCTGGCTTCCTGCCGAGGCAATCTGGCGCAGGCGAGTACCTTGATCGCCGACAAGTAAACGGTAGATGATTTCCCGCTCGATGATCGGTGCCAGGATGGGAATGTCCTGCTGTTCGGCAAGCAAGTCGATCAGCCGTTGAAAGACCGTGAGCAGCGGCAGGGTGACCTCGCCGGTCGCCATGCCGCGACTTGACTGCTGTGTCCGCGGCGGGGGGAGATTGCTGTCCGCCATCAGTTGTGAAACCTCCCGCAAATCGAGGGTCAACCTGAGCCCCAGATACGGCTTTTGCCGGCTCGCCTCGATAATTTGCACAACCGTGGGGAGATGCACCGAGGTGATCAAATAATGGTGCGCGTCATACACATAGGTGTCATCTCCGAGCAATACGCGCTTCGCCCCCTGGGCGACCAGACAGATGCTCGGTTCGTACATGCCGCCTGTCGGCTCGGTCGGCTCCTCCCGGCGGAACAGCGCCAAGCCCGGGACTGCGGTTGTGAAGAGCTCGCCGTTGTCGGTCCATCGGGCAATGCTCTTCCCTAAAGCTTCGCGTGCAGCTTCCATACTGTTACCCTCAACTCCGTTCTTTGCTGCTTGATTATGCATCGATTTCTCGACTTGTATATTGCCAAGCCCGATTGCGCATTACAACAAATATAGACGCTTCCGGACGATCAGGCAAAAAATGAGCAGGATTAGTCTACCGGTATTTGTTCGTCCTGAATTACTGTCTTGGCAACAACAGGATGGCAACCGGATACGAATCAGAACAACCCACGGCCTTTGGAAGGAGAATCACCATGCAAAAACGCAAATTAGGCAACAGCAATCTGGAAGTATCGGCTCTCGGGCTCGGTTGTATGGGAATGAGCATGTCCTACGGTCCGGCTGGAGATAAAGAGGAGATGATTGCTCTTCTTCGGGCAGCCGTGGAACGCGGCGTTACCTTCTTCGACACGGCGGAGGCCTATGGCCCTTACACCAACGAAGAGCTTCTCGGGGAGGCGCTCGCACCGCTCCGAGACCGGGTGGTGATCGCCACCAAGTTCGGGTTCAACCTCGATCCCCAGTTCGACCTCAAGGCGGAGCGAGGATCAGTCGGCCTGGACAGCCGGCCGGAGCATATCAAGCAGGTCGCCGAGGCCTCGCTCAAACGCCTCAGGACCGATGTCATCGATCTCTTCTATCAGCACCGTGTCGACCCGGACGTGCCGATCGAAGACGTGGCAGGCGCAGTGAAGGATCTGATCCAGGAAGGCAAGGTGAAACATTTCGGCCTTTCCGAAGCAGGTATCCAGACAATCCGCCGGGCGCACGCCGTCCAGCCGGTGACTGCCGTCCAGAGCGAATACTCGCTGTGGACCAGAGACCCTGAAGCGGAACTGCTGGCAACGCTTGAGGAACTCGGCATCGGTCTCGTCCCCTTCAGCCCCTTGGGCCGCGGCTTTCTTACAGGAAAAATCAACGAAAACACAACATTCGACAGTTCCGATTTCCGCAACATCCTCCCCCGTTTTACCCGGGAGGCGCGGCAAGCGAATCTGGCCCTGGTCGATCTGCTTGGCACCATCGCAGAACGCAAGCAGGCGACGCCAGCCCAGATAGCACTTGCCTGGCTGCTTGCCCAGAAGCCGTGGATCGTGCCCATCCCGGGCACCAGAAAGCTTACGCGCCTGGATGAAAACCTCGGCGCAGTTGAACTCAAACTTACCTCCGACGATCTCCGTGAGATCGATAGCGACGCCGCAAAGATCACGGTGCAAGGGGCTCGGTATAACGAGCAGTTGCTGAAACTGAGTGGTCGCTGAACGTAAATCACGAAGATGACTTTCCCGAAGAGCATATGCAACTGATCGACCGCTGAGAGATCCTGATTACCTACTGCAAAAGACAATATGCTGGTAGCCGTTCAATGGCGCCTTAGACGGCATCTCGTTTCCTACCGCTATATAGAATCAGCCTGGTGCTGCCGGTGACTCAAGGGGTTCAGATAGTTTCTGAAACCCCTTTTTTATTGGATTTATTTCCCGCACTCAGTCTTGCACCCCTCATCTCAAGCCTATTCAAAAACAAAATAAGATCCCCTGACACTTTTGATTGATGCAGATAAAAGCTGGAATTCCTGTTTACTCCTCGAAGATCAGTTTACAGTCTTTGATTTTGTGAAAAAACAAGGTATTGATTCGGCTGTCTTGTTTACCAAAACTATGGATTATTCCTGGTAATGATCACCGAATTTCACGCCAAATATTTCGCACATGAACTTACCCGACGGCATGGACCTGACGGCATAGGGCGCTTATCCCAATCACTCTTCGATGCCAGTGTCGATCTGAACCCACACCAGATTGAAGCCGCCTTATTCGCTCTGAGATCTCCTTTATCCAAAGGTGTCCTGCTTGCCGATGAAGTTGGCTTAGGAAAAACGATTGAGGCCGGCATTGTACTCTGTCAATACTGGGCTGAACGGAGGCGGCGTCTGCTGGTTATCTGCCCGGCCTCTTTGCGCAAACAATGGGCTCTGGAGCTGGAAGAAAAATTCAACTTGCCCGTGCTCGTGCTCGATGCCAAAATTTCTAGTGAAATCAGGAAGAACGACTTCTCCCCTCTCAACCGGAAATCCATTGTTATAATCTCCTACCATTACGCCAACCGGATTCGTGAAGAGCTGAAGGCCGTTGCCTGGGATCTGGTGGTCATCGACGAAGCGCACAAGCTCCGCAATGCTTACCGGGAAAGCAACAAAATCGGCCAGGGTTTGCGTTTGGCAACCGAGGATTGCCGCAAGCTGCTGTTGACCGCTACCCCGCTGCAGAATTCGCTTTTAGAACTGTATGGACTTTCCACTTTGATCGACGGGCAGCTCTTCGGCGACATCAATGCCTTCCGGAGTCAGTATATTTCGGCAGGAGGCAACCTGGAAGGCCTGCGGCAAAGGCTTGCGGGATTTTGCCGCCGGACGCTGCGCAAGCAGGTCACGGAGTATATCCGGTACACGGAACGGCGCGCCATTACCCGGCCGTTTCGCCCCACCGATGACGAACACCAACTCTATGAGGCCGTTACCACATTCCTGTCACGCCCGAATAGCTATGCCATTCCGCATCGCCAGCGGCATCTTACCGAATTGATCCTGCGCAAGCTGCTGGCCTCTTCCTCACCGGCAATTGCCGGCACACTTGAAACCATGAAGGTCCGCCTGGAGGCATTGCGCGACGAAAATGCACCGGACGCCCGCGACCTTGCCGAACAATTGATTGCCGAGGAGGATATCGAAGAGGATCTGCTCGATGAAATACTGGGGTTTGACTCTCCGGAGGAAGAAGACAACCAACCCCAGACGGCAATCGATAAAAAACTGCTCAAGGAAGAAATCGATCTGCTGGCGCAATTGATTACTTTGGCACACCGTATCGGCACCGACACTAAAACACGCAGTCTGCTCAGTGCCCTGGAGATCGGTTTCCAGCAAATGTCCGCCACCGGCGCTCAACGCAAGGCACTGATCTTCACCGAATCACGCCGCACCCAGGCGTATTTGCACGATTTCCTGGAAGAAAATGGCTATGCCGGGCATACGGTTCAGTTCAGCGGGGCCAACTCCAGCCCGGAGACCACCGCCATTTATCGCGATTGGCTCACGGCCAACCAGGGTACGGGGCGTATTACCGGTTCCAGGGATATTGATATCCGCACCGCGCTGCTCGAGCATTTTCGCGACCATGCCAACATTATGATCGCCACTGAAGCTGCTGCCGAAGGGGTCAATATCCAGTTCTGCTCTTTGGTAATAAACTACGATCTGCCCTGGAATCCGCAACGGGTTGAACAGCGCATCGGCCGCTGCCACAGGTATGGCCAGCGGCATGACGTGGTGGTCATCAACTTCCTCAACGAGCGTAACGAGGCGGACCGCCGCGTTCTGGAATTGCTCACCGAAAAATTCAATCTGTTCAGCGGTGTTTTCGGTGCCTCCGATGATGTCCTCGGCAGCATAGAGTCCGGCGTGGACTTTGAAAAACGCATCCTCGCCATTTACCAGCAGTGTCGGACTCCGGCTGAAATTGAAGCCGCTTTTAAACTTCTGCAGGCGGAACTGGACGAACGCATTCAGGCGCGGATGAATGACACCCGCAAACTTTTGCTCGAAAATTTCGACGAAGAGGTTCATGAGCGGCTGCGCGTCCGGTTGACGGCAGTAAAAGCCCAGCTTGACCGCTTCAGCAAACGGTTCTGGTCGCTGACCCGTTTTATCCTGAAGGACCGGGCGCAACTCGATGATGCGGCTCTGGTTTTTTATCTGAGCAAGCCCCCCGTAAAAGATATCGCGGCAGGATGCTACCACCTTATTTCAAAGGCCACGCCTGGTGCCGACAATCCACAGATTTCCGAAACGGCGGAAGGATTACAGGCGGAGTACGGCACATTTCTCTATCGTCTCTCGCATCCCCTGGGAGAATTTGTTATTGATCATGCCAAGCACCTGGAAACACCGGCGGCGCACATCCTGTTCAATGTCAGTCAGCACCCAGCCCGCTTGCATACGGTTGAAAAGCTACGCGGCAGGCAGGGTTATCTGGCCTTGAACACCTTAGCTATTGAAAGTTATGAGCGCGAGGAGTATCTGCTCTTTTCCGCCCTTGACGATCAGGGGCAACCGCTTGATCAGGAAACCTGTGAGAAGTTGTTTCACTGTGATGGCGAAATTTCTGGACAAACCGACATTCCAGATATGATCGCCGAGAGGCTCACGGCGGAATCGCAGCGCCATATCAAGGCTGCCATCAGCAGGTCACTGGAGGGGAACAACAAGTACTTCCACGAGGCGCGAGAGAAGTTGGAAAAGTGGGCGGATGACCTCGTTTTGGCTGCGGAGAAAGCTCTGAAAGACACCAAGGAGCAGATTAAATTCTGCCAGCGTCAAGCCCGCCTTGCCACCAATCTGGACGAGCAACATGAGATACAGCTAAAAATTCAGAAACTCGAAAAGCAACAACGCCGCCAGCGGCAAGAAATTTTTCAGGTTGAAGACAGCATCATCGACAAACGTGACGCCCTTATTGCCTCGCTGGAACGCCGTCTCAGTCAAAAAACCGAAAGCTCCAGGCTGTTCACCATCGCGTGGTCAGTAGTTTAAAACACGTATCCGAGATATCTCATGAGCAAATATGATGACCTTGTAAAGAAGCTGAAAGAAATTTTTCAGATCGACCGGCCTGAACTGGATTTCGGTGTCTACCGCATCCTCAACGCCCGCGCGGGAGAGGTCAACGAATATCTGGAAAAACGACTAAAAGCCAAGGTGGCGCAATCACTTGCCAATGCCAGCCAAGCCAATGTCGAGCATATGAAGTTTGAACTGGCCGAGGCCGAGCAAAATGCCGGTAGTTTAGGCATAAGCCCGGACAACGTGCCAAAGGTATTGGAACTGCGCCAAAAAGTTGCTGCCTATGGCACGGGTACGGCCGAGCACGAAAACGCTGTCTTCACTCATCTGCTCACCTTCTTCTCCCGCTACTATGACAAGGGCGACTT
>MGTI01000012.1 GCA_001799365.1 Desulfobacterales bacterium GWB2_56_26 | reverse complement strand
GGAATTTGCCAACGACCCATAATAGGAAACGTATTCACTGTCTTCGTTCACTTTTTTGACGAGTGCTTCAGCCTTTTTCCTTCTCTCTCGCCACATCCACGGAGGTTCGGCCTCGGAGTCTACCCATAATCCCTTTTTGTTTTTGCTCGCGTACTGCTGATAGTCAGTCCAGGTGGAGCAGTTGGAGGATTTGCAGCTCGCAGGGTTGACCCATGCATAACCGGACTTCACCATGGCAGCATTGATGCTCAGACCGTTGAGAACAAGATGAACTGAAGGCACTCCTTTTGGGTCGGTCCCATCGACCTTGACTTCAACGTCCTTATCACCGACCATGGCAGACAACATTTTATGGGCTTGCTGTCCCATTTTCTGTTCATTGTCGGGCGCATCAATACCATACAGACTCACTTGTCGTATCTCGCCTGTCCGGTCCTGGACGGAGAGCAGATTGCCACTGGACACCGATACAACTTTCAGCGATTCGGCGGCAATGCAATTGCTCGATGCTAACGCTGAGCAGAGCATCACAAGCAGAAATGGTCTCATCGAATGTCTCCGAAAATCAAGCGAGTTTTTAACCTTCGATCTGGAAGATCCTCAATACTGGCTGCCTAAATCCAAATGTGAAAACCCTCCTGGATCAGCCCATGAAGTGGATAACGATCTTAGTTGCCTGGCTCTTTGGCTCGGCATAGACCTCCATGGTCGGGATGTCGGGACGGCGGCCGCCGGTCCGGTAGATGCGTTTTTCCTTGGTGATTACATCGTTGGAAGTGTCGGGCACATGGATTTCTCCGCCGGTGTCGAAGACGATCTTCATCGAAGAGCCGTAATCCCTGCCGAGTTTTGGCGACACAAATTTGGGGCGGAGAACCTTGTCGATCGAGATGACCCCGCTTTTCTCGATCACCTCTGTTTTGGTGAAGGGCGGATCGGCGGCATACCCGCTGGTTGCCGCATGGGCCGGAAGCACGGCAAATTCCGCCAGCGGGGTGGTCCACTTTGCGGGCACCATGCTGCAGCCGGCTACCGCGACGGCTCCCACCGCCATTTTTCGCAGGACCGATCTTCTGTCCCGATCGATCGGGTCCGCTCCGTTCTGGGTTTCATAATCTTGATTGTCTGGGCAAATGGCCATTCGCGTCCTCGTGTTTGTAAGGAAAAACTCTTATTTGCGACTGTTTGGCAAATTTAAGTCGATATTGCAAGATAATTCCGAAAACGTCGTGTTGATTCATGAATTTGTTGGCAAGATACTTGGAAATGAGGCTCGCCCATAAATAATTCGTCCTGGCGGAAAGATCCGACCGATAATGATCATTCAACCGATTTACTGCCTTCTCTCAAAGATTGCAGCGCGTATGCCTTGAACCATCGATACAGCATGAGAGGGTGATCGAGCCATCTGGCTCTCAGCAAACCCTGGTCAGGCAGGCAGCCGTAATAGACCTGCATCCACCATGGGGAAGGCATGAGGGTGTCCCTGAGCAATCCCGGCAATTCGTGCAATTTCGTAGCGTGCAGGCGCCGCCGCGGCCAGCCACGATACTGCTCTCCCGGCTGGTGGGGCATGAGTGTGATGTCAATTCCCAGGCGTTGCACGACATCGTCCGACCAGGGAGTCAGGCAATGAAAGGAAGAGAGAACCTGCCGCACCGTGGGAAAATCATCTCTAACCCTGTTCCAGTCGATCTGGATGAGGTGTTGTTCGACCAGCGTCACGATATCAGCCAGGTGGATAAGCCGGTACGGTTCATAGGTGAGGGGCGCCCTGAAGCCATGCAGATACACGTGCAGGAGCAGATCCTCCAGACAGAGCGTCCGGGCAGAGACACCACCGATGGTCACCGGGAGGCTCGCATCCCGTGATCTTGCGAAAGGCCAGGGGGGATACTCGGGGTGGTACGGCAACAGGTTGCGATGCACTTCGACGGATATCGGCATTCCTTCAATTGTCCGGACCATTGGTACGAGATGGTAATAATCCTCCGGGATATCCCCGCGTGCCTCGCGAACATATCCGAGCTCCGTCAGGATGGCCGTCATCTTCGGCAGATCGGACTCGCCAGCCAGCAGATCCACATCCCGCATCGGGCGCAGGCTGGGGTCGCTGTAGATGGAGTTGGCCAGGGCAATCCCTTTTGCGGCAATCACCTCGATGCCCTCCGCAAGGCAAAGGCGGAGGAGAGCTGCAACCGCCTCGTTTCTGATCCGGCTCGCCTGGCGGTGGCGCAGGGCAAGACTCTGCAGTACGCGCCGGATCTTTTGGGGCAGAGGAAAACCTGCGGCCTGAGCATGCTTGAAAAGCAAAGGCGCGAGGCCATGATGTTCGGCCTGATCGATCAGGATTTCCCAGGAATTTCGGCCTGCGAAATCGTGCAATCGTACATGCAGAAGCCGATACATATGATCGGAGCCGACATCGCGGGCGCAGAGGGCAAGCAGCTTGAGGGTCATGGCCGGTCGAGACTTGCCGGGAGAAGTGCGGCGATGGTTACTTCAAGACCGTCGAAACCGCCGTAAACCAGCCGGTAAGCGGGGGCCGACCTGGCCACTGCCATGAGTTGTCCGAAGCCATGGTCGGCAAGATTTCGACCGTTGACGTCGCAGGCCATCAGGAGCGCGCCGGCCCGGGCCGGCGAGAGTCTTTCCACCATGAGGCTTGCCCCCATCCGGTAGGTCGGAAACAGCAGGACGGACGGCGGTGACTCTACGGGGTGGAAGGAAGGATTGATCGCCCGGTGGGGAACGATCATTCCGTGGTCGTCTTCAAACACGTCTCCGCCGGCGAGCATCGCTTTAACCGCCTCCCTGGCCCCGGGCTTTATATGCAACGGACGGGTGAAGGAGTGGGTGCGAGGCTCGGCTGCGGGCAGGAAAACGAGTTCGTCGGTAAGGTAGGTAAAACCTCGCGAGCAAAGCCAGGCGGTCAGGGTGCTTTTGCCCGCGCCGCTTTGCCCGGGGATGAGCAGCACCCGCCGGTCGCGGGCTACGGCGCCGGTATGAAGAGCCACCCCGCCGCCGGTGTCCCGCAGGAGGTGGAACATGACCCGATCGAACACAACCGCTGCAAAGGATACGCCCAAGGCCCCGGCTGCGCAGAACTCACCGTTTTCGACCAGCATCAGCCGCCCGATGTCGTCCTTGCCCACGGTAACGTCGAGAACGCTCGCCGGAGAACACGCCGGGTCAAAACTCTGCATATCCCCGAACAGCAACGTAAGAAAAGATCCGACCCTCCGGCTGTCGAAGCGAATCTGGACAGTCTGTCCGGCGAAGGCTACGAAGAAGTCTTGCACGGGCGCGTCGTCAGCGTAATTCCGCGACCTGCCGGGCCACGAAAGAGCCGAGGAGGGCGATGACTTCCGGCCCGATTCTCTGAGCGCTCTCGGGATACATCCGGCAGAGAAGTTCGATAATCTCGGCCAGAGTTCGCTCACCGTCGCAAAGTTGCCAGACGAGGGCGCCGGTCTCATTGAGATAGAGCGAAGTGGTGAGGGTAGGATGGTAGACGACGATTTCCTCATCCATCCGTTCCAGGAAAAAGCCAGGTTTCAGTTGAACGATTTTTTGATACATCTTCGCGAGGAGATACGTCCTGTAAGTGAGAGGGTGCCCAAAAAACACCGGCAAGAAGTTTCAAGTCCGTAGCATGGTAACACTTTTCAAGGCCTCTCTGCTCCTTTTTTTCATCATCCGCCCGGCACGGCAGGAAGCTGATGACCGCTTTTTGATGGTGGGGAGAGACCCCCTGGTCTGGCTCGTCCGCTTGACATACGTGGGCAGGTGCCTAAGTTGTAAGGGCAGCGGTAGCCATACAACGAACCGCCGGTATTTACGGCAACAGAAGATTCTTGTTTTCTTTTTTCTTATAGGGAAAAATGGAGGTGTTTCATGAGTGAAGAGAAAAAAAAGACGCTCTGCGCACACGTTGAAGAGGAACTGCATGTAAAGGATCCTCAAGCTTATATTGCGCTTATTCAACCTGCCACTCACTACTGTCAGGGTTGCGGCCGGAGTGCGGCGAAAGCCGAAAATGTCTGCAAGCCGCAAAAACTGCCATAAGCTGCAGGAGTTCTTTTCTCATTGATCCGACAGCCACTGTTGCGGTGGCTGTCGGCATCCCCATCCCAGGTCCCGCGCGGCCAGGAAGTTCCGGGACAGTTGGCGGTATCCCGATTTTCTTGGTTTTGCAATCAGCGGATGAAGCTCATGTAGATTTTTTCCTCGAGTTCCGGCGGTGCGATGGTCTTCCTGCCGTGGTCCACCAGTTTCATCAGCCAGGCCATGTTGCGGCCGAGGGTCCGCATGATCTGGCGGCCTTCCTCGTCCTGGACCGCTTCGCCGGGCCGGGTGCCGTGGATGACGTTCCAGTAGTTGGCGGTCGGCAGCAGCATCTCCGAGTAGCAGAGGAAGTTGTTGAGCTGATTGAAGGTCGGCAGCCCGCCCGACCGCCGCACCGCCACCACCGCCGCGCCGACCTTGTGGCGAAGCATGCGGTTGTTGACGCCGGTCACGTAAAAGGCCCGGTCGAGAAAGGATTTCATGGTGCCGCCGATGGCCGAGAAATGGACTGGGGAACCGATGATGAGGCCATCGGCCCCCTTCATTTTCTGAATCCAGTCGTTCACTTCGTCGCCCTCCTGCACGCATTGCTCGTTTCTCTTCTTGGCGCACTGGCCGCAGGCAATACAGCCGCGGATGGCCTTGTTGCCGACATGGACGATTTCCGTGTCGATACCTTCAGTTGCCAACTCGTCGGCCACCATCCGGATTGCGTGAAAGGTGTTGCCGTTTTTGTTCGGACTGCCGTTGAATGCTACGGTTTTCAAGATCTTTCCTCCTGTTTTCAGGTATTTTGAAGTGTTGAGACTGGTGTTTTCTCCGAGTGGTTTATATTCACGCAAATGCGTTGAGACGTCAATAAGGCACTTTTATGTAACGAAGTACCCGAACCGCCACCGGAGTCTCATGACCGGCAAATAATTTTGTAGGCCTTCCACCGCAGTGCTGCCGCCGTTTTTCCTGACATCTATGATTTGACTAATAATTCATCTTCGCATACACTCAACTGCGATCGAATGGTTCGATGTTGAGACATGTCCCGGGCCTCCGCGGGACGACAACTTGGCGCATTCAGGGGAATGCCGATGACGACAAAACCTTCCTATGCCGAACTGGAACGAAGAGTCATTAAGCTCGAAGCAGAAGTCGCCCGCAATGCAAGGTATGCCGGAATCAACCGCAGTCTCTTTGAGATCGCCGCTGCGGTCGGTTCGTCGGCAAATCTTTCCGAACTCTTCCCGGCCATTCACAGGTCGCTCTCGGCGATCATCGACACCACCAATTTTTTCATCGCCCTGTACGATGGCGGACGGGATACCATCACCTTTCCCTATCAAATCCATCTCAAGAAGGTCGAGTTGTCCTATCTGACCGGCGTGACCGGCAGGGACTGCCTGACGGCCAGGGTTCTAGAATCGCGGCAGCCGCTGCTGATGACCAGGACGGAAATCGAGCAACAGCGCGCCGAGACGGGGTGGGACGTGGCCCTGGAAGAAATTCCGGAAAGCTGGCTGGGTGTGCCGCTCATCGCCCGAAATACCCTCATCGGCGCCATGGTAGTGCAGAGCTACGAGGGGCCGTCGTTCTACGATGCGACCGATGTGGAAACCCTGAGCGCCGTCGCCGTCCAGGTGGCAACCGCCATCGAGCGCAAGCAGATCGAGGAGAGG
>MGTI01000011.1 GCA_001799365.1 Desulfobacterales bacterium GWB2_56_26 | reverse complement strand
AAGCCTACCAAGGCTCCTGCGAGGTAAGGACTCCATCCATCATCCTTTGTTTTCCATTTCATCGTGCTTTCCTCCTTTGTTATTGGAATAGAACGATAGGCTAGTCAAAAGATGCAAGGGCGGAGTCATTCCCCACCACTCGTTGATATGCATCAATGTGCCAGGTCACGATCACTTTGCCGATCATCCTGATTGAACGGTCCTATGCTGTCACCATCCGATTACGGTCAGCCGCCCACAACTACTCCACTCGGCTCTGAAGGAAAGGGCGGTCTTTCGGCCGCTTATTTGCACCTTCCATTACTTGATATGAAACCACTCCCGCCGAACAGGCCGATTATGCTGACAATAATCAAATACACTGCAACGATGCAGCAACAGACGCGGGCAACCAGGATGAGAATGCCGGCTATCAACGATACCAGTGGTGCCAGGCTTACAACAGCCGGTTATGCCAATGTTCGAACAGACTTTTCGCGGTCCCATTGGCGTGTCTTTGCCGCAGCAATAAAGGCGTCTCTGTCGCTTGCATCGACAACGCCTGCGTCCTGCCCGATATTTGCTTTCATCAGGAGGGCTTTACCGCCTTTATCGACAGCAATTGCCTTGAGATGACCGAAAGCATCTCGCACGAAATCGACCGCGGCGCTTTCCAGCGACAGTGCTGCCGCGCCTTCTTCGGAGAGAATAACGGCGACGGCGTCGAACAGCACGGAAGGAGTGCCTGCCAGTTGACCGTCAGCCGCCAGCAGCGAGCCGTCGGCAAGTATTGCGCCGCCCACTTTGGGGGCGACGATTTTCACGACAGCTCCCGCATCGGTGGCGGCCATTTTCATCTTCTCGATTACAGCGCCGTCTGAACCGTCCGCGACCAGGATGCCGATTACGCGCCCCATAAGCGTATCTTTCATTTTGCCGATAATCGACAATGCGGGTGAAGGCTCCATCTGCCGCACGGGAGCCGCGGCTGCAGGCGCATCGGGCATTTTGTCGAAACCAAGACCCTTGGCGACCCTGTCGGCGAGATCTTTTTCGATATGGAGGAGGTGACCGACCATCGCCTCACGCACGTGCAGATGCTCGACCTTGGAAAGCTCAAAAACTAACGCCGAGGCGATGTGCGCCTTTTCATACACGGTTTGGCTGAGATAGAACTGCCGCGCCTGGCTGTAGTGGTCGGCGAAGCTCTCGGCACGGATGCGGCCTTTTGCACCGGTTTCAGCTGCCGCAGCGCTCCGAAAACCCTTGATCGGCACTTCGCGCGGCGAGTTTTCAGACAAGGAGTTGGGCTCATAGTTAACACGGCCTGCCGGTTGCGCCATCTGCATATGTCCGTCGCGTTGCAGGTTGCCGAACGGGCACTTGGGTGCGTTGATCGGGATCTGGTGGAAATTGGGCGAACCCAGACGAGAAAGTTGTGTGTCGATATATGAAAAGAGTCGGCCTTGCAGCAGGGGATCATTAGAGAAGTCGATACCCGGCACGATATTGCCGGGACAGTAGGCAACCTGTTCGGTTTCAGCAAAAAAATTATTTGGCCAGCGATCCAGCACCATGCGGCCGATCACCTTCAGGGGCACCAGTTCTTCGGGAATCAGCTTGGTCGCATCCAGATGATCGAACGGGAATCTGTCCGCTTCCTCCTGGGTGAAAAGCTGAACGGCGAATTCCCACTCGGGAAAATTACCCTTGGCGATAGCCTCGAACATATCGCGCCGGTGGAAGTCCGGATCGGCGCCGGCAATCTTGACGGTCTCATCCCAAATGGTCGATTGCAAGCCAAGCTTGGGACGCCAGTGAAATTTAACGAAGGTTGAAACGCCTTGATCGTTAATCAGCCGGAAACTATGCACCCCAAAAGCTTCGATCATCCGCAGCGAGCGCGGGATGGTGCGGTCGGACATAATCCACATAACCATATGCATGGATTCAGGCGTGAGTGAAATGAAATCCCAGAACGTGTCATGCGCGCTCGCCGATTGCGGGAAGCCGCGGTCGGGTTCCATCTTTACGGCATGGACGACGTCCGGGAATTTGATGGCATCCTGAATGAAGAAGACCGGAATGTTGTTGCCGACCAGATCCCAGTTCCCTTCCTTAGTGTAAAACTTGACGGCAAATCCGCGGACGTCACGCGGGGTGTCCACTGAACCCGCGCCGCCTGCAACGGTGGATATCCGTGTAAATACCGGTGTCTTCACGCCTACCTCGGTGAGTATCCTGGCGGTGGTGTATTGCTGGAGCGAGTCGGTCAACTCGAAGAATCCGTGGACACCCGTTCCTCGCGCATGCACGATACGCTCAGGGATGCGCTCGTGATCGAAATGGGTGATTTTTTCCCGAAGGATGAAATCCTCCAGAAGCGTGGGGCCGTGCGGATTGGCCCGAAGCGAGTTCTGGTTGTCGGATACTGGAACGCCCTGGTTCGTGGTAAGCGCAGGGTGCTCTCCGCCAGCGGTCTGGTGCAGCTCGCCGCCGGTAGCCCGTTCTGTGCCTTCGCTTAAAGCTGAACCTTTTTTCTGTGTGTGCTTTTCGGAATTTTTCGTTGTCTTATCTTTGCCCATGATCGATCTCCTTGTGAAGTGGATTGTCAGGTTCCATCAGGTGCCTGGTATTTTGTTTATGGCGGAATTCAGATAAGTATCGATAAATTTCGACCCTCGCCCGGTTGATGCCGCCGATCGGTCGATGGTCGGTCAAGGAATGTGCCGGGGAGAAGGACAAATCTTCCGCCAGTTCCTCGCGTTCCCTGGTGCGGAAAACTTGGGGAGGGATGCGAACTGTGGCCACTTTGATAAAAGGGGATTCCGTTTCGTTCCATTCAACCCCGGCATCCTCAACCGGCATCCGGGCAGGGTCTTTTTGCACTTGAATCATGAAATCAAAACTTGCCTCGTTCGCCGCCAGGTGTTTTTCCATATTTTCAGTGAGATAACTGTCAGTAAGAATTGGCGGCAGAGAGCTTTTCAGGTTCGAGGCAGGGACGAGGGAATATTTCACAGCGTGATCTGTCCCGCAGAGATAAGGAGTCGTACTCCAATAACGGATATCGAGCGGAGAGGTTTGGTTTTGACGTGCCTTGCGCAGTTCATTCAGTATATGGAAGTTGCCGGACAGAACGAGACGGGAAAAAAAGACTAAAGGCGACCATTTGATGCTGTAGTATATCGCGTCATGGAACAGCTTGACCGTTCCTAACGGCATAACAGGGTGGCTCATTAAGATAAAATCCTGGGTCTCTTTCTCTTCGTTGTGCACCTGGAACCGCTCCCCTTTGACCCCCATGATTTTTATGGCAAAACCGCGGACGTCTTTGATTTTGTCCGACTGAATCTTGTCGCTTGCACTCGATATCCGAATCCAGGCGGGATAGGCGGCAGGAGACGCAAATATTCCCATCTTGAGTGCCGCCGGGATATTCGGTTCGACAATAAATTCTGCTTGCAGGCAGGCCAGATTTTTCGGGTGTGCGTCACGTTTTACCGGGCCTTCGGGATAATCTTTGGCCATCTTCTCTTGTAATAGCCTGGCCATGTCCTGGATTAATCGTGTTTCACCGGCAGGGACCATTTCAAAGGTGCTCTTGCTCCCCAATTTTCCATCGGAAAACTGCATGTTATACCTCTCATTGGCTGTGTCGGAACGGAATTCAGCTTCTTTGTGGGTGACAGCTTTACTGCATGCAAAGCTAGCCAGTGCCAGTGCCGTCAGAATCACACCACGATAATTCATCTCATTTCCTCTTTGTGTGGTCCCCTCGGATTGGGGTACTTCGGGCAGCCATCCCACTCATCATATGTCAACGATTTGATGGAAAATGGAGTAAAACGTATATTTCCAGGTTTTGTGTGGAGGTTATCGGGAGGATCTTCTTGCCGGTTTTGCCGGTCGCCTCTGTGATTATCTTCACCAGAGGCAGCTTGCAAACTTCGTTCCCGTCAACAGCTTATTAAGGTAAGCGACATAGACACCTGGAGGTCGTGGACTGTTCGGATGGTGTGCGACTCGTGCCGGATGCGTTTTTGCTGCTGCTTATTTCTGCCTGACGGCGTAATTCAGCCAACGCTCCTCTGCCGATATCCGGTTTATCATCTGAACACCTCGCAATTTCATATTGAGTCCCAACATATTTTTGAAGTGTAACATGCAACAGGATTAAATGTAACGTTTCTGTTGCGCGCAACGCTCCTTTTAGGCCAGGGTGATTTACCCTGCTATCGTTAATTCTTCTATGTAGTAGTATTTACATAATATTTTTTACGAAAAAGGTTCTCAGATTCCCAGGCACAAGAGTTGCTGTTAAAAAGCTGAGGGAATCCCGCTGCCGATTCTCGTGATGCTGTATCTCATGCGAGGCTGCACCTGAGAGATTCGACGACAGTTCATGCACGGCGAAAATCGTTGACGGTGCTGCGGCAGGACTCTACCCCAATAAACCAAAGTTAAGGAGGAGGTTATGATTGCAACAAGCGAACAATCGGTGGCTATGTACGGTATTGTCCGGGCATCGAAGATCATCGGCGAAACCGTGGTCAATCGCCAGAGTGAGAACGTCGGCAAGATCCACGAAGTGGTGATCGATGCAAAGAAGAACCGCGTGGCCTATGTGGTGCTTTCCTTCGGCGGTTTCCTTGGCATGGGCAACAAGCTGTTCGCCATGCCTTGGGATGCCTTTGCGTTCTCTGTCACCGAAAACAAACTCATCCTCAACATCGACAAGGAGAAGTTGGAATCCGCTCCTGGGTTTGAAGAGAGCGATAACTGGCCGGATTTCTCAGACACCCTCTGGGGAGAGAGCATTTACAAGTACTACGATTTCACCCCACCATGGAAGTATGACCACGATCCCGGAAATATGTCGATAAAATCAGAATGATCATCGGGATATTGGCAATCCGGAAAATAATTCATCAAAAACCTGTCACAATAATTGACTTCGGGATAAGCCGTGGTCAAAAAAACACCCAACTTTAGGAGAAACACCACATGAAAAATCGAATGTATCGCTTCGCACTGATTGCCACTGTGGCCTCGACGTTTTTGATCAACGCCCCGCTCTTTGCATCCGGAACGGATGACCGCATCGAATCGGCCGCCAAAGAAACGTACGTGTTCAAGACCTACCTCCAGGACGATAATATCAAGATGCAGTCCAAGGATGGCCTTGTCACCTTGACCGGAACTGTTTCCGAGGCATCCCACAAATCCTTGGCCGGGGAGACTGTTGCGGGGCTGCCCGGAGTCAAACGTGTGGACAATAAGTTGGTGGAAAAAGATGGAGCCCCTGCTGCAAAATCGGATGCATGGCTCATCACAAAAGTGAAAACAACACTCTTATTCCATAGCAACGTCAATGCCATCGGTACTGAAGTTCTCGCCGAAAACGGCACCATCACTTTGCGTGGCGAAGCCACCAGCGTTGCCCAGAAGGACCTCACCACCGAGTATGTCATGGATGTGGAAGGTGTCATGCAAGTCAACAATAAAATGACAGTGGCAAATGCCGCAATAAAGACAGATCAAAATGCGAAGGTGGATACGATAGGTGAAGCGATTGATGATACGTCCATCACCGCCCTGGTCAAAGCGACATTGCTCAATCATCGATCAACCAGTGCACTTAAGACCACGGTCAATACCAAAGAAGGTGTTGTCACGTTGGGAGGCAATGCCACAAGCCCGGCGGCAAAGGACCTGGCCGGCAAATTTGCAAGGGACGTTCGTGGGGTTAAGAAGGTCATCAACAACATATCCGCCACGTGAGTCGAGTTCACGACCATCAGATACTGCCGACTCGCTGCCGACTGCTTTCCGGTGGCGAGTCCATCATCATCCGGATTTCGGCTACGGCTCTTGAAAAGAGTGGGCGGAACGAACATGAGGTGTGAAGCAGTCTTTGCTCGGCAAAAATATAGGCAGGTAAAGAGCCATCACCAATCGTATGAGAGGAGTCGAAATATCAATTCCAATGAGGGGAATACCATGACTACAGGCAATACCTCAGATCGCAGGATCGTGTTGAACCCGCATCCCGCCGCATCAACCACTTCCGATAACCTCCGTCATGATAAGAGTCTCGGGCCAGCATGTTCTGGTAGTCCAATGTTTCCACTCGCGGTTTGGAAACCGCGTATCGCCCCGTTGGTCATGGGTGCCAGCGGGATTTGGGTGAGATCCTTGATAGAAATGATGGTTGCCGCAGGCCAACCGATAACCCCCATTTGCCTGGCGTTAGAGGGCGTGGGTTCTCCCAATGCGACCAAGGTTGAGATCGGTTGCGACCTGCCTGGTCAGTTTTCACCATTTCTTTAGCACTCCTTCCAAGTAACAGGCAAATGATTATTCTAAAGATGGTTAAATAAGAACTGGCGGTCGACACCTTGCGCCGAAAGCATGTGTGTAAAAGTCCGAAACGGAGTGTGATTGTCCAATGGATATTCAGCGTGTTGCAAAAGACTTTCCTGTCGTTTGCGTGGGTGGTTCAGCCGGTGGCCTCGACGCCTATATCCGGTTACTCAAGCATCTGCCGGCCGATATGGGTGTTGCTATCGTCATTGTTAATCACTTGAGGACCGTAGCCACTCAACTCCACGAGATTCTCCCGCACTACACCGAGATGCCTGTTGAACTGATCACGGAAAGATTAGAGATCGAGCCCAATCATGTTTTTATCATCCCGGAAAAACGTGATTTGTACGTTCTGGATGGAAAATTCCGTCTCAAGCCGATATCAAAGCCATGGGGATGGCCCGACGTGATTACCGTTTTTTTGCGTTCCCTGACGGAACACTGGGACGGCAAACTTGTTGCTGTCATTATCTCCGGCTATGATGGTGATGGCGCAGCAGCGCTGTGCGGCATAAAAGAAGTGGGGGGTATTACCATCGCACAGAAGCTCGACACAGCCGGGCAACCCGATATGCCTGAGAGCGCAATAGCGAGCGGCTGTATCGATTATATTCTTTCACCTGAGGGGATCGCTCGAGAAATTGTCCGAATTGCGCATGCTGTGGCAAAGGCTGAGTGAAGGAGGTACCGTATGACCCGGGATCCAAAGTCTCCCGCGATACTTGGTCTTGCCGTTAAAAAATTTCTGCTCATTGACGGCACACAGTGGGCGGGAGCGTTTGCTTTCAATGCGTTTTTCTCGCTGTTTCCGTTGATGATCCTGCTTGTCACATTTGTCTCGTCCTTTGTTGACAGAAATATCGCCGCGGCGGAGGTCATTGCCTACATTGAAAGCTATGTGCCGATCAATGACGAGATGCAAAATTACATTTTTTCCGCTATCTCCGGGGTCATCAACTCGCGCGAGAAGGCGACCATGATCGCCTCTCTCGTCCTGATCTGGACCGCCATCCAGTGTTTCACCACCCTGATCGTGGCAACAAATCGCGCCTGGGGCACCGAGGTGTACAATTGGTGGCGGCTGCCGTTGAAAAGCCTGACGCTGTTCGGCACCACGGCGGGAGTGGTTCTCTTCGGCATGGCGGTGCCGGTGCTGATTCGAATGGCCAGGAGTCTGCTGTTTCCAATGCACGATTTCCGTTCCTGGATGTATGACCTGGGCAGTTTTGTTATCCCGCTGGTGGTGGTGTTCTTCGGACTTTGCCTGTTTTACCGGTTCACTCCGAGCCGGCCCACGCGGTTTGCCGAAGTCTGGGCCGCCGCCCT
>MGTI01000010.1 GCA_001799365.1 Desulfobacterales bacterium GWB2_56_26 | reverse complement strand
TTGGCAACCATTTTGGCGGACATGGAGAAGGAGGGAGGCGACCGCTTCTCCAGTCAGATGGTCGATCCGGACGCCGATAACGGTGCCGTCGCCGAAAAGATCGGCAAGGAATACGGCTTTCGGCCGATGGCGGCGAGCTTATTTGACCAGCGGTCCTTCTGGTTTTATATGACGCTTGCCAGCGGCGATCGTATGGTCGAGGTGCCGCTGCCGGAAGATCTTGGGAAAGAAAGCCTGAAGCGGGCGATCGATGCCGGGATGAAGCGCTTTGCCGCCGGTTTCAACAAGACCGTGGCGCTCAATGGTCCGAAATCAATGCCGCCGATGCCGCAGTTCGGCATGCAGGGCCAGGGCATGCGCCTGGAAATCCTGGAGGAAGTTCTCGGCAAGGAGCATACCGTCACCCCGGCGGACCTGGCGAATGGCCGGGTGCCGGAGGAGGCCGACCTGCTCATGGTGGTGGCGCCCGAGGAGTTGACCGACAAGCAGTTGTTCGCCGTCGATCAGTTTCTCATGCAGGGCGGGACGGTGGTGCTGGCGACCTCGCCGTTCAATATCGGTCTTGACCGGGATCTGCATGTCGAGAAGAAACCGTCCGGCCTCGCGGACTGGCTGAAGTTCCATGGCATCACTATCGCCGAGGAGATGGTCCTCGATCCGCAGAACAGCGCCTTTCCCGTACCGGTGCAGCGTCAGGTGGCGGGCTTTACCGTGCAGGAAACGAAGTTGGTCAACTACCCGTACTTTATCGACATCCGGCCGGACGGGATGAATCGGGACAGCGGTCTGCTCACCGGCCTTGGCCAGCTGACCATGAACTGGGCCTCGCCCATCACCGTCGATGCGGAAAAGAATAAAGAGCGCACTGTGAACCGGCTGCTGGAAAGCTCGGACAAGAGCTGGGTCTCAGCCGACACTAAAATCCAGCCGGATTTCCGCACCCATGGCGAACTTGGTTTCCCTGTGGGCGAGCAGCAGGGCAAACGGCTGCTCGGGGTGGCCGTAGAAGGACAGTTCGCGTCTTACTTTGCCGGCAAACCTTCGCCGCTTCTGGCGGTTGAAAAGGGCGAGGGCGAAGAACAGAATACGGACGAACAACCGGGCGAACAACCGGGCCCGGCAGAAAAACAGCCGGCTCAACCGGAGAAAAAACCCCAGGTGATTGCCCGGCAGATCGACAAATCGCCGGAGAGCGCCCGCATCATCCTGTTCTCTTCAAACAGTTTCGTCAGCGACACCGTGCTCGGGATCGGTTCCAGCGTGATGCGCACCTCCTATCTCGGTCCGGTGCAGCTGATGGCCAATGCCGTCGACTGGTCGCTTGAAGACCGGGGGCTCTTGACCATCCGCGGCAGAAGCCATTACTCGCGGCCGCTGGTGCCGATGACCAGAAACATGCAGCTGTTTCTTGAGTATCTCAATTACGGGCTGGCCTTCCTTGGCCTGCTGGTGATCTGGTTTGTCAGGAACGCCATGCGGAAAAATACGGCAAAACGCCATCTGGCACTTCTGAGAAAGAGCACGGGGAGGATTTAATCATGCAAAGGACGATTATTGCCGCGGCAGCCTTGCTTCTGATGCAGATAGCATTGGCAGTGGCTTTGAATATAACTGGCGGCCAAAGCCGCGATGTATCGCCGGCCGCGCCCCTTTTCGGCTTTGTGCCCGATGATGTTACCGCCCTCGACATTACCGGACCTTCAGGCGAGCGGCTGACAATCCGCAAGACCGATGCCGGCTGGGAGCTGCCGGAGACCTTCGGCGCCCCGGCCAGCGGCGACCAGGTCAATGGTCTTCTCGCCAAATTGGCTGACCTGAAACAGGGATTGGCGGTGGCTACCTCGGAGGAGGCGGCAAAACGATTCAAGGTAACCGAAACCGGCTTCGAGCGTCATGTGGTGGTGAAAAAAGGCGAGGAGGTCGTTGCCGACTTCTATGTCGGGACCTCGCCGGGTTTCCGCCAGGTGCACGCCCGCAAGGCGGGGGCGCAGGAAATTGTCACCGTCGCGCTCAATACCTTCGACCTGGAAACCGCTGCCGACAAATGGCTCGATAAAAATCTCTTCCAGCTCAAGCAGGAGGAGATGGAAACCCTGGTCTTCGCTGATTTTACCCTGCAGAAGAAAGATCAGAACTGGCAGCTGACGGATCTGGAAGAAGGCAAAGAGACAGCGAAAGAAGCGGTGGACGACCTGGTAAACGGCGTCAGCGGGCTGACCATCCAGGATGTTATGAATCCCCAGGAGGCGGCTGCACTCTTTGCCGGCGAACCGGCCTTCTCCTTCACGGTCAACCTGAAGAGCGGTTCCAAACTGGAGTATCGTTTCGCCAAGCCCGAGGCGGATTATTTCGTAGTGAAGCGATCTGATCGCGAGCTGTACGGCAAGGTGCATACGATTCAGGTCGAAAACTTACGGAAATTTACGAAAGAGAAGTTGATCAAGCAGGAAGAAAACCTTCCGGTCGGGGAGAGCGGACAGGTTGAAGAAACCGAAGAGACCGCGAAACCGACGGAGGCGAATCCCGTACAGCAGTAGCCGTTTTTTCAGTCCGGCTTTTATTGTCCCCGGACAATAAAAGCCGGACCCCGCCTTGACACTTCCCGCCCTTTCAACGCATGATTGACTATGACGCGTGAAGGGAAGGGACTGAGGATTGCAGCCCCTACCCTCAGTCCTTTCTTCCTCCTTGCTCAGCCTTAAGTATGGATAGCATATGGTCAAGGCCCGGCTCCTGGTAATCGACGATGAAAAGACCCTGCTGAAATTGTTTGTCAATCGACTGGAGCGGATGTCCTATCAGGTATTTTCTGCGGCATCCGGGCCGGAAGCCCTGGACATTCTCCGGGACCAGGAAGTCGATGTGCTCATCACCGATTTCCGCATGCCCGAGATGGACGGTTGCGAGATCATCACCCGGGCCCTGCAACTCTATCCCCTGCTGCAAAGCGTTGTCGTCACCGGCTACAGCGATGTGAAGTCGGCAATCAACGCGATGGGCGCCGGAGCCTTCAACTATCTGCAGAAACCCATCGATTTCGCCGAACTGGACATCATCATCCAAAAGGGTCTGGAAAAGCGCCGGCTGCTCCAGGAGGTCCAGAACAAACAGATACAACTGGAGGAGTACCGCAACCGTCTGGAAGAGCTGGTGGAAATGCGGACCATCGCCCTGACCGAGGCCAACGAAAAGCTGAAGAAAGAAATCGAAGAGCGGAAGTGCCTGGAGGCCTCGCTGCGCGAAGCCAAGATAGCGGCGGAAAACGCCAATCGGGCCAAGAGCGAATTCCTGGCCAACATGAGCCATGAAATCCGCACCCCCATGACCAGCGCCATCGGTCTCTTGAATCTCGTGCTCGACACCGAACTGCTGCCGAAGCAGAAGGCCTATCTGGAGATGGCGCGGATTTCGACCGTTGTGATGCACAATCTCCTCAACGATATCCTCGACTTTTCCAAGATCGAAGCGGGCCGGCTCAACCTCGAGTCCATCTCCTTTTGTCCCCGCAAGGTGGTCGAGTCGGTTATCGATCTGCAGCACTTTCAGGCGGAAGAAAAGGTCATCCGCCTCTCCTCCCGCATCGCGGGCGATGTGCCGGAGACCGTGGTCGGCGATCCGAATCGCCTGCGCCAGGTGCTCCTCAATCTGGTGGCCAACGGCATCAAGTTCACCCAGTACGGCGAGGTGGAGCTGGCCTGCGAGAGGGGCTCGGGCGACCCCGGCGACGGGCAGCATGTAGAGCTCCATTTTTCCGTGCGGGATACCGGTATCGGCATCGACCAAAACCAGATCGCCGTGATCTTCGAGGCCTTTGCCCAGGCGGACGGCTCGACCACCCGCAGGTACGGCGGCGTCGGCCTCGGGCTCAATATCTGCAGCAAACTGGTGGCCATGATGGGCGGGAACATCTGGGTGGAAAGCGAGCCGGGGCGTGGCAGCACCTTCCACTTCACCTGCCGGTTTGCCCTGGGACCTGTGAAGGAAGAGGTTCGGGAACATACCGGAATCATTAACGATGAAGGAGAGTCACGGTCGGGCCAACCTCGACGTGTGATGGTGGTGGAGGACGATAAGACCAACCGGTGGGTAATCGGCGAGATCCTCGAACATGAAGGCTTTACGGCAGTCAATGCGGCCGACGGCACCAGCGCCCTGCGGGAGCTGGACAAGCAGGTTTTCGATCTGGTGCTGCTCGATCTGATGCTGCCCGATATGGACGGGTATGAGGTGGTCCGGAGGATTCGTGAGCGGGAGAGCGAGGCCGGAGACGGCCAGAGAGTGCCGATTATCGCCTTGACGGGCTTGGCGGGCGATGATGAAAAACGGCGATGTATGCAGGCCGGGATGAACGATTTTCTGGCCAAACCGTTTGCCGTCAATCAGTTTATTGCCAAATTGCAGGAGTACGCAGGCGGGGGAGTGGGCAAGAAGAGAGCGCAGCCGCAGAAGGAGGGACGGAGCATGGCTGACAAGCCCGCCATGGTCGGGGAGGTTTTCAATGAAGAGGAGGCGCTGAAGCGGGCCGCCGGTAATCGGATCTTGCTGGTTGAAAGGCTGGCGGCCTTTCTGCAGGCCGCACCCGCGGCAATCGGCAGGCTGCGCCATGCTGTCGCCGCCGGGGCAGATATTTGCCTCTTCGAACAGGAAGTGCATGGCTTGAAGCAAACGGCCATGGAGATCGGGGCAACCAATATCGCCGACGAATTGTTCAGCCTTTTACTGCAGTTCAGAAAAAATCAGCGTATTTGCGACGTCGAACATCTTGCCGCCGAGCTGGCAAGTTTCGGCAACGAGCCGAAAGTTCGGCAATTAATGGACGAAGCGAAAGGTTCCGGGCCGGCTTGAAGGAAAGCCTCGGCGGCACGAATTTAACGGGAGAGTGGGAACATACAATGACTGAGGAGGATGAAATGCCAGGCGGAAAGAGTGGAAAACTGAAGATACTGGTAGTGGAAGACGACTTTATGGTCAGGCAGGTTATCCGCGATATCGTCGAACCGTATGGGGTCGTCGATCTGACGGTCAACGGGGAAGAAGCGGTTCAGGCCTTCCGCGTCGCCTGGCGCAAGGATGAGCCCTACGACTTTATCTGCATGGACATCATGATGCCGGTGATGGACGGCAACGAGGCGCTGATCCAGATCCGGGAGATCGAAAAAGGCCTCGGCATCGCCGGTCCCGAAGAAGTGAAGGTGATCATGATTACCGCCCTCGACGATGCCAAGACGGTGGTGAAGGCCTATTCGAAAGGCGGTGCCACTTCCTATATCGTGAAACCTATCGAAAAGGAAAGGCTAGTCAGCGAGATGCGCGATATCGGGCTGATCGCCTGAGCGCGGGAGCGACCGGAGAGACCGGCGGGCAGGCAGTCTCTCCGGAAGCGAGTGAGTCAGGCTCAGCTCCTGGCGCCTTCCTGCATGGATGTCAGGCGGCAGAGGCCGACCGGAGTAATTAGGGAGTATTGTCCCTCCATATCGCTTTCGATTTCGCCTGCCTCGTCCATTCTCAGGAGGAGCTGCCTGGTTTCGTAAAGGCTCAGCTGCAGCTGTCCGGCGATCTTGTCGATCCCGACCACCTGGGGCTGAGGGTTCTTGAGGTTTTCTCTGAGAATGCTGAGGACGCGGAGTTTATTTTCCGTAAGTTTTTTCATCGGTGTCGAGTCCTTTTCGTTGAGAGCGGTTCACCCGGCTGGGGTGAGCCGCTTGTTCATTCCTGTACCACTACTGCCTGAAGCGTTGCCGGCAGGTCCTCCGCAAACCGCTGCAGAAAACCCTGCCAGTCCGCCCCGAACCGGTAAAAGGCCATCGAGGCCAGTTTTTTGGTGACGATGGTGTTGCGGTAAGGTTGCAGCTCCGGGGAACCAAGGATGTCCC
>MGTI01000009.1:8057-8272 GCA_001799365.1 Desulfobacterales bacterium GWB2_56_26 | reverse complement strand
GCGTCAGGGAATCGGCACGGCGCGCCCGCCGCCAGAGCGCCCGCCATCCGCTCGGGACCATGCGCGTCAGCGCCGGCACGTGATCGAACGGCGCGACCGCGTAGGAGAACAACGTGCGCAGCGCGGCCCGCTGGTCCTGGGCGATGAGCGCACAGTACGTCTCGGTGCCATCGGGCTCGGCTGGCGCCACGATGGCCTCGAAGGCGGCGATCGCC
>MGTI01000009.1:7640-7784 GCA_001799365.1 Desulfobacterales bacterium GWB2_56_26 | reverse complement strand
AAGATGAGCCACAGGCGCCACGACGCGAGGTCCGTGAAGCATGGCAGCCCGCCGAGCATCCGCCGGTCGCCGAGGGCGTCGATGATGGTCACTGCGCCGACTCCTGCTCGCGCTCGTACTCGCGGATGATGTCGCGCGCGCTCT
>MGTI01000009.1:0-7573 GCA_001799365.1 Desulfobacterales bacterium GWB2_56_26 | reverse complement strand
AAACCACCAGTTGTCCGGCTGGATAACCATGATCGGTCCCGACTCGCACTGCTTCAAGCAACCGGTGGAAACCACCTGCATGTCGAGGCCACGGTCGAGAATCTCTTCCTCGATATACTGCAGAAAGCCGTCCGTCTGTTTGTGGCAGATCCCCTTGGGGTCGCCTTTTACGCGAAAACTCTGGCAGAGCAGAATCTGCCTCTCCGGTGTTGCCATGTTCAACTCCTTGATATTGAAAATTATATTATAACTTAAGCTATTTCTTTCGGCCTTTTTTGCCTCCGCCGTAGAGGACGTCGACGGTTCCTTCGATGCTGCCCTCGGAGATAAGGATCTTGATCCCGGCCTGGGCAAGTGTCTTACGCGGCGTCTCTCCGGCACTGGCGGCGAGAATGACGAAACAGTCGGGTAGGATACCGGCCAGCTCACTCCAGCGTTCCGGAGTGCACGGTTCCGGGGCCTCCCGGACGTCAAGCAGACAGGCCAGACCATCCTCGCGGCGCCCGTAGATGAGCAGCCGGATCGCCTGGCCGAGATGGAGATCCACCTCCATGCCATTCGAGCTGACCACCGCCACATTCGGCCGCTCGCTGGTCGGCCGGGGCAGCGGCGCCTTGACCGGCGCGGAATCGCTGTTCGAATCTCCAGCCCGTTCGCGGAGCAAGGGCTCGACGATCGGCAAAAATGGCGCGGCCTTTGCCGCGGTGGCAGCTATCGCCGCTGGAGTTGGAGACTCAAGACTCACCTCGGCGCCTGGTTCCGGCGCATAGGGGATCAGACCGATGCCGTCCGCGCCTAGTTCCATCATTTCGGCGCTGATTTTCGCGACATGATCGATATTGAGGGCCGGATAGACGGTTGTGGTGACGATCACTTTCAGCTCGTGGAACTTGAGGGCGGATACCCCATGACGCTGCTCGTTGATGAGCAGGGCCACCGCCTCCGAAGTTTTGAGCGTCTTCATACCAGGCCTGATCCAGGCATAGATCTTTTCGAGAACCGCGGGTTTGGTTCCGTCGACCTGCATCTCCACATAGTTGAGCCCTGCCCGGGCCAGCTTGCCGGCCAGGGCGGCGCTGCCCATCCCGAGTGTCCGCAAACCGATTTTTAGCTCGGGATAGCGCGCCCGGACCAGCTCAATGGTCTGCAGGGTGATATCCGGGGTGGCCAGAGGGTCGCCCGGACCGGTAATCGCCACCATAGTACTGCCACCACTTCTCTCTTTTCTCATGGCCGCAGCGAGGATATCCATGGCTTCGGGGACCGTTAGACACCCGCTGCGGGATGGGGGCGGCGGCGAAAACCGGGTCCGGGCAACCACCTGCGGCGCCACCGGCAGATGGATGACGAATGGCGTTTCGGCTATCTTGCCGCAGCAGCAACTTTTTTGGCCTGTAAAGGGTATCACAGTCATCTTTTTCACCGTACTTCGCTTGGGCTAACTTGCAGACGGCGGGCAACCCCGCCCGCCGCCTGCGATTTCACGAAATCTCTTCGTAAAACCTCCCGAAAAACTTCTAAAATTACAGCACCAGCTCGAACTTCGATTCCGGATCGTCGCGATCCTTGCGGTCGAGCAGCACCCCGAGGATCTGTTCGAGGAGCCGCAGGCCGCCCTTGTAGCCGACCGTCGGGAAATGCTGATGGCCCTGCCGGTCGAGGATCGGAAAGCCCCAGCGGACATACGGAACGTCCTCGTCGCGGGCGATATACTTGCAGTAGGTATTGCCGATCAACAGGTCTACCGGCTCGTTCTTGATCCACTGATGGAGCAGGAACATGTCGCCTTTGGCCCGGACATTGACCGGGCGGCCCATGCCGGCAGTGATCTCCATGATTCGCTCCTCGAGCCGCTTGCCGGGGGTGCCGGTGACGATATGGATCGGCATCATGTCGATGGACACCAGGAATTCGGTCATGGCGATGAGCTGATCCGGATCGCCGACGAGAGCCACCTTCTTGCCGTAAAAGTACTGGTGCATATCGGAAATCATGTCGACCAGTTTGCCCCGCTCAACCATGATCTCGTCGGGCACCGAGGTGCCGGCGACGGTCCGCAGGGCATCGACGAAGCGATCGGTGGCCTTGAGACCGAAGGGCATGTCGAGCACCGAACAGGGCACCTTGCATTTGGTGTCGAGGAGTCTCGCCGCATCCGCCGAACACCATTCGCCAAGGGCTAGCGTGCCAAGAGCGTTGCCGCTGTCCTTGATGTCGGCAACCGGGGTCCCGGCTTCCGGAAACATTTTATATTCGCCGGTCAGCGGCCCGTTCAAGACGCCCGAGGTGTCGGGGAACATGTTGATGTCTACCCCGACCATGGCGGCGATCTTTTTGATCTCCTCCATGTCCGACGGCTCGACCCAGCCGGGGATGATATTGATCTTGCCGTTCTTCTTGCCGCCAGGCGCAGCAAGGTTCGCCATCGCCTTCACCATGTTGGAAAAACCGGTGACGTGGGAGCCGACGTAGCTCGGGGTCGGCGCACCGATGAGCGTTTTGCCTTCCGGCACCTTCTTTTCCTTGATCGCCTTGTCGAAGATCTGGGGCAGATCGTCGCCGATGGTCTCGGACAGGCAGGTGGTGTGCACGGCGATCACTTCCGGCTCGTAGACCGTGAAGATATTGTCGATGGCCTGCAAGAGGTTGGCCTGGCCGCCGAAGACCGAGGCCCCTTCGGTAAACGAGCTGGTGGCGGCGGAAATGGGTTCTTTATAGTGGCGGGTCAGGGTGCTGCGATGATAGGCGCAGCAGCCCTGGGAGCCGTGACTGTGGGGGAGGCATCCTTTGATGCCGAGAGCCGCATACATGGCGCCGATAGGCTGGCATGTCTTGGCCGGGTTGATCATCAGGGCCTTCCGCTCCGTTATCTCTTGTGGTGTATGTCTCAGTAACATTTTATATTCCTTCCCGGTGGAGCGGATTGGCTCCATCCTCATTGACGTTGACTGTTATTCCCAAACATAGGTTGCCGAGAGTTCGGGATTCTCCTGCCAGGGCGCCTTCATGTAGCTCCATACCTTGCTGTTCACCAGCCGGTCGATTTCGCGGTAGAAGTTGACCGCGCCCTGGAAGCCGGCATAGGGGCCGCCGGAGTCGTAGCTGTGCAGCTGTTTCATCGGCACGCCGAGTTTCTGGATGGAGAACTTTTCCTTAATGCCGGCGCAGAAGAGGTCCGGTTTCATCAGCTCCACCAGTTTTTCCGCCTCGTACTGATTGAGGTCGTCGATGATCAAAGTCCCTTTCTCCATGGCTGGGTTGAGTCCTTCGTAATCCTTGAATTCCAAGCCATCCTTGACCAGAGCCGCGATCTCCTCCGCAGATTTCCTGGGCTTATAGAGCACCGGATCCGGCTCCACCTCAATTTCTTCGATATTCCTGCTGTCGGCATCGACCTTGAGGGTCGGGATGACATGGCGGCCTTCGTAGTCGTCGCGGTGGCCGAACTCGTAGCCTGCCGAGAGCGTCTTCATCCCCATCTCGTTGAACAGCTCCTGGTAATGATGGGCCCGCGAGCCGCCGACAAAGAGCATGGCTGTCTTGCCATTCGTGCGCGGATAGACCTCGGCCTGAGCCGCTTTGACAGCCGGCATCTCCTCGGCGATCACTGCCTCGACCCGGTCGATCAATTCCTTTTCGCCGAAGTACTGGGCAATCTTCCGGAGCGACTTGGCGGTCGCCTCGGCTCCGATGAAGTTCACCTTGATCCAGGGAATGCCGTATTTGGTCTCCAGCATGTCGGCCACATAGTTGATGGAGCGGTGGCACATGACGCAGCTGAGATCCGCCTGGTTGGCCGAAGCGAACTTGTCGTAGGTGGCGTTGCCGGAGAAAGTCGAGATGTTCTTGATTCCGCATTTTTCCAGGATCCGGTCGATCTCGAAGCCGTCGCCGCCGATGTTGTATTCGCCGAGCAGGTTGATCTTGTACTTGTCGGTTTTTTCCGTCTCGCTTTTACCGACCACGTGGGTGAACACCTGGTTGTTGGCGATGTGGTGGCCGGCCGACTGGGAAACCCCTTTGTAGCCTTCACAGGAGAAGGCAAAGACGTTGCAGTCGCCGAACTGCTCCTTCATCCTTTTCGCCACCGCATGGATGTCGTCGCCGATCAGGCCGACCGGGCAGGTGGCGAAGATGGCGATGGCCTTCGGATGGAAGAGGTCGTAGGCCTCTTGGATGGCCGCCGCCAGTTTCTTCTCGCCGCCGAAGATGATGTCCGAATCCTGCATGTCGGTGGACATCGCATAGGTGATGAAGTTGGCGTTGCTGTCGTTGATCGCGTCGGTCTGGTTGCGGCGGGTCAGCCAGGCGTAGAAGCTGCAGCCGATCGGCCCGTGCACCAGGTTGACGATGTCGCTGGTCGGCCCCATGATAACACCCTTGCAGCCGGCGTAGGTGCAGCCGCGCATGGTGATGATGCCGGGGATGGTGCGGACGTTGGCCTCGATCGTCGGCGTGGTGTTCTCCAGGGCCTCGTTGATCATGATCTGTTTGGCGCGTTTGCGGGCGACCTTCGGCGGATATTTCGCCAGCAGTTTATCCTTGACGTCGTTTGGCTCCCACTGCACCAGTTTCTGTGCTTTTGCCATTTTGGTTTCTCCTCTGTTATTTCTTGCAATGGTTAGGGGAACTAGGCGATGGATTTGGCGCCTTTTTCACCGGTCCTGACCCGGACCGCATCAGCCACCGGCAACACGAATATCTTGCCGTCGCCGGGTTTGCCGGTCTGGTTGACCTTGATGATTGCTTCGACGATTTCAGCGACCTCGTCGTCTTTTACGACGATGGTGACCATCCTTTTCGGGTAGAGTTTGCCCTTTTCCCCGAGCAGCACGGCCGCTTCCTCATAACCCTGCTCCGCGCCTTTTATGAGATCGCGATTGATAAAGCCGATTCCTCGCCCCTGCGCTTCATGGCCGAAGAAGGCATCGACGCCGGCCGCGGTGAGCGCCGCTTTGGTCTTGTTCATCATATTCATGCGCACGACTGCGATTATCTCTTTCATGCCGCTGCCTCCGCCGGGGTATCCTCACGGACGCCGGAGCTGATGGTGTAGACATCCTCGACCTCGGTGACAAAGATCTTGCCGTCGCCGAAGGCGCCCTTACCGGTGGAACGGGCTGCATCCATGATGGTGGCAATGACGAAATCCTTGTCCGCCGCCTTGACCACACTCATCAGCATGGTTTTGGGGATCTCGTCGTAGGTCACCGAGCCGATCTTGATGCCGCGCTGCTTGCCGCGGCCGGTGACCGAATATTTGGTTACAGCGGGAAAGCCGGCATCCATCAGCGCGGCAAGTACGTCGTCAGCCTTTTCCGGTCGAACTATGGCTCTGATCATGATCATCATTGTGGTATCTCCTTGAATAAATAAAATAAATATTTGGTTATGCTTCCAGCAGGCCGTAGTCGAGCAGCAGCTGCTCCAGTTCTTCGATCGCCAGCGGTTTGGGGATAACGAAATTTTTGTTGCCGTCGATCGCCTTGGCCAGACCGCGGTACTCGTCAGCCTGGGTGCAGGCGGGATTCCACTCGATCACCGTCTTGCGGTTGATCTCGGCGCGCTGCACGTCGTTGTGGCGAGGCACGAAATAGATCATCTGGGTGCCGATCTTCTTGGCGAGTTCGATGATCATCTCCTTCTCATTGTCGACGTTTCGCGAGTTGCAGATGAGGCCGCCGAGGCGAACGCCGCCCGACTGGGCATACTTCATGATGCCCTTGCAGATATTGTTGGCCGCGTACATGGCCATCATCTCGCCGGAACAGACGATATAGATCTCTTCTGCCTTGCCGTCGCGGATCGGCATGGCAAATCCGCCGCAGACCACGTCGCCCAATACGTCGTAGAAGGCATAGTCGAGTCCTTCGCTTTCTTCATAGGCGCCGAGGGATTCGAGCATGTTGATCGAGGTGATGATGCCCCGGCCGGCACAGCCGACCCCCGGCTCCGGACCGCCTGACTCAACCGCCCAGGTTCCGCCGTAGCCTTGTTTTCTGATGTTATCCAGTTCCACGTCCTCGCCTTCTTCGCGCAGGGTGTCGAGAACTGATTTCTGGGCCAGGCCGCCTAGCAGGAGGCGGGTGGAGTCAGCCTTCGGATCACAGCCGACGACCATGACCTTTCGTCCCATCTCCGCAAGTCCCGCAACCGTATTCTGGGTAGTGGTTGATTTGCCGATTCCGCCTTTGCCGTAAATTGCCACCTTTCTCATGATGCTCTCCTTGTGGATAATGGTGTGTAGAAGCTGATTTTGCGTTGTACCTTTCTGTGTTTCGGCGCCCCGCAGGTGCCGATCCGGACCTCCGTGGCACTCTTCCTTCTCTGGCTCTCTTAAAGCAAGGGGTGTGCCATCACCGAAAATCAAAATAAAATGATGTAAATACAGAGCGATGGATGGAAATATTGGTAGACAGGGAAGAAAGTGCGAGGTCCGACACAGGCTGTCGGTTTGGTTGGAAAACGACAAAAAGGTAATGAAATGTGAAATTTCGAATGCCTTGTTTGCTGAATCCAATATTGACACAAAAATGTAAATAAATGGCCTACCAGCTAGACAATTCTGTTGTGAAAAGAAGGGGATTCCTTCCCAGATCGTGCATCGATCTGCTTGAATAATAAAAATACTCGGGATATCAAGTAGATAAAAATATGGAACGGATCTTGCTGAATTATTCGAACAAAGACGACGTGCTTTCATGCTTCCGCCGTCTCACGAAGAAATGTGGGTGCGACGAGCGCATCATTTAAAGGAGCGATAAATACGATGGAATCGTACGGAATAACAACACCTGCCGATATAAACAAAACGCAAGGCCTCGAACTCCTGGCTTTATACCGGATCACCAAACTGATCGGTACGGCGGTGGATCTCGATACCACCTTGTCCAATATTCTCGGGGTGTTGAACGATACTATGAAGATGGAGCGGGCGACGCTGCTGCTCATTGACCGGGCTCGCCAGAAGCTGGCGATCCGGGCTTCCTGCGGCTTGTCCGAAGAGGAAGAGCTGCGCGGCGTGTATCGTCCCGACGAAGGGGTCTGCGGCCAGATCTTTCAGAGCTGTTCGCCCTTTGTGGTCCCGGATATCAACAGCGAGCCGCTCTTTCTCAACCGGACCGGGGCGAGATCCAAGGTGACGAAGAGCAAGATCTCTTTTTTAGGTGTCCCGGTGGTGGTGAAGGGCAAGCCGGAGGGGGTGCTGACGGTGGACAGGCTGTTCGGCGAGGATGTGTCCTTCGAGGAGGACATCCGTTTTCTCACGGTCCTTGCCACCCTCATCGCCCAGTTTCTCACCCTGCATCAGGAAATCATCAAGAAAGAAGCCAAGTTGCTGGAGGAGAATGCCTCGCTCAAGGCGCGGCTGCATCAGGTGCACGGCGGCCATTTCATCATCGGTCATTCCAAGCCGATGCAGGAGGTCTTCAGCATCATCGACAAGGTGGCGAGCAGCAAGGTGACCGTTCTGTTGCTTGGCGAGTCGGGAACCGGCAAGGAGCTGGTGGCGCGGGCGATCCACGAGGGCGGCAACCGCAAGGACAAGCCCTTGATCAAGGTGAACTGCGCGGCC
>MGTI01000008.1 GCA_001799365.1 Desulfobacterales bacterium GWB2_56_26 | reverse complement strand
TTTTCCTTTGAAGTATAGGCGGTGAGACCCTTGATGCCGTTTCTTTTGGCGGCCTCCGCCAGCTTCCTGATGACGATCGACGACAAGCCCTTGCCCTGCCACTTCTTGACCACCGAGAAGGCGATCTCGGCCAGCAGCGTCTCCGGATTGAGGTAATACTCGCCCACCGCCAGCACCCGCTCGAAGCCGGGCGGGCCTTCGACCGCAAGGATAGTCAGGTCCTTGACGTAGTCGATCATGAAGGTGTGCTCGATCTGCTTTCTGACAAAACTCTTTTTCTCGTGGAAAAACCGGGAGACCACATCGATGGTGTCGAGCCCGTAGTAATGCTCCTGGATGATCCGCTCGTCCGTCAGTTTCACCGGCCGGAAGGTGATGGGGTGCCGGTCCAGCACCCTGGTTTCCTCAAGGCCCAAAGGATAGATCGAATTCATCTCCTCCCGGAGCGAACGTTCGGGCCCCAGCAGGCCGAGATCTTTGGCCTCCTCGAACAGCCGGTCGCGGAAATCGGGGTGGGCGATGCTGATCAGGGCGACGGCCCGCTCCTGGATCGACTTGCCGAACAGGTTCACCGAGCCGTACTCGGTCACCACGTACTGCACCTCGCTGCGCGGCACCACCACCGCGGCGTTCTGGAGCATCGGCACGATCCGGCTGTCCTTGCCGCCATTGCGGGTCGAGGTCATCATGAGAATCGACTTGCCGCCCTTGGAAAGGGATGCCCCCCGGAAGAAATCGAGGATGCCGGTCACCCCGGAAAAATAGTTGAAGGGCAAAGCATCGGCCGCCACCTGGCCGGTCAGGTCGATCGCCCGACAGACGTTCATCGCCACCATCTTGTTGTTTTTGGCGATCTTGCGGGGATCGTTGACGTACTTGGAGGGATGGAACTCCACCGCCGGATTGTTGTCGAGCAGGTCGTAGAGATCGCGGTTGCCGATGGCGTTGCTGCAGATGATCTTGCCGTTGTTGAAACCCTTCCTGCGATTGGTGACCACCCCCATGGCCACCAGCTTCATGATGGTATTGGTCACATACTGGGTATGGATGCCCAGGTCGTTTTTCTCCGTCATGGCCGCGATGCTGGCGTCCGACGTGCCGCCGAGCGACAGCTGCATGGTCGAGCCGTCTTCCACGAGGCGCGACAGGTAGCGGGCGATCTTGCCGGCGGTGGCCACATCCGGGTAGGTGCCGATCTCGATCAGTTCCTCGTCGTGTTCGACGAAGTAATCAATATCGTTCACATGGATGTAACTGCGGCCCAGCACCCGCGGCATCCGCCGGTTGACCTGGGCGATGACCAGGTCGGCCGCGGCGACAGCCGAAGCGGTGACATCGACCGAGATGCCGAGGCTCATCCAGCCGAAATCGTCGGGCGGGGTGACCTGGATGAGGGCCACCTGGATCGGCATCAGACGGGACTTGATCAGCTTGTGGACGGCGGAAAGGTTGATCGGGGTGATGAAACGCAGGTCGCCCTTAAAGCTCTTGGAGTTGGCAGAACCCAGATAGAAGGAGCGGATATTGACGTTCTGGGATTTCGATTTCTCGGCGATCCGGGACAGCGAGGTGGTCTCGCCGCTGAACATACGGACGATTTCGAGATCGGTGTAATTGAGACTGGCATCGGCCAGTCCCTTGACCAGCCGCTGCGGTTCGCCGCAGGAGGAGCCGATGAAGATCCGCTGCCCGGAATTGATCTTGGCGATCGCCTTTTCGACCGAGAGTTTATTTCTCTGATAGTTGTCCGCCCAGTAACCCGAATCTCTCGTCATGATAATCCCCAGCTCTTAAGTATTTTTTCAACCCGCCATCCTCCGCCAGCATCTGTCTGGAATACTATTGGTTCTCCGTCACTTTAGCAAGCAATGACCATCCTCCGCCGCCCGATTCCCTGAGTTCTTGAAGAACGCCCATCCTTTCGCAAAAATCATTTGCCCGGCAAGCGGTTCATCTGATAGGCTCTAATTATCGCCGTGAACAAGCGGCCCCTGGAAAAATCGTGGACGACGGCAGTCAATCCGGCCAGCGGGGAATTCTTTGCAGACGCCCATAGAAACCATACTGACCTTCGGCTTGTCGGACGCCGAGATGACCCTGGTCGACCGGCTGGTTTCCTCCTTCGAAATAGAAACAACGCCCCTGGCCATCGCCACCGTCCGCAATTTCGTCAAGAACAATCCGGCCAAGAAGATCGATCTGGTCGTCTACCATGTGAATCCCGAACACCCGAAGCAGGACCGGGTCATTCAGCTGATCCGCGACTTTGTCGGCGAGATCGTCCCCTTTCTCATTCTCGTCCCGCAGGAAAAGATGGGCGAGCTGAAAAAACTGCTGCAGGCCGGGGCCGACGACTTCGTCGAACTGCCGCTGAACGAGGAGCGCTTTTCCATCAGCTTTCTGATCCTCCTGGAGATGGGCCAGGCTTTACCCCGGTATCGCGAGCTGCGGCCGACCGTGGCCGTCGACCGGGAAGTTCCGGTCGAACGGGACGGCTGGAGCAGGGTTGTCGATTACATCCAGGACGGGCTCAGCTACTTTGCCCCGAAGTCCCTGATCCGGAGCGTCAGGCCGGAAAACATCTCGGACCGGTGGCAGCGGCTGCGCCGCCTCGGCGTCGGCGGCTTCGGCACGGTCTGGCTGGTCAAGGAGGTGGCGACCGGGCGGATCGCCGTGGCCAAAACCCCCCACTCGCCCATCCTCAATATCAGCGTCCTGCGGTCTGCGGCCATCCTGAAAAGGCTGGTCCACCACCCGAATGTGGTCCACCTGGTCGAGGTAGTCAAAGACCAGGGCAGGTTCATTCTCGTTCAGGAATATGCGGAGGGTCCCACCCTCCAGCAGCTACTGGAGAAGGGGGTGCCGGCGCTTGACAAGGAGAGCTATTTTCTCCAGCTGCTCTCGGTCGTCTCCTACGCCCATAAGCACAAGATCATCCACCGGGACATCAAACCGGAGAACGTCATCATCACCGCTACCGGCCGACTGAAGCTGCTCGACTTCGGTATCGCACGCGACCTCTCCTGGCAGGAAGCGGACGACAGCTCCGCCGGCACCGTCAACTTTATGCCGCCGGAGCAATTCCTGGGTAAAAGCTGCATCGCCAGCGACGTCTGGGCACTGGGCGTCATCCTTTACATCTTTGCCACCAATGCCGTGCCCTACAGTCAGGTGAACGACGCCTATCCGGCGGATATCGAGGTGGAGGTCGAGAGCCGGGCCCCGCGGCTGATCAATCCGAGTCTCGACGAACAGCTTGATCGGATCATCATGCGCTGCCTGCAGAAAGACCTGGATATGCGCTACCACAACGCCACTGAATTGGAGAGTGACCTGCGGGCCTCTTTCCCGCAATTCGGCATGGGCCGGATATTGCCCGATTGAGTCGGGGGAAAACAGAGAATTCTTGCCACGTAGGGTGCGCCGTGCGCAACGCTAATTCGTCCCGTGGGACAGATAATTCTGTCCCACGGATGACCGGATGTTGGTGCGCACGGCGCACCCTACAGCCCGTCGGCCAGACGCAGGGCAAAGGCCCTGGGGAGACCCGCCGCCAGGATCTTGGCCGCCGCCCGGTCGTGATCGTAGGCGACCCGGTAGAACTCGATCGTCCGCCGTTTATCGTCGTAGATGAGATAGGAGGCTCGGGGATCGCCGTCCCGCGGCTGGCCGACGCTGCCGCAGTTGAAGATCTGCCGGTTGAGTTCCGCCGCCGGCACCACCATGGAATGCTGGGGTAAGCGGATATAGACGCAGAAGAAATTTTTGCGGGTGATTGCTATCGGCACATGGGTGTGGCCGACGAACAGGATTTTGGCCTTGGAACGGGCAAACGAACTGGAAATGTAAGTCTTTTCCGAAACGTAATACCAGTTGCGCGGCCGGTAAGGGTTGGAGTGGCAAAAGGAGAGGTTCTGCCATTTGACCAGATCCTCCATCTCGCGGAGAAACCAGGTCGCCGCATGGGAGATCACCCCGCGGGTCCAATTGATGGCCTGCCGCGCCTCGTTTTTCATGTTGATGGGAATGCCCAGCACGGCGGCGTCGTGGTTGCCGAGCAGGCAGGGACAGTCCGGCAGGGACTGCAGCAGTTGGATGCATTCGTTGGGATTCGCGCCATAGCCCACCACATCGCCGAGGCAGATATAGCGGTCGGCCTGGTGCCGGGCAGCGTGGTCCAGCACCGCTTCGAGCGCTTCCAGGTTGGCGTGAATATCCGAAAAAACTGCAACTCTCATGGCGTCACCATCCCGAAATCGGGAATTTCTCGATGCCCTCGGCGGGTTCTCCTTTTTGATGATCTTTCCTAGGATATAAATCAGTTTGCCGACAATAGCAAACATCCCGCACCATGCGGGCCAACAGCGCCCGGGGCGGCGGGTATTTGCCCGTACGGCCAGTTTTTTCTTTCCTTTACCCCCCTTTTCCGCTAATGGTAGGGGTCGATCGTCAAAATCCTTATCCCGCAACCCAAAAACAGGATCACCCCTTTCAATGCCGCTTCCCGACGAAGAGAAAAAACTCAAAAAACTCCTATTGTTATCTTCAAACCCCGAAGACACCTTCAGTTACGATGAATTGCTCGGCTTCCTCTTCGGCCTGGCCATGACTCCCGAGATCGTCCTTCCCGACGAATGGATCCCCTGCATCTTCGGCGGAGAGGAACCGGCCTTCAAATCGGCGAAGCAGGCGGCGGAGATGATAGATTGCCTCCTCCGCCTCTACAACCGGTTCGTCGACTCCTATCATGCCAATACGCTCGACTTCCCCTTCGATATCACCGGCCTCGTCGACGATCAGCTCCTCGCCGTCTACGAATGGGTGTCGGGTTTCGACGAGGCTCTCGCCATGCGCGAATCCGTGTGGGATCCGGAATTTTTTCCCAAGCTGAACAAGATAAAACGGGAAGAGCTCTATTTCAGCCTGATGATTATCCAGGGCCTGGTCGACCCCGAAGAGCTGACGGATTTCTTCGACAACATGCCGGAAGAATTCCTGCGGGAAAGCTTTCCCGGGATGGATGCCGAAGAGATGGACCGGGACATGCAGATCCAGCTTTTCCTGCTCGCCTCCCTGCCGCTGGCCGTCCGGACCCTGCAGAATCATGCCCGGGCCATCGAAAAGAAACGGCAGCAGGCGGGGAACAAGCCGGTGCAGTTGTCCTCCTTCAAGTCGAAGGCCAGCCGGCAGTCCGCTTCATGTCATTGCAGCAGCGCCGGGCAGCCCGGTTCATGCTGCGGCAGCGGCGCGGGACAGACCCGAGCCCAGCGGCCGACAGGGGCGAAGAAATCCAACGTGATCAAGGTCGATTTCCCGCAGCACCGGGAAAAAACCGGCAAAGATGGTGCCGTTTACCAACTGAAGGTGTCCCTGGAGGGGGCGAAACCGCCTATCTGGCGGCGTATTCTCGTGCCCGGCGACTTTACCCTCGTTCAGCTGCACAAGGTCATTCAGCTCTGCATGGGCTGGACCGACAGCCATATGCACGAGTTCCTGATCGACAGCACCTGTTACAGTCTTCCCGAAGAGGAGAGTTCCGAGCGAATCGGCAAACCGAAAAACGAGGCGAAGTTTACCCTTGCCGCCCTCGGTGAAAAAATCTCCGACGGGTTCTACTACATCTACGATTTCGGCGACGACTGGGCGCACCAGATAACGGTGGAAAAGGTTATCGAGCCGGGCCAGGGCAAACCCTATCCCGTCCTCGTTGCCGGCAAACGCGCCTGCCCGCCGGAGGATGTCGGCGGAATTCCCGGGTATCTCCGTCTTCTGAAGATCCTTGCCGATCCGAACAATGACGAGTTTCAGGAATACAAAGAGTGGCTGGGCGAGGATTTCGCCGCCGAACGTTTCGGCAAGGAAGAGATCAGCCTGATCAATGCTGTACTGGAGGAAGTTTACTCGTAGGGACCACCGATGACGACGCCAAACCCGCTGCTTACGCTGGCCGAGGAGTTTGTTCGCGACACCGGCTGCAATATCTTCCTGACCGGCAAGGCCGGCACCGGCAAGACTACCTTCCTGCACAACCTGAGGAAAGAAAGCCCGAAGCGGATGGTCGTCACTGCGCCCACCGGCGTGGCTGCGATCAACGCCGGCGGCGTCACCCTGCACTCCTTCTTCCAGTTGCCTTTCGGCCCCTTCGTGCCGGGCAGCGATGGCGAGGAGCGGTACAAGTTCAGCCGGGAAAAGGTCACTCTTATCAAGAGCCTCGACCTCCTGGTGATCGATGAGATCAGCATGGTCCGGGCCGATCTGCTGGACGGCGTCGACAGCGTCCTGCGCCGTCTGCGCCGCAGCAGCCTGCCCTTCGGCGGAGTCCAGCTGCTCCTGATCGGCGACCTGCACCAGCTGCCCCCGGTGGTCAAAGATGCCGACTGGCGCCTCCTGCAGCCCCACTACGAATCGCCCTATTTCTTCAGCAGCCAGAGCCTGGCGAAGACCGAGCTCGTCGCCATCGAACTGCAGCACATCTACCGCCAGGCGGATAGCCATTTCATCGACCTGCTCAACCGGGTCCGCGACAACCGGCTCGACCCGGCAACGCTGACGGAATTGAACCTCCGCCATAGCGAGGGCTTCACCGACGAGCAAAACCTCGGTTACATCACCCTCTGCACCCACAACAGCCGCGCCGATGCCATCAACCAGGCACGGCTCGCCAAACTTTCAGCCAAAACCCACCGCTTCGAGGCCGAGATCGAAGGGGAATTTCCGGAGCATTCCTTCCCCACCGCTCCCACGCTGGAGCTGAAGACGGATGCCCAGGTGATGTTCGTGAAGAACGACGTCTCGCCCGAGAAACGCTTCTTCAACGGCAAGATCGGCACGATCACCCGGCTCAGGGACGACCTGATCTTTATCAAATGCGCAGGTGACGACGAGGAGATCGTGGTCGAACCGGCCACCTGGGAGAATATCGAGTATTCGCTGAACGAAGAGACGCTTGAAGTCACCGAAAACAAGATCGGCGCCTTTATCCAGTATCCGCTGCGGCTGGCCTGGGCCATCACCATCCACAAGAGCCAGGGCCTCACCTTCGACCGGGCGATCATCGACGCCCAGGCCGCCTTTGCCCACGGCCAGGTCTATGTCGCGCTCAGCCGCTGCCGAACCCTGGAGGGCATCGTTCTCAGCTCGCCGCTCTCGGCGAGAGCCGTGAAAACCGACGCCACGGTGCGCCGTTTCACCGAGGAGGCGGGGGGTAACGTCCCGACCAGGGAGAAACTCTCGGCGGCCAAGATCCGCTACCAACAGCAGCTGCTGCTCGAATGCTTCGATTTCCAGCGGCTGCAGGGGACGCTCGGCCGGCTGGCCATGATCGTGGAGCGGAACGGCGAACTGGTGCGGGTGACGGGCGCGGGCAATCTGCGCGAGCTGCAGGCCAGGACGGTGAACGACATCTGCAACGTCGGCGTGAATTTTCGCAAGCAACTCAACGGGATGTTCTCGGAAAATGTCCCCCCCGAGGGCGATGCGACGATCCGCGAACGGCTGCAGAAGGCTTCCGCCTACTTCCAGGAAAAATTTGCGGCTGGTATCGGCGAGACAGTCCCCCTGCTGCAGGTCGAAACCGACAATAAAGAGATCCGTAAAAAAGTGAAAGACCTGGTCAAACGACTCCAGGAAGAAACCGCGGTGAAACTCGCCGCCGTGCAATGCTGCGCCTCCGGTTTTTCCACCGCCGGCTACCTGCAGGCCATCGCCAGAGCCGAGATCAACATCAAGCCGCCGAAGAGAGAAAAAGCCTCGGCCGTCATCTACTCCGAAGCCGACGTCGGCCACCCCGAACTCTTCCAGACCCTGAAGGAGTGGCGGAGCCGAAAGGCAAAAGAAGAAAACGTCGCCCACTTCCAGGTCATGCACCAGAAGACCCTCGTCCAAATCGCCGTCAACCTGCCCGAGACGCTCAAGGCGCTGACCAAGATCAAGGGCATCGGCCAGAAGCTCGGGGAAAAATACGGCGAAGAACTTGTCCTCCTCGTCTCGGAATACCGCGCCAAAAACGATATCACCGAGGTCATCCTCCCCGCTCCGCCTCAACGGGAATCGGCAACTCCCGAAGAAGCGGACCAACCCAAACCGGAAAAAGGCCCGAAAATCCCCACCCGCCTCCTCACCGTCGAACTCTTCAACCAGGGCCTGACCATTCCCCAGATCGCCGAACGCCGCGGCTTTGCCATCACCACCATCGAAAGCCACCTCACCCAATGCGTAGAACAGGGAGAACTCGACATCGACCGTCTTATCGACCCGGCAAGGCGCCAGACACTCGAACCTCTCATCCTGCCGATGAAGGACCAAAGACTCGGCGAGATCAAAGAGGCACTCGGCGATGCATGCACCTACGGAGAGATCAAATATGTCCTTGCCTGCCATAGAACAGCAAAAGAGAGCTGAGTCACAACACTCGCCGCCAATGAGCCCCATCTCAAAGAAGCCAGCCAGTCGAGCATTGGAAAAAGTTGCCGTTTCGGCTAGGATTGGACATGCGGTGCTGTGAAATTGAAAGAATTCTCGTCGAAGCCGGGGCCAGAACAAGGGGTCAGATCTTTAATCTTGACAAAAGCGCCTCATGCCCTTCTTACCAAGGTATAATTCAACTAAGAGAGGGAAACGATAAAAAGAGTGAAAGAATTCTCGTCGAAGCCGGTGTAAAAGAATAACCTTGCTCAACTTCATACTGTCGTTTAAAGAGTTTCTCTCTTCCAAGGCAACTCGGCCGCGCTCAGTTTTACTGACTACCAAGCAGAAGCCGCAGAAGGGAAAATAGCAGTGGAATTTTAAAGAATCTGACATCAAAGGAGAACCACATGGCCAAGTCAAAAGACACCCAAAAGTCCGAGAAGAAAAAGCCTCAGAAAACTGCAAAAGAGAAAAAGCAGGCAAAACAGGAAAAAAAGAACAAGTAGAAATCAGCAGGGCCGGACGCGAGGGCGGGTTCTTGACTGAGAAGAGCCCGCCGATTACCACAAGCCCCGGAGTCGCTTGCAGAAACCGGGAAATATTGGTCACGAATGAAAGGAGAAGGTACTCAAGCAAATTGCAGCCTAACGCATTACCCTTATGGTAGAGTGTGACGTTGAACTTGTCTTGAATTGATTGTTCGAGAGTACCCAAGGGTCCGATCGGAGGAAAAATGAAATCTTCTACGAATATTTTTCGCCGTGGTTTCCGGACGTTCCTTCTCTTCATGAGCGTGACGACATGTCTGATAGCCGGGGTATTTGGCTGGGAGTCTCGTCTTGCAGCCCAAGTGCCGGTCATTAAAAACATTCAATCCAGGCAGCCTGATAAAATCGGCATAACCAACAAGGACATGCAGAATATCTGCACCGCCGCCATCTCAACCTTGTTCAATCGACCAACCTCGACCATCAACGTCGATAGCATTGAAAAAGGTATGATGCGTCTTTCGTACACCTTGCCGACGAACAGCTCATTGCAGCAGTACTCCTGCAAGATAGAAGGGAAAAAGATCCTTTTGGCAAAGGGAGATGACGCCTGGCAAACCGGTACATCCGATGAGCAGGTTACCTTTCAACTCACCACAGATGAAATTCTCATAATCGTTGCATTTTCAGATGGATCTGAAAAACAAAGCAGATTCCCCCGGTAAAAAGCCGCAAGCTTGCCCAATCGTAAAGCCGCCGGAAATAGAAATCCGGCCGGCCAACTCGGCGGACGCAAGAACAATCGCGCACTTGTCGGGTCAACTGGGATATCCCACAACGATCCGTCAAGCTGAAAGCAGGTTGGACGCGATACTCGGATCGAAAAGTCATGCAGTGTTTGCTGCCTACCTCGATGATCAAGTAGTCGGCTGGGTCCACGTTTTTCTTGCCCAGCGGATTGAGTCCGAGCCGTTTGCCGAACTCGGCGGATTGGTGGTCGCGGAATCGCATCGCCGGCATGGTATCGGTCGACGCCTCCTGGCACGAGCAGAAGAATGGTCGGTTGACTGCGGTACGGCAAAGCTTCGCGTCCGCGTTCGCGTACGTTATGGCAGGGATGAAGCCCGCACGTTTTACCAAAACCTGGGTTTTACCCTGGAAAAAGAACAGGGCGTATTTGACAAATCCTGGTAAATAAATACGTTAGACTCACCATCGCCCTGACGACCTGGCCCCTGTGAGAGGGAGGTGATTGCATGCGAAAATATGCAAATTTTCATGGAAACTCCGGTGTGTCTGAATTCTTACCTGCGGAAGACTCGATCACCGTTCAATTCAAAGACGATGACAAGCTGTATGTCTACAGCTATGCCATTACCGGAAAGCAACATGTCGACCTCATGAAATCATTTGCCGCGGCAGGTCGTGGGTTATCCACCTACATTGCCAAAAACAAGAGCATGCTCAAATTTTCAATCGAGTTCTAAGATAGAGAAATACGTATGACACCTTTACTGTGGGTAGCAAGCCTGCTTTTAGTCGGAGTCGGCATTGCCGGCATTCTTATTCCCGGACTCCCGGGGACCCCATTGATTTTTGCCGGATTGCTGCTGACCGCCTGGGCCGATAACTTTCAGAACGTGAGCGTCGTGACGATGATCGTGCTGGCGATTCTGACGATTGTCGCCTTTGCGACCGATTTCGTCGCTGGCAGCCTCGGCGCCAAACGGATAGGCGCCAGCCGTGAGGCGGTGATTGGAGCTGCTCTCGGCGCTGTCGTCGGCATCTTCTTCGGCTTCGTGGGCATCTTTTTCGGACCCTTTATCGGCGCAGTGATCGGCGAGCTGCTCGTAGGCCGTAACCTGGGAATGGCCGGCCGAGTGGGCGTGGGCACCTGGATCGGTTTCGTTCTGGGCATCGCGGCCAAGCTGATGCTTGCCTTTTCCATGGTGGGAATCTTCATCCTCGCCTATGTTTTTTGATCTCACGCTCTTCTTTATTGCCCATGATTGCAGCATTCGATGTCGGCTATCCGGATGACGGGAGCGCCCAGGCCGCTGCAGTGGTGTTCGAGCATTTCTTCGATGCCAAACCTCGACGCAGCTATCGGAAAAGGATTGTCCACGTCGAAGAATATGTGCCGGGTTCTTTTTACAAACGAGAGCTGCCCTGCATCCTGGAACTCTTCTCCGAGATCAACGAGATCATTGATATTATCATAGTTGACGGCTACGTTTTTCTGGGAGATCGTCCCGGCCTCGGCAAGCATCTCAGTAAATCGCTCAATTCGGCCATTCCGATAATTGGGGTGGCCAAGAAATATTTCGCGGGAAGCAATCCCGTGGAAGTTAAACGTGGAAGGAGCAAGAATCCTTTATTTATCACAGCCTGCGGCATCAAACCCGAAGATGCCGGGGAGTTGATAGCGTCGATGCACGGCAGCTATCGGATGCCGACCCTGCTCAAAGAGGTCGACCGATTATCGAAAGCAAGAGGATCGGTGCCAGGAAGATTTGCCGTTGACAACCCTTGAGGAAAACTGAAAATGGGTGAGATTACAAGTAACCGTAGCTTTAAGCCAATTTACGAGGAGGAGAAAATGAGAGGATTTTTTCTGGCAGTACTGGCAGTTGTCATGGTCTTCGGTACTTCTGTCCGGGCCCATGCCGTTGCCGATTTTTCCGGCACCTGGGCGCTTGATGGAAGTAAAAGCGATCTCGGCACTCCTGCCGCCAAAACCCAAATGAAGGTGGTCCTGGTCATCAAACAGACGGAAAACACACTGAGCATTCAGCGGGCAACCGGGGACGTTGCCCTCTACAAACTCGACGGCAGCGAAAGCGTAAACACCTTGCCGAACGGCGGACAATCAAAAACCGTCATGACTTGGTCGGGGGATACCTTAGTCGGCAAGACCGTTTCCACCATCAACGGTTCCGAGATGAAAATGGCGGATAAACGCAGCCTCAGTGCGGGTGGCCGGGAGATGGTACTTGAGCTGTCGATGCACATGCCGAGTGGCGAGAGAAAGCAGCGGCTGGTCTATGCCAAACAATGAGTTGAATTCTGTTGCGAGCAGGGTCGCTTCCTGCTCGCAGCGCTGGTGAGAAAATCATACCAGGGTGCTGCGAGTCGTTCAAATAGCTGTCGCCGGGCAGGTGAGTAAGGGTGCCGAGGTTCTACCCGACAAACCGGATCTCCCGGCTCATGGTGCTGAGCGATTCGCTCCCGGTTGCCGTGACCACCACGTCGTCCTCGATGCGGACACCGTTTTTGCAGGGGAGATAGATGCCCGGCTCGACCGTGTAAGCCATGCCGATTTCCAGGAGCTGCTCGTTATCGCCGCGAATGTAAGGCTCCTCGTGGCACTCCATGCCGATGCCGTGGCCGGTGCGGTGGGTGAAGTAGGCCCCGTAGCCCGCTGCCGCGATCACCCGGCGCGCCGCCTCATCGACCCTGGCACAGGGCACGCCGGGACCGCCCGCCTCCCGCCCAGCACGGTTGGCGGCCTGGACCAGTTTATGGATCTTCTCAGCCTCCGCGTCCAGTGATTCCCCCACGGCAAAGGTCCGGGTCAGATCGGCAGCATACCCGCCGTAGGCTGCCCCCCAGTCGACGATGAGCAGATCGCCCGCGGTCAGCTGCCGGTCCGACGGCTGGGCATGGGGATTGGCCCCGTTCGGTCCGGCGGCGACGATCGGGGCAAACGGCAGCGCGGTGTCGGCCCCATGACGTATCAGCTGAAGAAAGAGTTCGGCGGCGATATCCTTTTCGCTGACGCCCACTTTTGCGAGCGGCAGGGTGGCCGTGAGGGCAGCCTCGGCGATTCTCACCGCCCGGCGCATGCAGGCGATCTCTTCATCATCCTTGCGCGCTCTCAAGGGTGTCACGATGGCCGAACCGTCGGTGAATACCGCCTCGCCGCAGGCGGAACGCAGGTAGTCGTATTCCAGAAGCCGCAGCTGCCGAGGCTCTACCCCCACCTTCCGGCCGGCAAGACCGAGCCCTGCCAGGGCCTCGCCGAAGATCTCCCCCCAGGCGTCCGGATTCTCCCCGTAGGCAAAGACCCGTGCCGGGAAAGGCAGACGGTCGAGCTTGGCCTGTTCCAGTTCCGGCAGGATAATCGTCGGCTCCTGGTCGATGCAAAAAAGCATGACTACCGGCCGCTCCATCAGATGGAAATGCAGTCCGGTCAGATAGGTAAGCGTCGGCCCTGCATTGACGGCCAGGGCGGCAAAACCCTTTTCCTGCAGTTGCTTCGTCAATTTGGACAATCGTGTATTGGACATGGTTCCTCCAGATGAAATTGTATACAATTTCTTTTCACTATTACCCGAAGTTGGCCAGGCATAGCCAACACAATCGACATGACTTTACCTGGCATTTGGGTATAATGCGGTTTCTTTGGTATAACCATGATGTACAATTTTGAAAGCCGATGCGGCGCGAATCGAAAAGGAGCAGCAATGAAACACCTCACCCTGATACTTTCCCTCGTTCTGCTGGTCGGCCTGACCGGCGGCTGTGGTAAAAACGGCACAAAGCAGGCTGAAGTCAAGCCGCAGGTCGGGACAAAAATTGCCGTGCTCACCCTGGACGGCGATCTTGCCGGTCAAACCGCCGACCAGGCAAGGGAACTGGACATGGTGATGCAGTGGATGGACCGCGATATTATCAAGATCATGAGACAGGCCGGTTTTGAACCGGTGCTGATCAAGGAGATGCAGGGCTATAAACCGAACATGGGAAAACTGCTGGTGATCGAGGTCGAGCGCTTTAATGCCGGCAACCGGGCCGCGAGGGCCTTTGTCGGTTTCGGTGCGGGGGCCGCGTCTCTTGATCTCAGCCACAAGCTGCTCGATGAGAACGGCGCCCTTCTGTCCGAGTGGCGGGACGGAGTCGGCTCAAGCAAGGGCGGCACCTACTGTGCCCAGACCCTGAACCGACGGGCACTCGACAAGGTGAGCGGTCTCCTGAAGTAGGATGCACTCTGTGCACCAATGTAATAGAGATGGTGCACAGAGTGCACCCTACGAAAGCCCATTGAAGATGAGCGCTTAGCAAACGGGGCGGGCAATCTTATGCAACCAATTTCACTCATTATCGTCGACGACGAGGAGGCGTTCACCGAAACCCTGGCTGTACGTCTCGGCAAACGCGGATGTGTGGTGAAAACTGCCCTGGACGGCGCGACGGCTGTGCGCCAGGTGGAGGAGGATCATGCAATCGAGGTTGCCGTGCTCGATATCGCCATGCCGGGAATGGACGGCATCGAGACGCTGGGGGCCATGAAGAAGGCCAATCCTCTCCTGGAAGTCATCATGCTGACCGGTCAGGGCACGGTGCATACCGCGGTGGAATCGATCAAACTCGGGGCCTACAATTATTTGGGTAAACCGTGCAAGATCGAAGACCTCATCGCCTATATCGAGGAGGCGGCCAGCCAGCGCAGGGAGCGCGAGACGAAAATCCTGGAAGTCCGCATGCGTCCCTTTATCACTGATGAAAAACGCAAGGCCTTGATCGCCGCCATCCTGCGCGGCGAAGATCCCGGCGAGGAGTAGCGGCAGGAAGCTGCTTCACCATACCATCTCAACGACAGGCACTTCCCAGACATTGCCGTAACACCGGTCGCCGTACTCCTTTTCAGCGATATCGCCGCGATACCGGCGAATGATGGCGACGATCCGGATTGTCCCGATCTTCCCCAGCCGTCCCGCCCATTTTTCCCGCGCGGCCCTGGACAGGCGGGCGACGGCAACGCCGCGGGCGTCGATCAGTTCGATGTGCTCGCCTCGGATCTCCGCCGTCAGGACATCCCCTGCTGCAAGTCCTGCCAGGGCCTGCCGAGCGGGATGGTTTTCCTTCCTCATCCCGGCAAAATCGAGAAACATATCCTCAAGACCAAGAAGGGCGTACCGCCGGTCGACCGGCTGATGCCGTTGCGCCGGGCGGAGCCGCCGCACCACCTGGAAGTCGCCGTCCAGCAGTACTGCGTGGGGATTTCCGGTATTCTCCAGGCTGAAGAGTGCAAGGGTCTGCCGTGCCCTCGACATACCGACATAGAACAGCCGCCGCTCTTCCTCCCCTTCCTGACCCTCTTTCGCCTGCCAGCTGTCGCCCAGCATGAAGACATGATCGAACTCCAGCCCCTTGACGGAATGGACGGTGGATAGAAAGAGGCCGCTGCCGATATTTTTCGCCCGGCCCTGATCGGCGAGCGCCTCGTAGAGATATTCCTCGATCGCCGGAACCTGCTGCGGGATGTCCCCCGTTTCGTCACGGAAATCTTCGAGCAGCCGCCGCAGATTGGCCTGCCAGGGCGAATCGTCTGCCGCCTTCTTCGGCAGGAAGGCAAAAAGCGAGCCGGCGGTCAGCATCGCCAACCGGTTTTCCAGCAGATATTCGAGCAGCACCGCATTTTCCCGGACCCTTGTCAGCCGCGGAAATGAATCGCTCCGCCCCCAGCTGAAGCTGATCGGTATCCCCGCCGTCTCGAAGGCCGCCCTGACCCGGTCGAGATCCTTCCATTCCCGGGCCAGCACCGCGCAGCTGTCGAGGTCGAAGCTGCTCTCCAGCCGCCGCAGCCGCTGAATCTCCTCCAGGAGGACCAGGGCCTGGTCGTCCCGATCGGCGACTATCAGCCGTTGCACTTTACCGCCCGCCACCGGATCCCTGCTCTGCCAGTTGCCGCCGGGCGCCAACCCGCGTCGTGCCTCGTTTATCCGGATCGGGTGGCCGGTCTTCATCCTTTCGGTGTTATGGGCGATCAGGCAGTTGGCAGCGGCGATGATATGGCCGGTGGACCGGTAGTTTTCGATGAGATAATGGGTAGCCGCCTCATAGTCGGCAGAAAATCTCCTGATAAACTCGACGCTTGCCCCGCGAAATCGGTAGATGTTCTGGTCGTCGTCGCCCACCGCGAGGATCGTCAGCTTCCGGTCGACTTCTTCGAGCTGCTTGCCTGCGAGCAGGGCGACCAGCTCGTACTGCTCGCCGTCGATGTCCTGGTATTCGTCGACCAGGATGTGACTGAACCTGCCGATCAGAACATCCCGCACAGGCATCTCGCCCAGCCCCAGCACCTCCTTTTCCCCTTTCAAGAGGGCCACCGCCTCCCGGATCACCCCGGCAAAGTCCGCATCGCCGTTTCGTAAACCAGCCGAGGTGACCAGCGATCTGCCGGCGAGACGCAGGGCGAGACCATGGAAGGTGAGGGTGGTGACGCCGTTCATCTCTTCGCCGACCAGCTCCCGCAGCCTCCGGCGCAAGCCGAGAACCGCGCTGCGGTTGAAAGAGAGTACCAGAATCGCCTGCGGCTTGACCCGTTTCACCCGCAGCAGAAAGGCCACCCGGTGGGCGACCACCCGGGTCTTGCCTGCCCCCGGCCCGGCCAGGATCAGCATGTTCTGCTCGGGGCTTTCGCCGACGATCCGTTCCTGGCTATCGTTTTTCAGGTCGTCGACGATCCGCTGGAAGGATTGTTCGCTGGTGGCCCGTTTCAACATTCTGGTCCGTCCGGCAAAGAAGCGACGGATGAAATCCTCCTTATCGTCGTTGAAGTAGGAGGCGACCAGGCCCATGGCCGCGCTGAGCTTGTCGAGGGCCCGGCGGGCGTATTCGTTCATCACATGGATTTGGAAGTTGCGCTCGGTGTAATGGGTGTCGAGCGGAGCGAAATCGGCCTGGGAGTAGCGTCGGGCTTTCGCTGCAGGACTCAGCCGCAGGGTCATGGCCTGGCGAAAGACGGCGAGGCCCTGCTGGAGATCGATGACCCCCTGCTCGTGCATGAAGGTCAGCGCCCGTTCGGCGGCGGCCAGCGGATCCTTCAGCAAGGGAAAGAGGAGCAGGTCGCCCTTCAGCCCCTCGACGATCGCCTCCAGGGTGAACTCGACCAAGAGACTGGCACTCGCACCCGCTTCCGCCGGAATCCTGCCGATAATAACCTGCAGCGCGACGGCCGCGGCCTGTTGCCGCACGCGGACGGTCTTGACCAGCGATTCCCAGTCGCGGTGCAACAGCAGATTGAACCTGTTGTTGCCGGTCGCCCGGACGGTGATGCTGCCCCGCTGTCCGGCCAGCCCCTTGCCGTCCCGGGACAGGCCGTAGAGGATAAGTCTCAGGCTGTGGGGCGTGGTAGAGTCGTGCCCCCGGTCGAGCAGCAGCTGATTGAGCTGGCGGAGATCGAGTTCGGCCGGGGCCTCTAAGGCCAGGTCCGGAGCCGCCTCTTCCAGCACCTTGAGGAAATCCCGCTCCAGCGCCGTCACCCGAGTAAGATGCCTTTCGGCGCTGTTCTGCACCTTGTGCCGCACATAGGCGGAAAGGATGGTTTCCTTGGTGAGCAGGCCTTGCTCGGCCATGTCGTGGAGGGTGCGGAGAACCCGCTCCGTCTCCGAATCTTCTTCCCCTTCCGCCTTGGCAAAGGATGGAAGGCTGGCCAGTTCGTCGGCGCTGAAGCCCTTGTTGCCTGGCCTTTTCTCCATCATGGCGGCAAGGATCGAAAGCCACCGCGCCCGCTGCCGCGCCGAAAGGTTCAGCTCGTCGATCTTTGTTTCCGCCTCCGTAAGGCTCCTGACCCGCGGCTTGCCCTGGAAGATCCTTGTTTCGTTTTCGTTGCGCTGCAGATACCCCGCCCGTTCGAGCCACGAGACGGCGGTCCGCACCCGGGTGTCGCCGTCCGCCAGCTGCTGCGGATCGATATCGACCACCTCGAGCCGCAGCAATTCGCCTGCGGTTAGCACCCCCTCCTCACCGCTTCGGGCGGCAAAACGGATGCCGCGCAGCAGCTGGGCGATTTCCCGTTGGCTGAGCCGTGAGCTGGCACTCAAGCGGAACTGGCTTTCGATATCCTGCTCGGTGAAGATCAGAATGCACTCGGCCTCGTCGCGGTCCCGCCCTGCCCGGCCGGCTTCCTGCAGATAGTTTTCCAGCGACCCCGGAATGTCGGCATGGATGACGAGGCGGACATCGTCCTTGTCGATGCCCATGCCGAAGGCGTTGGTGGCACAGATGACGGGCGTGGTTCCGTCGATGAAATTTTCCTGGATGCGCTTCTTCAGAGACGGTTCAAGACCGGCATGGAAGGCTTCGGCCTGATAACCCTCCTGCTGCAGGAATTCGGCCAACCTCTCGGTCTGTTTCCTCTTGGCGCAGTAGATGACGGCACTGCCGCTGCGGTAGCGGGCCTTGAGGAGTCCCAGAATCGTCGGATACTTCTCGCGCGCCTCCACCGGCCAGACCTCGTAGTGCAGATTGCTGCGCTCATGGCCGCCGGCAAATTTGACCATCCGCAGGCCGAGCTCGCTCTCGACGATGTCGACGATTTCCGAGGTCACGTCCTGCTTGGCGGTGGCTGTAAAGCACTGCACCGGCGGGATGGCGGTCTTTTCCTTCCTGGCGAATTCGCGGATGAAACGGATCGCATAGAGGTAATCCGGCCGAAAGTCATGACCCCACTTGGAGAGGCAGTGCGCCTCGTCGAACACCCAGGCGCCGATCTCCCGCTGGCTGACGGTTACGGCAAAGCTGCGGTTGCGGAGCTGCTCGGGCGAGATGTAGAGCATGCCGACATCGCCCAGCCGCACCGCCTCCAGCACCTCGCCCCGTTCCGGCAGGGTGAGCATCCCGGACAGGGCGGCGGCCATCCGGGTGCCGGTCTGCCGGGAGAAATTATCCACCTGATCCTTCATCAGGGCCTGGAGCGGCGAGACGACGATGGTCAGCAGATTGCGCCGCTGGTAGCGCATCAGGGCGGGGAGCAGATAGCAGAGCGACTTGCCGCCGCCGGTGGGCAAAGTGGCAAAGAGCGTGGCGTCCCTGGCCGCGGCGGAAACGATCGCCTCCTGCAGGCTGTCACCCGCAGCCGTCGCCGGCTCCGGCCGGAAGGCCTCAAAACCGTAGTACTTCCGCAGCACGGTGAGCGGCTCGTGGTGCTCCCGGCAGTAGGCGCAGTGCGGACTTTCGCAGGGGCTATCCCGCAGCTGGTGGAGAATGACCGGCACCTGGGGAAAGCGATGCCGCACCCAGGGCGGCAGGACCGAATTGCTGCCGGCGACCGTCAGCCAGGCGGCGACATAGGCGAGAGGGGCAGGATCAAGCGTGCCGTCCTGCAGCTGCTCGACGATACGGTCCACCGCCGACAGACAGCTCTTCTTTCTGGCCAGCCAGGCAAAGGCCTCAACAAGATCGTCATCCGGCAACAAAGGAATACCCATGGCCGCCAGGGCCTCGGCGGTCCCGGCGAACCCCTCGTCCCGGTGCAGCAACGCCCGATACAGCAGCGGCCCATCGGCCCCCGCCGTCAGCTGCTCGGCGAAGGCCTGCCATTGTTCTTCAAAGACCCGTCCGGCCAGCAGGGCATCCTGGACCGGATCGTTGACGCTGTCCCGGACGATCCGGTAGTTCTTGACCAGTTTATGGTAGGGATTGGCCGGAAAGGCGAGAGGCGAGAGGTAGAGGGTATCGACGGCCGGCTTCTCCAGGATGGCAAGGGACGGGGCGATCTCCCACAACCTCGGGATATCGTGGGCCAGGACATTGTGGCCGAGGATGAAGGAGGCCGCCGCGCCGAAAGCCTCGAACTCGTCAAGCTGCCGCGGACCGATCGATTTGCCTGGCGGGATCAGGAACGATTTGCCGCAAAACGATGCGCCGATGGAGTAGATGCGTTTATTTTCGCCTACTTCGATGTCAAACAGCAGACACTGGTCCAGGAATTCCCGGCAGGTGTTGAGAATCGGCATAATCCGGCGGTCGCGTTGATTGATCCAGGTTCTTGCGGGGCAATGTTTTGTATCTACCGCAACTATTGGTCAACATCCATCTTTTTGTCACCTCTCTCCCCGAAAGAATGGACCATCTTCACCTTTTCATAGAGAGAGAAAACGGCTATAACCGTTTCAGGAGAAGTAACATCAAAAACCCTGCAGAACGAAGAACCTGTATGAAACCGCTGATCGGAATCACCACCTATTTTGTTGCAGATAAGGAACTTGACGGGCGCCGGGTGCGAGGCACAGTCGGCCAGGATATGCTGATGTCCAACCTCGACTACGCCCGGAGCGTCTACGAAGGGGGCGGCATTCCCGTGGCCCTGCCGACCCTGGAGGGGCCGGAGGCGGCCGCCGAACTGATCGAACGGCTGGACGGCCTGTTGCTCGCGGGCGGCGAGGATCTGGCCCCGGCGCTGTTCCGGCAGGAGCCTCAGCCGGGGCTCGGGCCGGTTATCGAACGGCGCGACCGGCACGAATGGGCACTGCTCACGGCGGCGCTGGCCAAGGGGATTCCGGTTTTCGGCATCTGCCGGGGCTTTCAACTCATCAACGTCTACTTCGGCGGGACCCTTCATCAGGATCTGGCAACCTGCTACAACACTGAAATCCCCCACTTCAGCGCCCATCTAGGGCGGGAGGCGCTGGTGCACGAGGTGGCGCTCGCGGAAGGTACCGTCCTGCGGTCGTGCTACACAACGGAAACCCTCTGGGTGAACAGCCTGCACCATCAGGGCGTGGCCACGCTGGCCCCGGATCTCATCCCCGCGGCGGTGAGCCGGGAGGGATTGATCGAAGGCTTCCAGCACCACACCGGCAAGGTCTTCGGCGTCCAGTGGCATCCGGAAATGATGACGGAGCGGTATCACGAGCACCGCAGCCTTTTCCGCTTCTTTATCGGCCAGGCTCGCTGATCACGGAGAATCGGCAGCGCTCAGGGCGTCGCCAGGCCCAGGGGTTCAAGAATCTCGCGGTTGAAGCGGCCCATGACTCTTTCGTCCGGATCGTGACCGATCGTTTCGGCAATTTCCTCGATCTGCCCTGCAATCCGGCTGTTGCGCGCCCAGCAGGTGCGTCGCGCCTGCTCGATGCGACGCCAGTCCCGATCGGCAACAAACTGCTGCCAGGCCTCGATGATCTCCGGAAAAAGCTTGCTGCGAAGACCGTCGAGGAAGGTGAGATAAAAGCCGAGTGAGGCATCCCGCTGCTCCCTGACAAGATAGGCAAGGAGCCCCTGCGGATGGGTATCGGCCAGGATATCCTTGATCGACCGGCCGACAAATTCGATCACGGTGCCAGGAAAATGGCCAATAACTGTCTGCAGAGTCTCGGACTTCAAGGTGGTTTGCAGAATTTCTCCGACTTCATGCGCGATGAACAGATCCATCTCTTCTTCGACCATGGTATCCAGTTTCGCCCGCAGCAGCTCCCGATCAAGGCTCCCGTCCCGGAATACACCGTAGTACTGCAGCGCGTATTGCAATGATTTCCGGCAGGAGGAGCGCACCTCCTGAATCTGGTCCCATAAGAAGAAGCGAAGCGACTCCCGGCGGATGATGATCAGGCCGTCCTGAACCATGGCAAAAGGGCTGGCCATCTCCCTTGCCCGCTCCCGGCCTAGGATTAAAACCGGGCAGCCTTCCGCCCGGCGCTCTTCGAGCTTTTCGGCGAGAAAAAAAACCGCCTTCATCGACCGCCCAAAGCCTGCGCCATAGAGCAGCGTCTCGTCCTGCAGCGCCCCGTTGATCTCTTCGAGCTCCAGCGGCTCAAGCCGCTTCCCGCCAGCCGCAAGAGAGCGAAACGGCTCCCCGGCAATGGTGGCCCAATAATTCTCTTTGCCGTCGATCCAGTCGAGGAGGTCGGCCGCTTCCGGCTCTTCCCACGGCTGCAGGTTCTTTTCCCATTTGTAGAGGTTGCGAAGTTTCAGCACCATGGTACACATCGAATAGATGCCGTGATCCCGGGCATCGGAGATATCGCAGTTATGCTGGATATCGGCGATGAAGGGCGTGAGGTCGGTGAGTGATGACATAATTAATCCGGTTTTGGTTGATAATCTTTTTCCCGCTACTCGTATTATATGCATTAACTCGATGCCTATAGAAAGAAAAGCTGAAGGACAGCTACCGAAAACAGGGACAAATCTCGATCAATTGGCTATTCTTTTTTGTTCATTCCCATAATTTTTCGAGTTGAATCCTACTGACGGCATATCATAACTGAAATACACGAAACCTTCGGGAGATCACCCATGGATATAATCCTCGATGCAATCGAAGTCCGGGTGCTGGGCAGCCTGATGGAAAAAGAGCTGGCTACGCCTGAATACTACCCCCTTTCGCTAAACGGGTTGATCAACGCCTGCAACCAGAAGACTTCCCGCTTACCGGTGATGTCCCTTGACGAGGGGGAGGTGGCCGGGGCGCTGCAGTCCCTGAAAGACAAGCGGCTGGTCTTTCAAAGCGACGCCAGCCGAGTGCCGAAATACCTGCACAATTTCGGCAAAGAACATAACCTGATCAGACGCGAGGCGGCGCTGCTCTGCACCCTGCTGCTGCGCGGACCGCAGACGGCGGGAGAGTTGCGCAGCCGGACGGAGAGGCTTTGTACCTTTGACAGCCTTGAGGAAGTAGGCCAGGCTCTGGACAATCTCTCGGCGATCGGGCTGGTCGAAAGACTCCCTCGGCAGCCCGGCCGGAAGGAACAGCGCTACGCCCATCTGCTGGCCGGCGAACCTGAGAACCTCGACCAGTCGGCCGCCTATTGCGTACCGGTGATAATGACGTCAGATGCGGATAACGATCGCCTCGCCGAGCTGGAAAAATCGGTGGCATCCCTGAAGGAAGATCTTGAGATGCTGAAGAATGAGTTTGTGTTGTTCAAGAAAGAATTTCAATAATCATTGATGAAATAACGATGTTCTCCATGCGCAACCTGGTTATCATCTTCGCCCTGTCTCTCGCCCTCTGCGGCTGCTCGTACCTCGGCAATACCGTCAAACAGGCCGGGTTGTCGGCCCTCTTCCGGCAATCGCCGGCCCAGAGGGTCTACAAGCATATGCTCGCCGCCGACAATTTCTTCGTCTTCGGCAAGATCGAAAACGGCGACGGCAAAAGTGAGGAGGCGACAGCCGTGATCGCCGTCTCCAATCTCTACCAGGAAAACGAGGTGGTCGATGTCTGCCATTTTTCCCGAAACAGCTCCTTCTACGGCCTCAACCTGCCGGCCGGGGAATTTCGACTGCTGGTGGTCGGCGACCTGAACCGCGACGGGCATTACGATGAAAAGGAGGTGGTGGGCGGTCGGCAGGTGACACTCGACCCCAAGTCCATGCCGGAGAAGGTAGTGGGCGACTTCGACATCGATCTGGCCACCCCACTTGCCCCCTCCTCTCCCGTCGTTTTTCAGGTGGAAACCAAAAAGTCCGAAGCCCTGACCGAGTCCCTCTTTTATCCCAAAGGGTCGATCAGAAGCCTCGACGACGAGATCTTCGGCCGACAGATGGCGACGCTCGGCATGTATCAGCCGGCCGCCTTCCTTGAGGAGGCGCCGATGATGTTCTACGCCCTGGAGGAGAATGCGGGGTATAAGGTGCCGGTGGTTTTCGTCCACGGCATCGACGGCAGCGCCCGGGACTTCGCCGACATCGTCGCCGGCCTCGATCGCCGGCACTACAGCCCCTGGTTCTTTTTCTATCCCTCCGGTGAGGATCTCGGCCAGCTGAGCGAGATGTTCTACAAGATCTTCCTTTCCGGCAAGACCATTCCGCTGGGCGAAATGCCGCTGGTGATCGTCGCCCACAGCATGGGCGGTCTGGTGGTGCGGGATGCCTTGAACAGGCAGTCCGGCAAAAAGGATGAGAACAGGGTTGCCCGCCTCGTCACCGTCGCCAGTCCACTGGGCGGCCATCCGGCTGCGGCCATGTCCTCCCAGGGCCCGATGGTGCTCCCTTCCTGGCGGGACGTCGATCCGAACAGCGAGTTCATGCAGCGGCTATGGCGAAAGAAATTGCCCGACGGCCTTGAGTACCACCTCATCTACGCCTTCGGCAACGAAAGCATGGTCAAGCTCGGCGACAACAGCGACGGGGTGGTGCCGCTGGCCAGCCAACTCTGCAGCCGGGCCCAGGACGAATCCGCCGCCCAGTTCGGCTTCAACGACACCCATACCGGCATCCTCAGGAACCGCGAGGCAATCAAGCGGCTGCTCGGCGTGATCGAGACGGTCAAAGGCCCCTATCCCGAAGATCATATGAACGAGTTTATGAAAGGTGGTTATCAGGTGACCCTGAGCGACGATTACCATCCCTTAGGAAAGTACATCATTACTCGTTTCGGCCACTGGCTGGACGCCCTGGCGGCAGGGCGAATCGCCCCGATGGATCAATATAATGCCCATTTTGTTCAAGTCTGTCGGGGCGAGGAGTCTCCGAACACGCCGATCGAAGAATCCTGGATACGTTTTGTGAAGGAGTATCCGAACCGAGACAGGCTCTAAAAACTGCATTCGACGGAGATGCAGAAAACAACACAGGAGGCAGCGATGCAGTACGGTGCTATGAATTTCCCGGTTATGCCGGTCCTGGAAGAAATCGAGAATATCGCCCGGCTGGGCTTTGATTATGTGGAACTGGCCATGGACCCGCCCATGGCCCATCACAGCGTGCTGACGGCGAATCGAACGGCAATCGCCAAGACCCTCGCCGACACCGGCCTCGGCCTCGTCTGTCACCTGCCGACCTTCGTCTCCACCGCCGATCTCACCGAAAGTCTGCGGCAGGCCTCGGTCGACGAGATGCGCCGGTCGCTCGAAACGGCCCATGCCCTTGGGGCGAACAAGGTGGTGCTGCACCCCAGTATGGTGGGCGGCATGGGGGCCTTCGTGCCCGCTACGGCCAAAGGCTATGCCTTCGAATTTTTCGCGCAGATGGTCGCCGCCGCCGAGGAACCGCAGATCACCATTTGCCTGGAAAACATGTTTCCCCGCAACCGCATTGGCGTGACGCCCGAGGATTTTGGTGAGATCTTCGCCGCCCATCCGTCCCTGCGCCTCACCCTCGACACCGGCCACGCCAATATCGACAGCGAAGGCAACAGTCGGCTGCTGCAGTTGGTCGAGCAGTTCGGCGACCGGCTCGGCCATCTGCATTTCTCCGACAACCGCGGCAAACGGGACGACCATCTGGCCGTCGGCCGCGGCACGGTAAATTTCACCGAACTGGTCCGTCGCCTGAAAAAGATAGGCTACGACGACACGCTGACCCTGGAAATCTTCGAACAGGACCGGCAATTGCTGGTCGACAGCCGGCGAAGGATCGAGGCCCTGTTCGGTCGTTAAAACGACCGCTGAAAACCGACGGTCGCCCGAAAGTCCGGGGACTCGTCGCCGATGCCGGCACCGGTGCAGGGCGATGATCATCGTCCTGACGGACAGGACGTATCCTGTCGCATTGGACTTGATGACCTCCTGCCAAAACCCAAGTTTTCCACAGTTTCCCGCAGTATGGACCGGATTTGTCGGCCTTCCCGGAAATGGAATGCGAATTGCTTTCCATCAGAGATTGTTTCCTGACACAGAATATGCTTTTGAATTTTCACTCCGGTACTGCATCTCCATGGAGGAAACCTATGGCAATTCATGAACACGAGGCAGGGATGGGCGAGGGAGGTTGTTCCCGCAGGAATTTCATGCAGTTGATCGGGGTCGGGGTTGGGATGGTCGGCGCGACGCTGATGGCTCCGCCGCTCAGAAGGCCCCTGCTGGCCCATTCTCCCGAACAGGTCCTGGCCGCGGACGACATGGTCATGATCAAGCTGACCGTCAACGGCAGCTCCCGGACCGCTACGGTCGAGCCGCGCTGGTCCCTGCTCTACGTTCTGCGGGAAATCTTCGGACTCACCGGCAGCAAGATCGGCTGCGACCGGGGTGAGTGCGGGGCCTGTACGGTCCTTCTCGACGGCGTGCCGCACTATTCCTGCCTGACGCTCGCCGTGGAAGCGCAGGACCGGGCCATAACCACCGTCGAAGGACTGCTTGACGGCGAGCAACTCGGCCCGGTGCAGACCGCCTTCGCCCTGGAGGATGGTTTTCAGTGCGGCTACTGCACCCCCGGCCAGATCATGGCTGTGGAGGGTCTCTTGCGCCGGAACCCGTCACCCTCCGCCGCGGAAATCCGCCAAGGTTGTTCCGGCAATCTCTGCCGCTGCGGGGCCTACAAAAACATCTTCGCCGCGGCCGACAAGGCTGCCCGGCTGAAAAAGACCTGAAAGGAGCGTTCATGGCAAACGACGACACCATTTATTACACTGCAGGCCTGCCGGTGCCGGAAACTCCGGCGGAAGGACAGGCTCCGGAGCCGTGGCAGCAGACCGACCTGATCGGCAAACCGCTGCCCCGGGTGGACGGCTACGCCCGGGTCAGCGGCTCAGCGGTCTATCCGTCCGACATCCTCTTGCCGGGCATGCTCTACGGCGCCATTCTGCGCTGCCCCCATCCCCATGCCCTGGTAAGGAAGGTGGATTCCGCCACGGCGGCAAAAATGCCGGGGGTCAGGGCGATCCTCACCGGCGAGTCGATGGAAACTCAAGGCGTGCGATGGAATTATCAGGACCGGCAGGTCGCCCTCTTCGATGCGCACTGCCGCTTCGAGGGTGAGGAGATAGCGGCGGTGGCGGCCGATTCCTGGTACCAGGCAGCCGATGCCGTCCGGGCCATCGCGGTCGACTATGAGGTGCTACCCTTTGTCGCCGACTACGAGAAGGCACTCGATCAGAACGCGGCCAAAGTCGGGGATGAAGGTAATCTTGTGGGCGAAGACAGCCACCAGCGGGGCTCGGTCGAACAAGGCTTTGCCGCGGCGGATACCGTGCTGGAGGAAACTTACCGGACCTCCAGCGAATTGCAGACCCCCGTAGAACTCCACGGCTGCGTGGCCGACTGGGACGGCAGCCGTTTGACCCTCTGGGAATCGAGCCAGGGCGTCTTTGCCGTCCAGTCGACGATTGCCGGCGTTCTCGGCCTGCCGCTCGCCCGGGTGCGGGTGATCGGCCATTACGTCGGCGGCGGTTTCGGCAGCAAACTGCAGCCGGGCAAATATACGGCAATCTGCGCCCTGCTCGCCAAAAAAGCGGCCAAGCCGGTCAAACTGCTGCTCACCCGGGAAGAAACCTACCTCTGTGTCGGCAATCGGCCGCCAAACACCATGCGGCTCAAGGCGGGCGTCACGAGAGACGGCCGGCTCACCGCCCTGGACTTCGACTGTATCGGACCGAGCGGGGCCTACCCCGCCGGCGGCGCCCAGCTGGTGGACTGGCTGGTGCGGGATCTCTACCGGTGCGACAACGTCCGGACCACAAGCCGGGATGTCCTGATAAATGCCGGTCCGGCCCGGCCCTTCCGCGCCCCGGGACATCCCCAGGGCGCCTGGGCGCTCGAACAGATGATCGATGAGCTGGCCGGGAAAATCGGCATGGATCCGGTGGAACTGCGCCTGAAGAATATCTCCGAAACCAGTCAGGGCCGGGAAAATAATCCCCCTTACACCAGTACCGGCTTACGCGAGTGTCTTACAAAGGGGGCCGAAGAGTTCCGGTGGCAGTCGTCGCTGGCGAAAATCAAGGAATTCAACCGCCAGTCCGCCCATGTCAAGCGCGGGGTGGGCGTCGCGGCCTGCCTGTGGATCGCCGGCGGCGGCGATCCGCCGTCCACGGTCATCGTCAAACTGTTCAAGGACGGCTCGATCAATCTCAACATGGGGGCGAGCGACATCGGCACCGGCACCAAAACGGTGATGGCTCTCGTCGTGGCCGAGGAACTTGGCGTGCAGCCGTCCGTCATCCAGATCGAGCATGCCGATACCGCCACCACCCAGTTCGCCACCCCGAGCGGCGGCAGCAAAACCGTGCCCACCGAGGCGCCGGCCGTCCGCAACGCCGCCATCGCCCTGAAACAGGAGCTGCTGCGTATGGCAGCCGAAGACCTGCAGGTCGACCGGCAGGAGCTGGTCTACACCGGCAAGGAAATAGTCTCACGCAGGGATCCGAACAAAAAGATTCCAATCACCGAGATCACCAGGCTCAAGAAACGCGGCGAAGTGATCGGCGTGGGCTATCGCGGCCCCAATCCGGAAGGCAAGGCGGTCACGCCCTTTGCCGCCCAGTTCTGCGAACTGGAGGTCGACACCCTGACCGGCGAGATCGGGCTGCTGCGTTTCCTCGGCGTCCATGACAGCGGCCGGGTCATGAACCGGCTGACCTACGACAACCAGGTCTATGGCGGCATCGTCATGGGCATCGGCTTCGGCCTGACCGAAGAACGCCGGCTGGACGAGCGCCAGACCGGCAAATTATGCAACAGGAACTGGCACGATTACAAGCTGCCCACCGCCCTCGATATACCGCGTGAAATGGCGAGTCTACCGATTGAAATGGGCGACCGGGAATGCAACAACACCGGGGCTAAAGGCTTAGGCGAGCCGGTCACTATCCCGACGGCGGCCGCCATCGCCAACGCCCTCCATATGGCCACCGGCATCCGGTTCACTTCGGCACCGGTGACGCCGATGGAGGTGATCCGAAAACTTACACGGCGGGAGGGCTAAACGATGTTACCGAAATTTTCCTATGTGCGCCCGGACATGCTGAGCAATGCGGTCAAACATCTGCAGGCCGAAGGCGCGGCCCTTCATGCCGGCGGCACCGACCTGCTCGGCTGTCTCCGCGAGAGAATAATTGCCTGTGACAAGATCGTCAGCATCAGCGGTCTTACCGAACTTGCCGGGATAAAAACCACGCCGGGCGGCGGGCTGCGCATCGGCACCCTGACCACCATCACCGAGCTCGCCGAAAATGCGACGGTAAGGACCAACTTCCCGGGGCTCGCCGGCGCGGCCGCCGAGGTTGCCAGTCCTCAGCTGCGCAACCAGGGAACCGTCGGCGGCAACCTCTGCCAGAAGCCGCGCTGCTGGTATTACCGCGGCGATTTCCACTGCCTGCGCAAGGGCGGCGACCGGTGCTTTGCCATGGCCGGCGAAAATCAGTTCCATGCCATCTTCGGCCACGACCATATCTGCGCCATCGTCCACCCGTCCGATACCGCACCGATGCTGGTCGCCCTTGATGCCAAAGCGCTGGTGACCGGACCGCAGGGTGAAAGAACGATTGCGGTGGCCGACCTCCACGTGCTGCCGGCGGTGAACGTCCGGGCGGAGACGGTCCTCGGGCAAGGCGAAATCATCACCCATATCGAAGTCCCGCCGCCGGCAAAAGGCCTCTCCACTTCATACCGAAAGATCCGGGCCCGGCAGTCCTGGGATTTTTCTCTCGCCGGCGCGGCACTCGCCCTCGTCAGGGAGGGAGATAAAGTGGTCCGGGCGAATATCGTTCTCTCCGGCGCAGCGCCGATCCCCTGGCGCAGCCGGGAAGCGGAACAACTTCTCACCGGCCATCCGCTTACCGACGACAGTATAGCTGCCGCAGCACAGGCGGCGGTGGCCGGCGCCCAGCCCCTTCGGGCCAACGGCTATAAGATTGCGATGTTTCAGGGCATGCTGAAAGAGGAACTGCACAAGGTGAAGAAAGGGAAGAATGAAGAGGCCGGATGAACCGGCATGATCTCCCGCGGCGGTCAATCGACCTTTTCCCGCGGGAGTGAGCGATCATCGTCACGGCTTCAGTGTTTTACTACGTTCTTCCCTATGGATAATCGTCTTTTCCTCCTGGAAGGTGGGGGCTATGCCGTAGTGGGTGTGAAGCCCCTGATGAAATTCCGACTCCGACATAAGTGCAGGATTCGGCACATTATTCAGCTTCGATTTGTCAACCGTCAGCCGGGCATTGTCATCGGTGAACTGGAGAGCTCCGAGCGGCACGGCGACCGCTATAGATTCTCCGGCACCCATGGCGTCCTCTTTCTCAACTATCACGTAATCGATTCTGCCGGTACTGGTATCGACCTTCAGATCCTGGACCTCACCGATATTTTCGCCATCCTGGGCTACTACCGGCAGTCCGATCAGCTGTCCAGCCGAATCTGTGCGCGACAGGCCTGAGCGCACCTCTACGGTTCGACCGCCTGTCTGATCGATCGAATCCGTGTTATTGTCCTCCAGCATGGTATTCTGGTTGAATGTTGTTCCTCTAGCTTGATGACTCCATTGTTCTGCAGCATACAGCGGGCTTACCAAGGCCAGCGATGCCAATACAGTCAGTACGGAATGTGTGATCCTTTTCATATAAAACCTCCTTACATCTGCATATAATCATGCGATCTGTTCGAATGGGACAAGAACCTTCCACTCTCTCATAAGAGTTCGGCTTCTCATCCAAACACACTTTTTTTCTTGCAATATTCCTGCCATGGAACCAGAAACGACAGTGAAAATAGAGCTGCCATAGATTACCGACAACTCTCGCTTCCTGTCACAGGATTCGGCGGAATACGGTTGTGAGATGCGGCGGAAAAAGACAAATTCGCAAAGAGAACCGCCGGACAGGCCTATTGAACCGGTCCGGCAGTTTCAGGGGATTTTTCATTCCCCGGAAGCGTCACGTGACGCTCCTTTCAGGCAAGTATGCAATGTGATGGGGCCGAGTGCCCTGTCTCAGCAACAAGACCTCGGCCTATGTGATATTATTGACTTCTCTGCTGCTGTTCCATCTTCATCTGCGGGGACTGGGTGCCGGGAGACTGCATACCGGGTTGACCCTCCTGCCATGCCGGCGAAATGCCGTAGTGGCTCTGCAGACCGCGCTGGAATTCCTGATCCGACATGCCGGACTGTTTCGGGGCATTGTCCAGCTTGCTCTTATCGACTGTCAGCTTGGCGTTTTCTTGAGTGAACTGGAAAGCTTCCAGCGGCACGGGGATACCCTCTTCACCGCCAATGCCCATTACGCCGCCTTTCTGAACGGTCACGTAATTGACCCGGCCGGTGCGGGTATCGAGTTTGATATCCTGGATCTCGCCGATATTTTCTCCATCCCGAGAGACCACAGACATCCCGAGAATCTCCTCGGCCGATTGCGCTTGCGACATCGACCGCTGCTGCTGGCCGCTACCGGCTTTGAGCTCCCCGCTTTCGGTTTTTGCGCCAGATGTTCCTTTGTATTCACCTGCTGCATATACCGGGGCAGTCAATGCCAGTGCGGCAAACATGGTCACTATGGAAACCGTAATTTTTTTCATTTTCATCCTCCTGTACTTGGAAATGCAATTCTACTTGCCTTTGAGCCTGGATAGAGAACATTGAAGACTCGTATCCAAGATACCCCTCATTCAGCAAGTTCCATGCCAGGGGTAAAAAGAGGACAACAACGCCGCCAACATCTTGGCAATATTAAAATTGTACCAGTAAAACTGCGGCGTTCAGGCTGATGAATTCCGGTATTTCAGGAATCTTTCCTGTCACAAAGGACGAGTATTGATGCGGGGGGGGATGGAGCGGACCGATGCGGTCAGTTCAGCCATTCTTGTCCGGTCCGGCCATAGGCCAGGAGGATCCGGTCGAGATTGGTCATCTGCAACAGTCTCCTGTCATCGGCCAGGGTACGGGGAATGATGATGGTCACTCCGAAGCCGTTTTTCAGCAGATTCAATTCAGCTGTGTAATTTGCCGGCTGCATCCGGCCGGCGTCCGGGGAATTGATCTTGATCGCGTTGTTCTGAAAATAGCGAACTATATCCTGAAGATGATTGAGACCGATGGTAAACATGGCGGATTGGTTATGGATCATGCCATCATTGAGCTCCCTGTCGACGATCGCCGGAATTTTCTGGAGCAGCACCGCTGTCCGGACTTCCTGCAGATATTGCAGCTGGGCCAGTCGTTCCTGCGGCGATGACTGGGCGGTGCCGGTGGTCTTCAGGTTGCGCAGACTTTGGAAAACTGCATCATAGATACTGCGATCCTCCACCTGGGAAACCCGCAATCGGCAATTTTCCTTGAGGAGCATCTCGGCATTGACGAACCGGCTCTCATCGGCAAGTTTCTGGCGGAGGAGATAACTGTCCAGCTGGCTCGATGAGCTGTGGGCAAGCGCCGGGGGACAGGTTTCGGCTGCAGTGAAATACCCCTCCGGCAACAGCAGCTGCAATTCCCTGTTCCGGTGCAGCCATTCACCGATACGAAAGATATCGGTCTGGGTCTGGATGGTGGTACTGCCGTTGCGTCCGGTCTCCGGATCGCGGTGACTGATCCCTATGATATAGAGCTGCTTGGGGCTGTTTTCGTTGATACGATAAATCACCTTGCCGTATTCGAGCGGCATGTCGGAGAATCCTGCCACGGGGGGAGTACTTGCCATTGCGGTAACGGGCAGAACCATCGTCAGCACATACAACCACGCGGACAAGAGAAAAATTATGGCGTTGGACGGTCTGCGGCATGATTTGCCTGCGCAGAGTGAAAATGGGGCATGAAGAAAGTTTTTGAACAACGAACAATGATTCTGCATATCTCAGATTCCTGTTGGTACCAATCCATGTCTTGTCCAGCAGGAAGATAAACAGAATATGTAGTGTACATATCTGGCAATCCCGCTGTCCTAGGGCAACATCCCCCTTAGACCGGTGATTTTGCGTCCTCACCTTTCGGTAAGGTAGCCTTTTTCAGATAGTAGTTTTTAATACTTGTGACTAAAAACGATTCTCAAT
>MGTI01000007.1 GCA_001799365.1 Desulfobacterales bacterium GWB2_56_26 | reverse complement strand
CCGTTCGGCCGAGAGCAAGGCACCTTCACGATGATTGCCCGGCTGGACGATCATGAACTCTTCCCCTCCCCAGCGGGCACAGGTATCTTCCTGGCGGAGAACTCCACAAACCAGCCGGGCGCCATGCTGCAGGGTCAGGTCGCCCGCCTCGTGGCCATAGGTGTCGTTGATATTCTTGAAGTTGTCGAAATCAAACATGATCAGGGCGAGCGTACCGCCTTGGCGGGAGATCCTGGCAATCTCCGCCTGGAGGATGCGGTACATTTCCCGGCGATTGGCGAGTCCGGTCAGGTGGTCGATCCTCGCTTCCCGCTCAAGTAGTTGCTTGATCTCCAGGAACTCTGCCTGATATTTGTCGCTGATGCGGGAGATGCGTTTCATCCGCCGTTCGAGCAGGACGTATTTTTCGAGCAGCCGGGCCAGATCGTTGTGGAGCGGCGTTTCCGCAAAATGCTCATTGCCGAGAATCCCGATGTACTTGGAAACTGTCGGGTTTTCCAACTCTTCAGCAGAAAATTCCAGGGAATACTTCGGGGCCGAAGCGCCCGGGTTGGCGGGCAGCGAGGCCAATTGATAGTAGTTGGCGGTACATTCGGGGCAAAGCCCGTGCGATAAAGAGGCCTCGGAATTTTCGTCGATATACTGTTCGATCTGTCGCCAGTAGCCGTCGTCGGCACGGACTTTCTTGCACGAGGCACAGATGGGGATGAATCCTTTCAAGGTTTTGACATTGGCAAGGGCCTCCTGTAGCTCTCCCGTGAGGTTTTTCAGCTGGTACTGATAGCCGTCGCTGATTTTAACCACCCGGTCGAACCGGTGCTGCAGATGATCAAAGATACCGAGGAGATCGGCAACTTCCTGGCGGGCAAACGTGCGGGAGTCGTCCGGGTCTGCCAGTTGCGCCCGTATCGCAGCAAGCAACAGGCCGTTCCGGTTCAAACCTTGCTTCGTCATCCTGTTATTCTTCCAGTGACTTGATTTTGAAGGGGAAGGTTACGTCTTCCTTGAATTCCTCGGCCGTTTCGATGGCTCGGTCGTTATCGCTGTCGCAATACCAGTTGACGCAGACCGCAAGGCCTTTGCTGTGCCGTTCCTCGAACAGATCGAGGATATCCATCATACTCTTGGTGCTGCCGGTATTCAGGTAACTGATCCGGCAGTTGAAAACGATTGCTTCGCGGAAATTGTTACAAAAACGCGACAGCCAGTGCAAAATCGGCTTGTAGAATTCATAGGAGTTTTCCGGATAGGACTCTCCGGCTATATCGAGGATTCCGGTGGTGCCGTCGAAGAGTATCGCCGGAGAAGATTTGGTTGGTTCAATAACGAAATTTTCCATGGTCCTTCCTACACCGTCACGCAGAGGCTAAAAAAACAGTACTGTTCATCGAGTTCGTAGATGTCATATTCCAGCGGTTCCGAGGCCTTCCTCGCCATATCGATCAAGCCCAGACCGCCACCTTCGCCAGGATTGCGTGTGGTGCGAAGCTGTTGTTTGTACAGGGCCTTCAGCTCCTTCTTGTCGAGGCCGTGCAGCTGATTGAGCTGTGCGACCAGGCTCGGCATATCCGATTTCCTGGCGAAATTCCCGGAACACACCACGTGATGCTGATTGCTTCTGCCGATGGTGACGATGCCGCTGTTGAAGTCGTGGTCGGTAATGCCTTCAGCCTCCATCTTCACGGCATAATTTCGCACGTTCTGGGTCTGCTCGATGAAAACCGAAAAAACGTCGGTAAGCGAGGCCTTGGTAACCGCTTCCGCTTCGAGGTACCGGGTTACGGCCTGACCCAGTTCCTCAATGATACCATGGGAGAACGGCCCGGCAAAACTGATCAGCACTCCGTGCCGATTCACTGTCTGTTTGAGATCGTAGAGGTCGAATTTTTTCATAATGGTAATCATCTTCTAGTGTTGGTTACGGAATCCCGGTGCACCCGGAACCCGACGACGGTGATATCGTCGCGTTGTGGGTATGTCCCCTGATACCTTGCCAATTCCTGTTGTATCGCTGCCTCTTGTTCCATTGCCCTGAGGCCGGCGATGCTGCCGATCAGCCTGCCGAACCTGCGCCGGCCGAAACCCCATCCCTGCTGCCCGCCGGCCTGGTCGAGAATGCCGTCGCTGGTGAGATAAAATGACTTGTTGCGGGCATCTGCCACTGCCCGGTTTTCAAACCGTACCTCCCGGTCGGATCGGCGATAGCCGATGGACTTGCGCTGGCCGCCGATCGTCACCGCCTCACCGGCCATAACATAATGCAGATCGATTCTCGCGCCCGCGAAAAAGAGCGTGTCCGAAGCAGGCTGGTATCTGCACAGGCCGATATCAAGGCCGTAATCGATGCCGTCTTTATCGGAGTTGCGATGAAAAGTGTCGTGAAAACGCTGGTTGAGGATGGTAAGAATCGCGGCCGGATCGTCCGTCTCATCGGAGTCGATGATGTTGGCCAGGACGGCATTGGCGGTCATGGTCATAAAGGCGCCGGGCACGCTGTGGCCGGTGCAGTCGATTACGGCCAGCAGCCAGCCGCCCTCGGCCAGGGCGCGGAAAAAGTAAAAATCGCCGCCGACAATATCGCGGGGCCGATACAGAGCGAAGAACTCAGTAAGAAAGGGCTGGACCTTGTCGGCCGTCGGCAGGATCGAGGCCTGAATCAGTTGGGCATAGCACAGGCTGTCGAGAATCTGTTTGTTGGATTCCGCGAGCTTGTCGTTGGCGAGACGCAGCTCTTCGGTCCGCTGCACTACCTTTTGTTCAAGGTTTTCGCTGTGATCCTTGACCATCGAAGCCATCTCGTTGAACGATCCGGTCAGTTCGCCGATTTCGTCGTCGGACCTGGCGGCAACCGTGATATCGTAATCCCCACGGGCCATCCTCTTTGCCGAGGCGGCAAGCACCCCGAGCGGCGTCAGCACTAACCGGTTGAGCAGCAGGATAATGATCACGACGATCAGGAGGAGCGAGGCGATGGATATCGCCAGAATGGGAAGAAAGCTGCGCGAGCCGATGACTTTCTCGGCGTCCACCAGCACCAGATTGTACCAGCGGATCTCTGCCATATAGGCGACCGCTGCCAGGTACTTTCGGCCCTGGACGGTGAGAGGAAAGTTTTCGACCTCGGACGCCCGGGTGGCAAGTTTCTCCATGGCCCGGAGAACCAGCGGGTGGTCCTCGGGAGTGTCGATCAGATCGAAGACGGTGTGCTTCTTCTCGGTGCCGCGGACCTTACTGTTATGGATGATATACTCACGGTTCTTGTGGCCTTCGAGGGTCCCGCCGGCGGAAAACATGATGGTTTCAATCCCCGGCTCGCCGGTATCGATAAGCTGGTTGATGAAGTGGGTGATATCGACACCGGTGCCGCCCAGGCCGATCTTCTGCCCGCGGTCGTCGCGGATAACCACGTTGCACCAGATTTTGTTGATATCGAGATGGTTGTCGTAGTCGATATTCAGTTCAAAGGTTTCGACCTCGGCCATCACCCGATAGAACCAGGCATCGTTTTCATTCTTCGCGTTCAAGGTATACCGGGGGCGGGTGTAATCGGCAGCGGTACCGTCGCTGTAATAATAGTGGCCGGACTCGGCGATGGCCAGGAAAAGACTTTTGCTTTCAAAGCTGCCGCGGTAGCTCTCCAGCTCTTCCATGGTCGTTTTTTTCAGCTCGATATCCTCTTCGTTCTTCATCCATTCCCTGATGAGGGGAGAGTTGGCCATCTTGAGCGACAGGGAGAGGTTTCGCTGGATCTGCGACATCAGCTTGGATTTTTCGAGCAGCGCCTGTTTGATGGCAAATCTGGTGCCGAGCGAAGCGATGATGTTTTGCGTGCCCTGGTGCATGGCGGCCAACATTGTCATCCCGAGGATGACGTATATGGCCGCAATCGAGAGGGAAAAACGGGTCTTTAAGCTTTTTGCCGGCATATACGGCTAGTATCGACTTTCGTTTAAAAGCAGGAATATGGACGACGTTGGTGCAAGAGACAAACGCCGGTGGTGCTGTTGTTCGATTACCTGATTGTATAAGCAATGTACATAAAAATTAAAAAAGTTTTAACCTGTAGTGACATTTACACAGTTTCGGTTTGTGAAAATGTATTTTGGCTCTGCAAAAGGAACTGCCCCAATTTTTCCCGGAATGATTATTATTCATTTATCCTCCGGCTGAGACCTCACCGGAGCGGGTTCTAATCGTTACGGCATGCCGAATGGCGAGAAATGCACTCCCCGGGAGGATATGGATGCAACAACCTCACCGGCCCATATCGGTTCCAGTCGGGACGGCAAATTGTTCAAGTATCCGATACTCGATACGGAAGGTATCGATTCACGGGAGGTTATAGTATGAAAATGCAAAAGGAAATGGTCGAATCGTTTCTGATAGCGCACCGGACTTTCATGGAAAACCTGAGTGAATCCATGGCTATTCTGGAGCATGACATTGATGAGGCAAAGGATGTAGACAGCATTTGTACCGGCGAGTGGTGCACAGCGGTTGAATCATCCCTGGATGAGCTGTCCAAATATATCTATTCAATCAGCGAACCGCGCTGGCTGCCCGATAAAGATTCGCACAAGTTGAGTGAGATGCGGCATAGGATACATGATATCTATGCCAAGTACCGGGGTGTGCGTTCCAGGTCCGCCACCCACTAAACTCTTCGGCCTATGAGCCTGGGAAAATGCCGGTGATTTTCAGGCTCATCCGAAAATGTCCCTTACAGGTCGGAGCGGCAGATGGGTTGGAATGCGTCTAAACCCGCTGCCGACCGCGAATCAGCGATGATCTCCTCGTCACCCTACCTTTGCGGATAGGGCTTTTTCCAAGGTTCCAGCTGTCTTCGATTGTAATCTGCCAGGGCATTATAGAAGGCGCCTACCGCCAGTTCGGCGCAGTGGTGATGGTCGGTGCCGAGGGTTTCCAAGAAATCTATGACATTTTCCGGAGTGAGCTGCCAGGCATCGCTCAGGATTCTGCCTTCCATCAGGTACGAGACGGTGTTGGCGCAGGCTACGGTGTTGGTGCAGCCTTCGACTTTGAAGGTGACCAACTGCAGCTGTCCGCCTCGTACCGAAAGGAACAGTTCGACGGTGTCGCCGCAGTCGCCGACCCGTTTGCCGTAACCGTCGGGTTTCTCGAGGACGCCGTATCGCTCCACTCGGGAGACCATCTCCTGAAAATTCTGCGAATGCTCGGCAAAGGTCCGGGCCGATGTTTCGTCGTGCATGGCGTTTTTGCTAGAGGGAATGGGGGAGAATTGTCAGCTGAGCCCCTTGCTGCGAAAGAACTCTTTATATTGCATATCCTCGGTAAGGATATGGTTGACCAGCCAGGAACTGAGAAAATCCAGAAGCGCCACGGAAAGAATGTTCGGCCCAATGTCCGCCGCCGTCATGAAGGAGAGGGTTTTGTCGATGAACTCCTTGTGTCGCATCTCCTGCCAGGCCTTTCGGTCGTAGTCGTATTCGGCCATAAGAAATTCTTCGGCCCGGAAATGTTCCTGGGCATAATCGATCATGCCATCCAGGAGCTCGGCAATGGTCTTCTGGTCGGTCAGCGTGTGCTGTTCCTCGATCAGCCTGTTGATCATGGTCAGCAGCTTCTTATGCTGCCTGTCCATCTCATCCACACCGACGCTGAATTCATCTCTCCAGTTGATGGTTTTCATAATCATCCTCGATAAGTATCTGTTTGTTCAGGAAACTCCTTACATAATCGCAGAATACCATGAAGTTGTTTCTTTACAAGAAATCATTACCGCAGGTTACCGTTCCGCGTGTTTACCGTTCCGTCATGGGGACGAAGGTACGAGCGCGAGACCCGGTATAAATCTGCCGTGGGCGGGAGATGCGCAGCTTATGGTCGTGCAGTTCCTTCCAGTTGGCGATCCAGCCGGGCATCCGGCCGATGGCGAACATGACTGTGTACATATTGAGTGGAATGCCGATGGCGCGCAGGAGAATGCCGCTGTAAAAATCAACGTTGGGGTAGAGGTTGCGGCTGATGAAGTAGTCGTCTTTCAGAGTGGCTTCTTCGAGTTGCAGGGCGATTTCCAACAGTTGGTCGTCGAGCTTGAGGGCTTCCAGCAAGTTGTAGACCTGTTTTTTAAGGATGATCGAGCGGGGATCGAAGTTCTTGTAGACCCGATGTCCGAAGCCCATCAGCCGGAAGGGGTCGTTTTTGTCCTTGGCGCGGTCGATATAATATGAGGCGGGACGGCCCGACTGGCGGATGTCTTCCAGCATCTTGATGACCGCCGCATTGGCACCCCCGTGCAGCGGCCCCCAGAGGGCGCAGACCCCGGCAGCAACCGAGCTGAACAGGTTGGCCCGTGAACTGCCGACAACCCGGACGGTGGAGGTGGAACAGTTCTGCTCGTGGTCGGCATGGAGGACCAGGAAGAGGTTGAGCGCCCGGTCGACCACCGGCGAGACCTCGTACTCCTGATAGGGATCGGAAAACATCATGTGCAGGAAGTTACCGCAATAGGTCAGATGGGGGTTGGGATGATTGATCGGTTTGCCTGAGGCCATGCGATAGGCGAAGGCGGCAATGGTCCGCACTTTTGAGAGCAAAAGTGAGGCCGTCCGGTCGAATTCCGCCCCGGTGGTCGGCACCTCGAGCACTTCCGGATGAAAGCAGGAAATCAGATTCAGCATGGCCGACAGAATGGCCATGGGCGGAGCCGATTTGGGAAAGCCCGAGAAGTGGTGCTCGAGATTGGTATGAATTGGGGCATGTTCCTTCAATCGGGCGGAAAAGGCCTTGAGCTGATCCGCCTTGGGCAGTTCCCCGTAGAGAATCAGGTAGGCGGCTTCGACAAAGCTCGCCTTCTCGGCGATTTCCTCGATGGGATAGCCGCGATAGCGCAGGATGCCCTTGGCGCCGTCGACATAGGTGATCGAGGAATAGCAGGAACCGGTGTTGGCGAAACCGGGGTCCATGGTGATGCAGCCGGTGGTGTCGCGCAGCGACTGGATGTCGATACAACGCTCGTTTTCAGTACCTGTGATCATGTCGAAATCGTATTTCTGGCCGTCGATGATCAGGGTTGCTTTGTCGCTCATAGTATGCTCCTCGGGTCTCTGTTAACCGGTGTCGGCAGAATATTCTTGTTGACGAGCTCTCGGTCTTCTCACCGAAAATACCGTGGCGGTGAGCCTGCGGCTAATGGGATCGTCAGCAAAACCTATCTCAAAGATGTACATATGTACTTAATAATAGTTATCACTTGGAGTAATGCAACGAAAACCGTCCAATGAGGAACCGGGCGCAGCCGTGTCGGCTCTTACTCGCGCGTGAACAGAATCCCGCGGTCGACGGTCACGGCTGAGCGGGTCCCGGTCAGGACCATGGTCTGCTTCAGTTCACCCTGCAAGGTATCGATGTATTTCTCGACACCTTCCTGCAGGCCGCCGACGGCGGCGATGGAGAACGGCCGGCCGATCATTGCCGCATCGGCCCCGAGCGCGAGCAGCTTCAGGATATCGCCGCCGGAACGGACCCCGCCGTCCACCAGAACGGCAATCCTGCCTTTGACTGTGGCGGCAATTGCCGGCAGAACCGTGGCCGTGGCGGGGGCGTGATCGAGGACCCGGCCGCCGTGATTGGAGACTACGATCGCATCGGCCCCGGCTTCGATGGCCAGTTCCGCTTCGTCCGGGGTCATGATTCCCTTGACAATGAATTTCAGGCCGCTCTTTTTAATGATGTCGGCGAGTTTCGCCATGGGTCTCGGGGAGACCGGCCGACCCATTTTGCGCAGGGTGATGAGGCCGGCGGCATCGATATCCATGCCGAGGATGTCGGTGCCGGTTGCCCTGGCCAGTTCGATTTTTCTGAACAGTTCATCGTCTTCCCAGGGTTTGATGAAGGGAACACCGTGGCCGCCGGCCTTTTTGATGGCGGCAAAACCCGCGCTGTAGATGAATTCCGGGACGCCGTCGCCGGTGCAGCCGAGGATAGACCTGGCCTTGCAGCCGTTGATGATGGCCTCTGCATACTGCTCCTCGGAGATTCCGCCACCCATATTGAACGAGACGCCGCCGATCGGCGCGGCCAGCACGGGCAGGGCGAGCTTTTTGCCGAGGATGGTGGTCGAAGTGTCCGGATCGGTGACATCGTGGATGAGGCGCATGTTGAATTTGATCTCTGCGAGTGCCTGGACATTGCCGGCAAAAGAGGAACCGCTGCCCAGTCCTCCCATGCCCGGGATCTCGCCGGCACAGGCGCGGCCGTTGCAGACCGGGCAGACATAGCAAAATTTTTCCATAAGTTTTCTGGCGTTGTCACGAATATCTTTCATGCTGTTCTCCGTAGAAACGTATGAGGAAGGCCAAGTGCGGCCGGAGGATCGGGGCTTTGAAAATATCTTGTCCGACAGCAGAGGTGTAGTATAAATGAGCGTCACCGGCAAGCGAATTCGCTTATCAACAAAGGAACTTGCGCGCTATTTTCCGGTTTCTATCAGCTTGGCCAGTTCGGCTGCCTCGAATCGATAGGACTGGCGGCAGAATTCGCATCGCACCTCGGCGCCCCCCTCCTCTTGCAAGATCTCCTGCAACTCTTCAACCCCCAGCGAGCGCAAAGCTCCCCGCATCTTGTCCTTATTGCAGCTGCAGAAGTAGTGCAGCGCGCGGCTGCCGATCTTGCGGTGGGGAACGCTCCTGAACAGGATGGACAGGATTTCGCCGGGGCTCTTATCCTTCAGCAGAAGTTGCGAGAGGGGTGGCAGCGCCGCCATCTCCTGCTCGATACCGGCGAGGGTCCGTTCATCCGCCGGCGGGAGCGACTGGATAAGAAAACCGCCGGCCGCACCGATCGTACCATCCTTCTGCAGATGGGTGGCAAGCGCGATCGCCGACGGGGTCTGTTCGGACTGGGACAGATAGTAGGCGAGATCCTCGCCGATCTCACTGGTGTAGAGCTGGATAGTGCCGGGATATTTCGTATTCTGGCCTATGTCCTTGATGACGGTGAGAAAACCGGCGTGGCCGAGACCGGCAGCGACATCGATGCGGCCGTCTTTCAGCGGCACCTCGCCATGGGGGTTGGCGACATAGCCGCGAACCCAACCGTTGTAGCCGGCTTCGGTGATGATCTTGCGTAACGGTCCGTTGCCCTCGAATTTCAGTAAGATGCTCTGGTCGTCCTTCATCAGGGCGGCTAAGAGGGCCGCCCCGGTCAGAGCCCGGCCGAGGGCCGCGGCGGCGGTCGGGCCGACGTCGTGCCGCCGGCAGGCTTCAGTGACCAGTTCGGTGGTATTGCAGGCGATGCCGAAAAAGTTGCCGCTGTCGGAAATGACCCGTTCAATGGTATCTGTCATAGTGTGAACCCGGTGAATGCTTTGCTGGTGTCCTGTCAAGTCTCGTCTGTCGCATCTTGCTCGGAGTCTCCGCTGCGCTCCGCTTACCTGCCCTTTTGGCTTCCTGACTTCGTTACTTCTTCGGTTGCATAGCGCTGCTATGCGCCCTCAGTCGTGCCTCGCAGGAAACCAAAATTCCGGCGCAATCTTGCGACATCTGAGGCTTGCCATGACACTGGTAAGATGGCCTGTCCCGGCTCATTATAGTTCCTGAGCTGCGGGAATCAATGGCCGCAATGGCCGGAGTGGTGAAAGTGGGTATATAAAGTTTACGTTTACGTTCCAGTGAGAAAAGTGTAAGATAGTGCATCGTCGTTCTTTTCCATCAACCTTAGGACAGGGAGCAACACACATGCGGATACTTCTTCTTTTTTGCTTGTTGGTGATCAGTGTACCGGCGGATGCCCGGGAAGTAGCGGGAGTGGCGGTCCAGGAAACCATCAATGCCGATGACGGTACCGTCCTCCATCTCAACGGGGCGGGAATCAGGACCAAGTTGTTTTTCGATATTTACGTCGCCCAGTTATATCTGGAAAAACCTGCCGCATCGGTCGCCGAAGTCATTGCCGCCGAAGGCAAAAAGAGAATGGTCATGCATTTTCTCTACAAAGAGGTCACCAAAGACAAACTGGTCGAGGCGTGGAACGATGGCTTCAAGGGCAATACCGGCAGCGAGGATCTGGCCAAACTGCAGGGACGGATCGATCAATTCAATGGACTCTTCGAGGATGTCAAAAAAGGTGACGTCATCGTTCTCGATTACACCCCGGCAACCGGCACCGCCATCACCATCAAAGGCGAGCAGAAGGGTGTGGTTCCGGGCAAGGATTTCAACGATGCCATGCTAAAAATCTGGCTGGGCGAGGCGCCGGTCACCGAGAGTCTCAAGAAAGATTTGCTGAGCTACAAGAAGTAAGGCTGGAGTACACGCCGGCAGCGGTGAAAAAAACGTTCAGCTATCAGCAGTCAGCAGCTGAACGCTGACAGCTGATAGCTGATGCCTTCCGGTTATGCCGCCAGATGCTTGAGCGAGATGCCGTCGACAAAATTCTGGCGACTCTTAAAAAAGTCATGGACATAGGTAAGATGCCGGCGCATCGCCTCGTAGGCCTTTTCCGGTTCTCTGCCTTTGATATGGCGGAGGATGTCCCGGTGCTGTTCCAGCACATCGCTGTAGGCGGTCCGGGTTTCCACCATATGGGCCAGGTTCTTTTTGATGCCCACGAAGAGGAAATCATAGAAATTCCTGGTCAGATGGATCAGGACCGGGTTCTTGGTGGAGAAGGTTACCGCCATATGGAAGGAGGTGTCGGCAGCCGTGGAAATCATATCGGTGCCGGCCAGATCGTCCGTCATTTCATCAAGACTCTTCTGCATGGCCTTGAGATCGCTGTCGGTGGCCCGCTGTGCCGCCAGTCTCGCCGCGTTGCATTCCAGCCCCATGCGGACCTCGAGCAGATCGAAAAAGGTCGCCTCGTCGGTGGCCATGGCCGCGGCCAACGGATTGCCGTAGCGGTTTTCCGGCGAGCCGACGAAGGTTCCCTGACCCTGGGTCTGCCAGAGCAACCCCAGCTTGATCAGTTTGTCGAGGGCATTGCGCACTGAGGTCCTGCTCACCTCCATGGAGGCGGCGAGCTCGCGCTCCGGTGGAATCTGCTGGCCCGGCTTAAAGGTGCCCTTGTAAATCAGTTCCCGGATTTGTTCGAATACCAGGCTGGATACACGTTTGGGTCTGATCGGTCGGATATTCATAGCAGTGTTGTCTTCAGCTAAATGTCCCATATAAGCAAAAGCCTTACTTTTTCATTTCCAGGGATTCCGCCAGAAGCTCCATGGTGTGGGCACAGCGGATGGTCGCATCGGCCTTGCCGACCGCGCCTTTCAGCATGATCATGCAGCCGGGACAATCGGTCGCCACGGTTTTCACGCCGGTAGCCAGAATGGTCTCGACCTTGTCTTTCGTTATCTGCCGGGAGATCTGCGGATGGCTGAGGAACGAATAGGTGCCGCCGAAACCGCAGCAGCGGTCGGAATTCTTCATCTCCGTTACCTTATGTCCCGAGCTGGCAAGCAGGGCTCGCGGTTCCCGAAAAACGCCCGAGCCGCGCTTCAGGTGGCAGGAGTCGTGATAGGTTATGTCCCTGGCCGGGCCGGTCGCGTTCAGTTTGAACGATGCTCCCAGCACATTTTCCAGGAAGGCGGAGGCGTCCATAGTCTTGTTGGAGAGGGCCATCGCCTTGGCGGACCACTGTGGGTGATCGGCCAGACGTTCGACGAAATCGCGCTTCACCGCCATGGTGCAGGTCGGGCAGATACAGAGGATATAGTCGACACCCGCGTCGGTGAAGGCCTGGACACTCTGCTTGGCCAGGTATTCGCCGGTCTCGGTATCGCCCGAATAGAGGGCGGGAATGCCGCAGCAGTTCTGATCTTTCGGGAAGACCACCTCCACATTGAAGGAATTGAGGACCTTTATCAGGCTCACCCCGACCTCCGGATACACAAAGTCCGCCCCGCAGCCGACAAAGAAGCCGACTCGGTAGAGAGGTTTGGCGACGTTCTGGACAATGGTCTCGAATTGATCGCGGAAGGGCTTTTCGGCAATCGCCGGCAGATCCCGCCATTCGGTGTAATCCTTGGCCATGAAGTGCAAAGGCAGATGGCGGATGATCCGCGGCCCGGACTCATCGCTTCGATTCTTCTGGGTTACCGGCAGCTGCAGTTTTGAGGCCGCCCGCACCAGATTGTGGAAAAGGCTGCGGTTTTTCATGACCGCCTTGAAGGCCACATTCTTGATGACCCCGATGCCGTATTCCTTGGAAACCTCGTTGCGCAGATGGAGGATGATCTCTTCCAGGTCGATCTTAGACGGACATACCGCGACGCATGACCGGCAGCCGATGCAGGCCCTGGTGATTTCTTTCGCCTTGTCGAGCCCCTCGTAAAAGGCGGTGAGGATGATGCCGATGGCGGAGATATAGATCGAGCCGAAGACATGGCCGCCGACGGTCTGATAGACCGGGCAGACATTGGCGCAGGCTCCGCACTGGATGCAGCGCAGGGCATCCTGGCAGGCTTTCGATTCATACAGGGCCTCCCGGCCGCCGTCGATAAGGATGATATGCTGTTCTTTCTGTTTACCGTCGACCGGCACCCCGCCCCTGATCCAGGTGACGTAGGAGGTCAGCAGCTGGCCTGTGGCGTTGCGCGGCAGAAGCCTCGTGATTTTGATGGCATCCTCGATGTTGCGCACCAGCTTGTGGATGCCGGCGAAGACCACGTGAACTCTCGGCAGGGTGGCGCACAGTCGGGCGTTGCCTTCGTTGGTGACGAGGCCGATGCCGCCGGTATCGGCGATGAGGAAATTGGCGCCGGTGAGACCGATGTCGGCATTGAAATATTCCTTGCGCAGCCGTTCGCGGGCATGATCGACCAGGGCTTTGATCTCCGGGGCCAGATGCTTGCCGGCTTCCTTGCTGAACAGCTGGGCGACCTCCTCCTTAAACATATGGATTGCGGGCATTACCATATGGCTCGGCCGCTGGCCGGCCAGCTGGACGATCCATTCGCCGAGGTCGGTTTCCGCAGCTCTGATGCCGGCGGCTTCCAGCGCCTTGTTAAGATGGGCTTCCTCGGAGACCATGGACTTCGACTTGGCGATCAGTTTGGCGCCCTTCTCCTTGGCCAGCTTGATCACGTAGTCGTTGGCCTCTTTGGTGTCCCTGGCGAGAAAGACCTTTGAGCCGGCGGCCTCGGCATTTTTGATAAACTCGGCGAGAAGTTCCTTGCGGCGCACCCGCACCTCGTCTTTGATGGCGGCGAGTTCCGTGCGCATCTCCTGAAAATCGAGACCCTTGAAGGCGTTTTCCCTGGCGATGAGATAGGCGTCGCCGAAGAGGTGGAGGGCGCGGCTCAGTTTCGGATTGCCGATGGCCTCTTCAACACTCTTCTTGTAGGTCGTTTCATTTGCCATTTTTCACTTCTCCTCTTCAATTTTCCATCAGATCGCTGGAGATGCCGTCTACCAGAAGGATGTGCAGTTCTCTCGGGCCGTGACAACCGATGGTCAGGACTCGTTCGATGTCGGCGGTGCGGCTCGGTCCGGTGATATAGGCGATGAATTTCGGCGCCGGATCCCGGTGAAAGGCGGTCATGGGAGCAGCCGCGGCCAGGTTATCGCTGAGAATGGTTGCCGGATCGACCAGAACAAAGTGCTTTTCGGGCAGGGTCGTGGCCAGCCGGATATTTTCGTCGGTACTTTCCAGGACCACCGTGCCGGTATCGGCCATGGCGAAATTGCTGAAGGTGACGCCAGCGCCCGGCACATGTCCGGCTTCGCGGAAGCTTTTGCCGAAAACATCGACCCCGGCAGCCGCGAGCAGAGCGCGCAGGCCGTGCCGTACGGCGAGCGGCGTCTCCGGCACCAGGGTGGTCCCTTGCGCCTTGCCGGCGATATAGGCAGCGGCTTCCGGCAGATTCTCAATTCTCAGGACCTCCGCCCCGACGCGCTTCGCCGACTCGATGAATCGGTCTATGCTGTTCTCAGTCATATCTTTCTTCCTTATTTATGCTGATGGTCGAAAACGACTCGACCGACCACGGGCCACCTGCGATTCCGGTGCAGGGCATGCCGAAGACCTCTGTCGATCGATATTTCCTTCGATACCTCGGAGAGGCGGGAAAAATGAAGTGCATATATTATAGGGGCCATTCACCGAAAAATACAACGGCGCCGGTCACCGGCGTATCACATTGCAATATTCGCGCCAAAAGATGAGGTTGGCGGATCGGCAGATTTTCTGGGGAGGGGCGGGACAAATCGCCGATGCCGTCTGGAAAAAAGGACGATAGCGCTGTTTTGCCGCCCTATCACCCCATGATGGCCGCGACATCGTCTGCAAAAACGGACAAAGTGCTGCGGCAGACAGAAACCGTCTGCCGGCGGACAACATAACTTTCACTGGGCCAGATGGTACTTTTTCAGAAGGGCATAAAAATGGGAACGGGATAAACCCGAAATCTCCATAATTTTGTGGATGTTGCCCTCGCATTGCCGGATCAGTTCCCCGAGGTAGGTCTTTTCCGCGGTATTTTTGAACTCCTTCAGCGGCGGCAGCTGGTGGTCGAAAATATCCTCGAAGATCTTCTGTCCGAAATTCTGTACAAGAGAGTCGGCGGCGAGACTTTCCTCATCGATCACCTGGCTGCCGGTGAGCCTGGTTATCTGGGCTTTGGCCACCTGGATTCTGAGGCTTCGGGGCAGATGCATGGCGCAGAGCGTCTTTTCCTCTCCGGCATTGATCACGGCATTTTCAAGGATATTGAAGAGTTCTCGGACATTGCCGGGCCAATTGTATTCGTCTAGGGTCTTTGAGAAGTCTTCGCCGATTTCCTTCGGCGAAAGGCCGAAATTTTCACAGAGCTGTTGTATCCTGAACTCGGCCAGAACCTGAATATCGCCCACCCGCTGGCGCAGGGAGGGTAGGTCGATCCGCATGGTCTTGATGCGAAAGAGAAGATCGCTGCGGAAGAGGCCATCCTCCACCATCTTTTCCAGATCGCGATTGGTTGCGGCGATGAGGCGGAAATTACTGGTCTGTTCCTTGGTGGCGCCGACCGGCCGGAACTGCCGTTCCTGCAGGACCCGCAGAAACACCTTCTGGATGGAAAGCGGCATCTCGCCGATCTCGTCGAGAAAAAGGGTGCCGCCGTCGGCCGTCTTGATCAACCCCTGCCGGTTCAGCTGAGCCCCGGTGAAGGAGCCTTTGAGGTGGCCAAACAGGGTTGATTCAACGAGAGATTCGGTGAGCGAGGCACAGTCGACGACGACAAAATTGCCGGTCGACCGGCTGCTGTTTTTATGGATGATGGAGGCAAACAGCTCCTTGCCGGTCCCGGTCTCGCCGGTCAGCAGCACGTTGGCATCGGACATCGAGGCCTTGGCGGTCAAAGCCATGCTCGCCTTTATTCCAGGACTGTTGCCGATGATGCCGGTGAGGACGAGGTCCTTCTTTGCGGCGCTGCCTTTTTTTTCCTGCCGGTATTTCAGCGCCCGATTGAGGGTCAGGGTAATGTCGCGGACGCTCGTTGGTTTCAGGAGATAGTCCCACACCCCGCCCTTGATGGCCAGTTCGGCACCGTCCGGATTGCCTTTGCCGGTAAGGATGATGACTTCCGGCGGATCGCCCAGGGCCATGAGCGAAGGGAGGATGTCGAGACCGTTGCCGTCCGGGAGGTAGACATCGAGAAACACCACGTCGTAGCTGTTCCTGCCGGCCAGGTCGAGTCCGTCTCTCAGGGTATGGGCTTTGTCGGCGGCGAAGGAGAGCCTGGAGACCAGGCTGGCCATCGTTTCGCAGGCCTCGATGTCATCGTCGATGATGAGAATGTGTGTCATGCTGTTTTTTCATTTTTCATAACCTCGCGGATGGCCTCCATGAGGTCTCTTTTGTCATAGGGCTTGATGACCACCTTGACGATGTTGGCATGGTCCCTGGCCGCGATCCGGGCATCGTCCCGGCCGGAGATAAGGATTACCGGAAGATCCGGCAGCCTGCCGGCCAACTCGGCTCCGCTCATGCCCGGCATGTCGAAGTCGGTAATGATTATATCAAATGCAAAGGGAGATGACGAGGCGAGTTGCAGGGCAACGGCCGGCTCCCGGAGCGCGGTAACGGCAAAGCCCATTTCTTCGAGGAGCCGGGGCGTGGTCTGCAGCTGATCCTCGTCGTCTTCCACGAAGAGGATATGGCCGCCGGACTCGAAACTCGTACCGAGGCTGCTGGAGACGATATCCTCTCCCGCCGCGGTTTCCGGCAGGAGGATTTCGAAAGTGCTGCCCCCATCGTCGCCGCAGAAGACTCTTATAGTCCCCTGATGGCTCTTGACGATGCCATGCACGACCGCGAGACCGAGCCCGGTGCCCTCCGATTTGCTCTTGGTCGAAAAGAACGGGTCGAAGATCTTGTCAATGATCTCCTGTCTTATCCCCGGGCCGTTGTCGGCTACCGAGAGCTTGATCCGGTTGCCGGAAAACTCAGGCAGAAGTTCGGTCTTTGCATCCTCGGCAGTGAGACGGGACAGCCGGATATCGATGTTGCCGCCGGTCTTCCTGAGGGCATGGTAGGCGTTGGTGCAGAGATTCAGAATGGCCTGGTGCATCTGTGTGGGATCGGCGTGGACAAAAAATTTATCCGCCGGCCGGGCATTGCTGGTCACCGTGATATTGGCGGGCATCGATGCCTCCATCAAGTGGACGACCTCCAGCACTACGCTGCCCATGTCGGTAGGCCGAAAGCCTTCCCGGGACGGACGGCTGAACGACAGGATCTGCTGGACGACCCGGCCGCCGCGTCTCGCTGCCTTCAGGACTCGCTGCAGGTCCGCCTCGGTCTGCGTTCCCGGCGTGATATCGCCTATGGCAAGCTCGGTGGAGTTGATGATAGAAGTAAGAATGTTGTTGAAATCATGGGCTATTCCTCCTGCCAGTGTACCGATTGCCTCCATCTTTTGCGATTGCAGCAGCTGCTTTTCAAGGTTCTGTTCCTTGGTGATATTTTCAGCGGTGGAGAGGACGCCGACGATCTTGCCGCCCTGGCCCTGCAGAGGCACCTTGTTGACTTCGATCCAGGCCTCCTGGCTCTCTTTGCCGGTCACCTTGCGGCGAATTTTGCGGAAGGCCTTTTTGCTGTAAATGACCGCCGCATCGGCGGATACCGACCAGTCCGAGTAGGTGGCGTCGCTGAGCAGCTGAGCGGTGGATTTACCCACCACCTGCTGGGTATCCTGCAGGCCGAAGAAATCCATAAAAGCGCGGTTGGCACCCAGGTACCTCCCCTCAAGATCCTTCCAGGAAACGAGCTGGGGAATGGTGTCCATGAGCGTTTCCTGAAAGGCCAGCTGGTCGATGATCTTTAGCTCGACCTTGCGCCGCTCCAGCATGGCCCCCAGCATGGCGACCAGGGCCAGCAGGAGCAGGATAAAGCTGACCATAATGGTCCAGAAGAGTTCTTTGGAGATGGCGTAAATAGCCTGCGGGGCATTGATGATCGTACTGTTTTCCGGCAGCAGGTCCTGATTGATGCCGAGCTTGTCCATCACGTTGTAGTCGAACAGGTAGATGCCGCTCGGCTCCCGGAGAATGGGAATGTCGTCGGCCTTCTTCCCCTGCAGGATCTGCAGAGCCATCTCTCCCGCCATCTTGCCATGCTCGACGCCGGACAGCACCCGGCCGCCCACGGCGCCATAGCCGATCATAAACTCCCAGGCGGTGTAGATGGGTACCGTACTGTGCCGGTAGATGGCCTCGCTGACCTCTTCGGAGGTGTAAAAGCGGCCGTGGATGGTCTGGTAATAGGGAGCTATGAAGAGGAAGGTGTCATCAGGTAAATGGCTTACCCGCTGCTGCGCCTCTTCGAGACTCAACTGAATCCAGAATTCGACCTTGAGGTCGGTGTCGGTCCGCTCGAGTATTTTTTCCGCCTGGCGCCTGATGGTCACACCGGCGGTGGAGTTGTCGATCAGGATGATGACGCGATCCCTTTTCGGGTGCAGTTTCTTAGCGACATTCAAGGTGGCGACCAGGTCATAGACCTCGACCACTCCGGTCATGTTGCCGGTGCCGAGATCGGCTTCCATGAGATCGTTGATGCCGCAGAAGACCACCGGCACGCCGGGGAAGAGCTCCTCTCGATACTGGTTGACGAAGTTAAGGGCATCGTTGTCGGAAATGACGACTATATCGAACGACTCGCCCACGAACTTTTCCTTGAAGAGGGCAAAATGGTTTTCCTTCAGCGTGTCGTAATGGAATTTCTTGGCATCCATGTATTCGATCTGCAGGTCGACCTTATAGTTGCTGTTGTTGAGCACGGTACGGACGCCTTCGAGCAAACTATCGGACCATTTGTAGCCGTTATGATAGGAGTTGATATAGAGGACGCTTTTCTTGTCCTGGACGGCCAGGGAAAACGAAGGCAGGATCAGCTGGATGACGGCAATGATGAGAGCGAGTTTGACGAAGCGCATTGGCGGGGTGTTTCTGATGAGCGGTTATCTCCTTATTGTGCTGGCCCGACAATAACCGGTAGAGAGGCCGGCCCTGCCGAAACAGCCGGGCCGGGGCCCGGTCTGTCAGAGTTCAGCGACGCCGGAAGGAATGAGGCAGATAAAGACAAAGTCTTCGCCTCCGCCGTTCATGAACTGATGCTCTTCGTTGCCGGGAATGAAGAGGGCGGTGCCGCTTGTCACCTCTCGCCAGTCGCCGTTCACATACACCTTGCCCTTGCCGGAGTGAACGAATATTTCATGCTCCCAGGCGTGGGAATGTCTGGGTGTGAAGCCGCCCGGGGCGACGGTGAAAACCCGCATGCAAAAATTTTCCGCATCGTCCGCCTTGCCGATCACGACCCTGCCGGTGACGCCCTTTACTGTTTCGGTGTCGAATTTCTGGCTGGGGGAATCCTGGTAATTGACAATCTTCATATTGTGGTGTTTCAAGTTAAGGAGATTGATGTTGCAACTGTCAAGGGAGGAAAAATTTTTCGCCCCTACCCTTCATGCTGCCATTTTGCCAAAAAAGCGTGCAAAAATAATTCTCTAGGAAGCTCAATAATAGATCCTATTTCAGGGATTGCAATATTATAGTGAGACCCGCTGCTTCCTGCCGGTCAGCCCCATATAGATGGCGGCGAGCGTCAGCACGACGCCGATCCAGTTCAACAGGTCGGTCGAGCGATTGAAGAACAGCACATCCCAGATAAAGGCAAGGCCAGGCTGCAGCAGCAGGATGAGGCCAGTAAACGAGGCCGGGATTTTCGGTAGGGCGCCGGCGATCAGCAGCCAACCGATGGCCTGACAGAAGAGGCCGAGACTGATCAGGGAAAGAAGAGTTTTGGTATCGGGAATGGCGAAAGAATCGCCGGCGTGAACCATTTTTAGGCCGAGGAAGACGGCGCAGTACAACGAGATGAGCATGAGCGAGGCAAAGAGGGGAGTTTTGCCGTCCCCCTGGAGTTTTCGGAGACCGAGCAGAAAAAAGGTATAGCAGAGAGCGGTGAGCAGGCCAAAGAAGATTCCGGCCTTATAGGTTTCGCTGAGGCCCTGCAAGTCAACGCCGATCAGCAGGAGCAGTCCGAAGATCGCAAGGGGAATCGACAGGAGCAGACGGGCACTGACTGCTTCCCGGTAAAGGACGATGCCGACCCCGGCCAGCAGAAAGACCTGGAAATTGCCGAGCAGGGTGGCAAGTCCCGGACCCACATAGAGAATACAGATATGCCAGAAAAAAAGATCGAGGGCAAAGGTAAAGCCGCAAAACAGGATGAGCAGCGATTGGGATGACGATGGCCTTCTCAGGTTTTTGCCCACGAGGGCGATGCACAGGAGAAAAAGAAAGCCGAAAAAAACCCGGTAGAAACCGGAGGCGGTGGGAGAAACATCGGCCAGCTTCACGAACACCGCCGAAAAACTGATCATGACGGCTCCTAGCAGAACCTGGACTACCGGACGATGACGGTAAAATATGTGGTTCATCTCCTCGCTCCCTTCACAACGCTTTGCCGGTCGATTATCATTAGCGGAAATATTGGCCGAATCTTCGGCACGTTAGAAGAATTTTTCAGCGGTTTGCACAATACGTTGAATTGTTTTTGACCTTATAACCTAAATTTGGCTGATCGGTGAAATAAAAATTATAAATATTAATAACAGTCAATTATCTGGTGTTCCCGGGTAACTCACCAAAATATTGTTGATTTTTTTTTCAAATTTTGTATGTGTACCAGTTTGTATATTTTTGACAAGAGGCTTTTGCCGGCCTCTCTTGAGCATAATTTGCATAGTTTTTTGCCTAAGACGGCCTGCGAGTGTTCAGCGCCAGGCAGATCCTTTCATAATGGAGAACACATCAGACGATATGAATGATCTTTCGACGAAATACCTGGGACTCGATCTGAAAAATCCGCTGATTGTCGGCAGTTGCGGCTTTACCAACAGCGTTGACAAGATAAAGGAGCTGGCTGATCATAACGCCGCGGCGGTCGTTTTGAAATCTCTTTTTGAAGAGCAGATTCAGGCGGAACTGTCCGCCAACCTTGAAAGTTATACCGCGGACTACCCGGAAGCCATGGATTACATCCGCGCCTATACCCGGGGCAATGAGGTGGAAAGCTACTTGAAGCTTATTGCTGGGGCGAAAAAGGCCGTCGATATTCCCGTCATCGCCAGTATCAACTGTGTCTCGGCCAGCGAATGGGTGTCCTTTGCCAAGTCCGTGGAGCAGGAGGGGGCCGACGCCATCGAGCTGAATGTCTCGCTGCTGCCCTCGGATCCCAAGATGACCAGTGCCGAGAACGAGAAGAAATACCTCGAAATTATCGACAGCGTCAGCAGCATGGTCTCGATCCCGCTGACATTGAAGATGAGCCGGTATTCCGCCTCGCTTGCCAACCTTATCAAAAAGCTCGCCTTGACCAATAAGATCGCGGGCTTCGTCCTTTTTAACCGCTACTACTCGCCGGATATCGACGTGGAGAAGATGGTGGTCAAATCGACGGATGTGCTGAGCAGTCCGTCCGAGGGCTGCGGCCCCTTACGCTGGATCGCCCTGATGTCCGGCCAGATAGACAAGGATCTGGTTGCTGCAACAGGCATTCACGACAGCGAAGGCGTGATCAAGCAACTCCTGGCCGGGGCCACCGCGGTCCAGATCGTGTCGACCCTCTATAAAAACGGGTTTGCTCAGATTCCGGCCATGCTGAAGGGTCTGGACGAGTGGATGACCAAGAAATCTTTTACGGAACTGGCCCAGTTCAGGGGTCAGCTGAGTTACGAAAAAGCAAAGAATCCCGCGGTGTTTGAACGTACCCAGTTTATGAAATACTATGGCGGATTGTCCTGATCGGATAGTCTTCGTGGATGTGCCCCTGCGAACTCCGGTTCCTACCAGCCGTCCTTTTTCCTTATCCCTATCTTCAAAGAGTTATGAAATCGTTGCTGACGTTTCCCAAGGGCGGGGTTCATCCGCCCGAGTGTAAGGCCCAGACCCAGGGTTTGGCGATAGAAACCATGCCGGTGCCGGACGAGCTTGAACTTATCCTCGGCCAGCATATCGGCGCTCCGTGTACCCCGACGGTTGCCAAGCGGGCGGATGTCGGCGAGGGAGGCCTGATCGGGGAAGTGACGAAAGGACTCGGCGTGCCGCTGCATGCACCTATCGCCGGCAAGATCAAGGACATCGGCATGTCGGTTCATCCCATCCGGGTGAGCGCTCCCTCCATCACCATCGCCGTCGATCGCGAAGCCCAGCCCGTTCAATACGAAAAGCAGAACTGGCAGCAGCTGGACAGTGCGCAGTTGCTTGCAAAAGTGCATGAGGCCGGCATCATCGGCATCGGCGGCGCCGGCTTTCCCACCCATGTCAAGCTGAAGCCGCCGGCCAACTCCCCCGTCGATACCCTCATCCTGAACGGGGCGGAGTGCGAACCCTATATCACCGCCGACCATCGGGTCATGCTCGAACAGGCGGCGTCGGTGGTGGAAGGGGCCAGGATCATTCTGAAAATTCTCGGGATTAAAAAGTGTTTTATCGGCATCGAAAGCAACAAGCCTGATGCCATTGCCGAGATGACAAAAACCGCGGAGCAGGCCTCAAGCCCGGACTGCACGATCAAGGTGGAGGCCTTGCAGGTAAAATATCCGCAAGGCTCCGAAAAGCAGCTCATTCAGGCCGTGACCGGTCGGAAGGTGCCGGCCGGAGCCCTGCCCTCGGCGGTAGGCGTGGTAGTGCAGAACGTCGGAACCGCCAAGGCGATCTTCGATGCGGTGGTCTACGGCAAGCCGCTCTACGAGAAGGTGGTCACCATCTCCGGCAAGGGCATCGGCCGGCCGGCTAACCTGCAGGTCAAGATCGGCACGAAACTGAAGGATATCGTCGATTACCTGGGCGGACTGCAACCGGGACTGTCCAAGATCATTATGGGCGGGCCGATGATGGGTTTTGCCGTTTCGAGTCTTGAGGTGCCGGTTACCAAGACCACCTCCGCCGTGCTCTTTCTTACCGAAGACGAGATCGACACCCGGCCGCATGGTCAGTGCATCCGCTGTGGCTGGTGTCTGGAGGCCTGTCCGATGGGCCTGGAGCCGAAGGAGATCGCCATCTACGTGGAGGCAAGGAGGGCCGAGGATACCGCTCAGTTTGGAGTGTTCGATTGTTTTGAATGCGGTTCCTGCTCCTATGTCTGCCCGGCCAAGCGACCTCTTGTGCAGTTTGTGCGTCTGGCCAAGATGAAGGCGAAGCGGCCGCAGTAACGAGAGATTCCGGAACAGGTACGCGATCGGAGGGGCGAAAAATCTTTCGCCCGAAGGTTCGCCCGGCCGGTCCTACGGCCGGGCAAATGTCTTAAACAAGAAGTGTTGAGGAGAGTCGTGAGCAAACAGCAAGAGACGGACGACCAGGCTGTTTCACCGGTCGGCAGATGGAAGGTTTCCCTCTCGCCGCACCTGAAAAGCAATGAGTCGGTCGAAAAAATTATGTGGACTGTCGTGGCCTGCCTTGTGCCGCCACTGGTTTTGTCGGTGTTCATCTTCGGGATCCAGACGCTTTTCATTACAGCGGTTTCGGTCATCAGCTGCGTTATCGTCGAAGCGGTGAGCCAGAAGGCTCTCGGCCGCCGGGTGACGATCAAGGATGGCAGCGCGGTGCTCACCGGCATGCTCATGGCCTTTGTCATTCCGCCGGGGGTGTCGCCGCTGCTGCCGATTCTGGCCGCGATCTTTGCCATCTATATCGGCAAGCATCTTCTTGGCGGCATCGGCTATAACTTCTTCAATCCGGCGCTGCTCGGCCGGGCGTTTCTGCTGGCTTCCTTCCCGGTGGCTATGACCTCCGCCTGGCTGCCGCCGGTTCAGGATTTCGCCATTTTCTCGTATCTCGGCACCCAGGTCGATGCGGTCGCCACGGCGACGCCTCTTGCCGTCATGAAGGAACACGGCATGGCCGCCTTCACCCAGACCTTCGGCAGCGGCGCCAGTCTCTACAGCAGCTTCTTCCTCGGCTGGCGGCCCGGCTGTATCGGTGAAACCTCCGGTTTCCTGCTGGTGCTGGGCGGTCTCTACCTCATGTACCGGGGGTACATCACCTGGCACATTCCGGTGTCGCTTCTCGGTACCATCGCGCTTCTCTCCTGGATCTTCGGCGGCGAGGGCTATTTCGCCGGCGACCCGCTGCTCGCCCTGCTCTCCGGCGGCGCCCTGCTCGGCGCCTTCTACATGGCGACCGACTATGTGACCAGTCCGTCCAATAAAATATCGCAGATCGTTTTCGGCATCGGCATCGGCGCCCTGACGGTCCTCATCCGACTGAAAGGCGGCTATCCTGAAGGTATCTGCTATGCAATACTCCTTATGAACCCGCTCAGTACCGTTCTCGACAGCTTCTTTAAGCCGCAGCGTTTTGCGCCGCCTGTAGGAGGTGCAAAATGAAAGATATCATTACCATAGTTGTCCGTCTCACCGTCTCCTGCCTGCTCGCCGCCTCGGTGATGGGGATTTTTTTCATCCTCACCAGCAACGCCAAGAAACACAACGAACATGTCAAGGAACAGCAGGTCATGTTCGAGCTGCTCGGCTACAAAGGCGAAGCCAAACCGCCGGCGTCGCTTGGCCTGCATGAGGTCTACCGGTATGTCATTACCGGCAACGACAAGCAGTCCATCGGCTTTCTGGCACCCAAGGGTGGAGAAGGTCATGGCGAGGGAGAAGGCTTTCTGCTGGTCAACATCGACCTGAACGGCCAGCTGATCAAGGCCGATCCAGTAACCTTGAGCGAAAAGGATGCAATCGAAGCCGAGCCGCGAAAAAAAGCGGTCGAGCAGGCGGTCGGACCGGGCTATGAGGTGAAGTTCGCCGATCAGACCATTATCGTCACTGACAACGGCAAGCGAATCGCTTACCTGGTCGGCGGCAAGTTTCAGGGCTTCAAGACCTTTGTTCATGTGATGCTGGCGGTAGACCCGAATTTCACCATCCTTGGCCTCGAAGTTCTCGAACACGAAGAGGATCCGGGGCTGGGTGCGGAAATCGATCAGGATTACTTCAAGAATCAGTTCAAGGGCAAACCCTTCGAGGCGCTCAAGGCCATCGGTGTCGTCAAGGCCCCCATCCCGCCCGAGTATTTGGAGGCCCTGAACGGCAAGGTCGGCGAGGAGGAGATCCTGAAATTCCGCGAGCAGTACAAGGATAAGGATGTCTATGCCCTGACCGGTGCGACCATTTCCACCAAGGCTGTGGCCGACGGGGTGAAGGGCATCGTCACCAAATTTGCCTACCGCATGGCTGTGTTGGATAAGGTACTGAAAGAACAGCAGCTTGCTGTATCGTTTTAAAGCTGAGTTGAGCAGCTTGTCTGCTCAAACGAAACTTATGCCCTTGCGGTATAAATCTTGTGAGAGGTAGTCGACGTGGCAAATGATAAAACAAGCATGCAGCTGATAGCGAGAGGCATCCTCGCTGAAAATCCGATTTTCAAGCTGGCACTCTCGATGTGCCCCGCGGTAGGTATATCCACGACGGTCATGAATGGGTTTATGCTCGGGGTCGCCGTACTTTTCGTCCAGGTCTTTTCCAGCATGACGATCTCGATCTTCAAGAATGTCATTCATCCGCGGATCCGCATTCCCACCTACACCTTGACCATCGCCACCTGGGTGACGGTCATCGATCTGGTGCTGGCCGCCTATCTGCCGGACGCCTATGCCAAGATGGGCATCTTCGTCAAGATCATCGTCGCCTTCGCCATCATCACCATGCGCCTGGAGATGTTTGCCTGCAAGGAAACGGTCAAGGACTCCTTCTGGGACGCTCTCGGCATGGGTCTCGGTTTCATGGTCGGCATGATGGTCATCGGCTTCGTCCGCGAGCTGCTCGGTTCGGGCGCTGTCATGGGCTACGACGTGCTGGGTTTCAAACCCCTGCTCTTCTTCATCCTGCCGAGTGCCGGCTTCTTTGTCGTCGGTCTGATGATGGGCTTTTTCAATTGGATCGAACTCTATTACAAACGTAAGAAAGGGGTAAAGTGATGACTCCGGCAAAATATATTCATGTGGTAGCAGCAGCCTTGTTGTTCTGGCTCATGCCTTTCGCGGCTGTGGCCGAAGGGCTGGTCGTCGACCAGAAGTTTAAAGGGGATAAGGAGATTGTCGTGTCCTTCTCCGCACCGGTGGACCAGGCTGTGGCTGAAAATCCCGCCAACTATACGGTGTTCGAGGAGCCGGATCCGGATATCAAACTGGAGGTTGCTTCCGCCGTGCTTGCCGCGGGCGGCAAGAGCGTGACGCTTTCCTTCAAGGACAAACTCAATACCGCGATGACCCATGTTGTGGTTGCCAAGGGCCTGGCGGGAATCGAGAAAACCACCTTCACGGTGAGCAAGTCGTACTTAGGGTATCTTTTTGGCATCCTCATCTCGGCCCTCTTGATCAACAACTTCGTCTTCACCAAATATCTCGGACTCTGCGTCTTTTTCGGCACCTCGAAGAAGAAGAGCACGGCGAAGGGCATGGGCGTGGTCTTTACCCTCGTCATGGTGGTATCGGCGCTGATGAGCTGGGTGTTCTACAACTTCATCCTCATCCCGTTCAACCTTAATTTCCTGCAGATCGTGGTCTTTATCGGCCTGGTTTCCCTCACGGTGCAGGCCATCGACACGATCCTGCGCAAGGTCAATCCGGTGCTGTTCAACTCGTTCGGGGTTTATCTGGTGCTGGTCATTGCCAACTGCGTCATCATTGCGGTGCCGCTGATCCTCGCCAACAACAATTACAACGTCTTTGAGACGTTTATGCTGGCCCTCGGGGCCGGCGGCGGTTTTCTGCTCGCCCTCTATCTGATGAGTTCGGTGAGCGAGCGGATGCAGTTGGCCAATATCCCGCCGTCGTTCAAAGGGTTGCCGATCGCGTTTATTGTCGCCGGGCAGTTTGCCATGGCGTTTCTCGGTTTTTCGGGCCTGCAGCTCTTTTAGAACTGCCGCCCACCAAGATTAACCAGATTTTGTTTGAGAGTAAGATATGGATCCGGAATTAGTAAAATTAGCATTAGGCGGCTTGGTCCTCCTCGGTTGTATCGGCCTGTTCTTCGGTATCGGACTGGCCATTGCCGCCCATAAATTTGCGGTGGAGGTGAACCCTCTCATCGAACATGTGGTGGAGTCGCTGCCGCTTGCCCAGTGCGGCGGCTGCGGGTTCCCCGGCTGTGAGGGCTACGCGATCGCCGTGGTGACCGACCCGGACGTCCCGCCCAACCTCTGTTTCCCCGGTAAGGAAAAGGTGGCCAACCGGGTCGCCGAACTGACCGGCAAGAAGGTGGCGGCCGTCGAGGATCAGCTGGCCGTGGTCCGCTGCTCGCGGGTCGAAGGCCGGGTCAGCCATAAGCATGAGTATTACGGTTTTGCTTCATGCACCGCCGCCAATCTCGGCTTCGGCGGGCCGTCCGCCTGTCAGTACGCCTGCATCGGTCTCGGCGAGTGCGCCGAGGTCTGCCCCTTCAATGCGATCGAGATGGTGGAGAATTTTCCGGTCGTCAATCCGGACAAATGCGTGAGTTGCGGCGTCTGTGTCCGGACCTGCCCGAAAGCTATTATCGAGATCCAGACCATGAAGGCAAGGGTCTTCGTGCCCTGCTCGACCAAGGACCTCGGCAAAAACGTCAAGGCGGTCTGCCAGGTGGGCTGCATCGGCTGCAAAATGTGTGTCAAGGCCTGTCCTGCCGGGGCGGTTACGTACGAAAACAACCTGGTGAAGATCGACCAGAAAGCGTGTCTCGCCTATGGCCCGAGCTGCGAGACCGCCTGTGTTACCAAATGTCCGAGGGATATTTTCAGGCATTACCAAGGCCGTCAGGTGATCACGAGAAGTGCGGTCGACGGTCTCAAAATGGCGGGTTGACCAAAGGGACGCGAGAAGGAACCTTCGGCAAGGCTTCAGAAGCTGTTACGAATAGAGATGCAGTTATTTTGTGATTTTCCCTCACAATTACATATTGGAAACTAACATGAAAAATCTAGAGAATCACTTTGATCGGAAAAGAAGATCATTTTTAAAACTCTCCGGCCTTCTGGGTCTTGGGGCCGCATCCGCGGCGTTGCTCCCCGCCGAAAAAGCCGAGGCCCTGCTCTTTGGTAACAAGGAATACAAAGTCACCAAGACGAAACTGGCCATGGGCTCTTTTGTCTCCATGACCGCCATCCATCCGTCTAAAGATGAGGCGGAAGAGGCGATTGGTCTCGCCTTCGAGGAGATGGATCGACTGAACAAGATACTCACCCACTACGATGCCAGTTCACCGGTCGGATCGCTGAACAGCTCCGGCAAACTTGAAGCAGCTCCGCAGGAGGTACTCGATCTGGTGGCGCGGTCCCTCTACTTCACCCGCGAAACCGGCGGGGCCTTCGATATAACGGTTAAGCCGCTGATCGATCTCTACAAGGACAGCTTCGCCGTCAAACACACTCCCACCGAGGCGGAAATCAACCAGGCCGCAGAACGGATCGGCAGCGACGGCATCCAATTCCACAACGGTTCGCTGCTCTTCAAACGGAGCGATATGGCCGTTACTTTCGACGGCATCGGTGTCGGCTATATCGTCGACAGGGTTTCGGAGGTGTTGCGGGAGAAGGGCGTAGTCAACCACCTGATTAATGCCGCCGGCGATATCCGCGTAAGCGGCAAGGCGGCGGGCGGCAAGGCCTGGACAGTCGCGATCCAGGATCCGGCTAAATCGCGGGAATATCCGAATATCGTTGCCATGCAGGATGGGGCGATCGCCACCTCCGGCAATTATGAGGTCTTCTACGACAATGAAAAGCTCTTCCATCACATCATCAACCCGCGGACCGGCCATTCGCCCCAGCTGGCCAGCAGCGTAACGATTATGGCGCCGAGCTGTATGGACGCCGACGCACTTTCCACCAGCGTTTTCGTCATGGAACCGGTGGCCGGGGTGCAGTTTATCGAGCGACAGGCCGATTACGAGTGCTTTGTCATCGATAAGGACGGCAACAGCAAATATACCTCCGGCTGGCCTGTCTGATAACCGTCTTGCAGGGACAAGAGAAAGGGGCGCAGGCGAAGTCTGCGCCCTTTCTCTTTGCAGGGCAACTGAGACCATCTTCGCCCCTACGGTTCCACATTGATCAATCCTTGAACTGCGCTGTATCCAGATTGTACTTCTTGCTTTTATACTGAATGGCCCGGCGGCTGATGCCGAGAAGTTCCGCGGCATCTTTCTTAACCCCTTTGGTCTGCTTCAGCGCCCGGATAATCGCCTCCTTTTCACTCTGTTCCATGGTAAAATCGTCATCGAACTGATCGAAGGAGTCCGGTTCGTCGTCAAGCTGGAGATCTTCCGGCTCGATCCGGTTGCCCTGGCAGAGGATGATGCCGGTTTGCAGGGCATTCTTCAATTCCCGGACATTGCCGGGCCAGGTCAGGGTCTCCAGCCACTGCAGGGTCTCCTGCAGTAAGACGCAGGTCGGCATGTTGTTGCGCCGGCAATAGTCGTCGACAAAATAGTGGGCCAGTTCGGGAATGTCGGCCCGTCGCTCCCGCAGGGGCGGGATCTGCAAGGTCACCACCTTCAGGCGATAGTACAGATCCTGCCGGAAGGACCCGTCCTCCACGGCCTTCTTCAGATCGGCATTGGTCGCGGCCACTACCCGGCAGTCGACGCTTTTCTCTTTGATGGCGCCCACCTGCCGGATCTTTCGCTCTTCCAGAAAGCGCAGCAGGCGGCTCTGCATCTCCGCTGAGATGTTGCCGATCTCATCAAGAAAGAGAGTCCCGCCGTTGGCCGCCTCGATCAAGCCCTTTTTATCCTGGATGGCGTGGGTAAAGGAGCCCTTGATATGGCCAAACAGTTCACTCTCCAGGATACCGGCGGGCGTCGAGCCGCAATCCACCACGATATAGGGATGGTTGCGTCTCGCGCTGGTATGGTGCAGGAGTTTGGCGATATATTCCTTGCCTACTCCGCTTTCGCCAAGGATGAGGACGTTGGCGTTGCTGCCCGCGACCTTCATAAGCATGGCTTTGAGGTCCTGCATGGCGGGACTTGTGCCCCAGATGAAACCGCTATCGTCGGCATGCGGCCGGGCAGGCGCCGGCGATTTTTCGACCGTCGCCAGAATACCCGCAATTTTCTTCACCAGTTCCTTGCCGTCGAAGGGCTTGGTCAGATAGTCGACGGCGCCGGCTTTTACTGCAGTCACCGCATCGGGAATGGTGCCGTAGGCAGTGAGAAAGATAACCGGCAGCTGCGGCTGAATGGCTACGGCCTCGACAAAAAGTTCCATCCCGCTCATTTCCGGCATCTTCATGTCGGAAACCAGGACATCCACCGGTTTGCTCTTCAGCAGGTCGAGGGCCGCAGGGCCGCTTGCCGCCCGGTAGACGCGATAGCCCGCCGCCTGCAGTCTCGCTTCGAGAACCTCGAGGATATTCTGATCGTCATCAACAATGAGAATACGTTTCGTTTCACTCATAATGTCTTTCTTTTCACTTGAAAATTCTCATCGATCGCTTCGAGCTCTTCCAGTTGCTTTTGTAACATTTCAATGGTTACCGTCAGTTGCGCGATCTGCTCTTTCTGGTTGGCGATGAGCCGATCCTTCCTGTTTCCCTGTCTCTGCTGTTCACGGTTTCTCTTGACCAGAACCTCGCCCTGCTGTTTCATGGCCAGGACCAGCAGACGGCGGTTTTCCTGAAAAGGACCGGTGCCTTTTTCTTCGTCCCACTTCTGCAGATTAACAATTCCCTCGGCCAACTCCCGGTCGGTGCGGGCCGTGATGATCTGAGTGCAGGCCAGTCCGTATAATGCCTGATTCCGATCTTCGGCGGCAAGAGCCGTTTCATATTCCCGTTGAAATTCGCTCAGGGCGTCCTGGTATTCTCCTTTCAGAAAGAAGAGTTCGGCATCGCTTGCGAGTTGATGCGCGGGGGCGGGCGGAGGCGCCTGAGAAAGGAGGGCGCAGGAACTGCCGAGCAGAAGATACAGGATCAAGACGGCCTGCGCGCATCTGGACAATCTGGCGAATCGTGTTGGTAGTGGTCTCATCTTATGAATCCATGGCACAGGCATTTTCCTCGGGATTTGGCGGGAGAGTCTTACCGGTCTTGGCTGGGATCGGCAGGGTGAACGAAAAGGTACAACCGGCGTCGGGATTGTTGACCACCCGGATTGTGCCGCCATAGCTGTTGATAATGCGCCTGGCGATGGCAAGGCCAAGGCCGACGCCATCGAGGTGCCCTCGGGCATCCTTGGTCCGGTAATACTTGGTAAAGATCAGGGATTGCTCGTCCTCCGGGATGCCTGGCCCGGCATCGGCGACATGAAAGAGTAGATACCTGTTGCCTTTCTCTTTCGCCCAGGAAACGGTGACCATGCCGTTTTCCGGCGAGTATTTGACGGCATTGCCGATGATATTGACGAACACCTGCTGCATTTCTTCCTTCACCCCGAAGACTCCCGGACAATCGTGCAGGCCGAGGAACTTGAGCTTGAGATTCTTGGTTTTGATGAGAGGATAGAACAACTCCGCACTGCTCAAGACCAGCTGCTTGGTATCGACTACACCGGAGTTTTTATCGCGGTGATCATCTTCCAGGACCGAAACATTGAGCAGATAATTGAGGAGCTTGTTGATGCGGCGCAGTTCGAGACCTGCGATTTCGAGGAATTTCCGCTGCTTGTCGTTGATGGTCCCGAGCACCTCCTCAACGATCATGTTGACCGATTCATGGATGGAGGAAAGGGGGGTGCGGATCTCGTGGCTGAGGGTTGCAATGAATTCCGAACGCAGGGTTTCCTCCTCGTGGAGCTGCCGGCTCATATCGTTATAGACGTCGGCAAGTTCAGTGAATTCTTCGCCGCCTCTGAGCGCAATGGGCCGGTGTTGCTTATCGAAGGAGATGCGTTTCAGGCCTGACGAGAGGGTTTTCAGCGGCAGGAGGATGGACCGGGAAATGAACCAGATTGCGCAGATGCCGAGCAGGATAGAAATGATGAATCCGATGAGACCGTTTCTGGCACTGATTCTGCTTCCTTCATTGAGCTCCTGCAGGGCGGTTTGGACTTCTTGCTGATTCTGCAGTTTGGCCCTGTTGATGCTGTCGATCCAGAAGGTGACGACCTGCTCGGAAACCCATTGCTGCCCGCTAT
>MGTI01000006.1 GCA_001799365.1 Desulfobacterales bacterium GWB2_56_26 | reverse complement strand
CGGAACGGAGCGAGCTGATCGGCCGAATGATCGACAGCATCGGCATTGAGGTGCCGCAGGGAGAAGAAGACAAAAACAGCGGCGGTCCGTTCATTAAGTATAAAGACAATGAACGGGACGAGCTTCTCTACAAGGCCGACCGGTATTTGAAAACCATCCGTTATCTACCCTTCGGCCGGCCGGTCGACGGACTCATCACCTCCGGCTTCGGCAGACGCAAGGACCCCGTTAACGGCCAGACCGCCCTCCATACCGGCATCGATTTTCGCAGCGCCAGAGGCAGCAAGGTCTACGCCACCGCCGACGGGGTGGTGAAAGAATCGTTTTTTAACGGCGGCTACGGCAACTTTCTGCTCATCCAGCACGGCAACGGTTACGCCACCACCTTTTCCCATTTACAGAAGTGTCTGGTCAAAACCGGGGAAAAGGTCCAGCGGGGCCAGCTCATCGGTCTGGTCGGCAATACCGGCCGATCGACCGGACCGCATCTGCATTATGAAATTACCCTGGATAACAAACCGATAAATCCTTATACTTTTATGCAAGTCGCCAGTTTATCGGAACCGCCTACCTCGTCGCCGGAGAAAGAAAAGTAATGGGAATGTTTGGCAAGACCGTAAATGTAGAGCAGGAAATGAAAAAAGTCGAAAGTGAGGCCATCTCCTCGATCATCGACAAAAGCATGACCATCAAGGGCGAAATCTCGTTCAAAGGCAAGGCCCGGATCGACGGAACCATCAACGGCAATATCGAGGGTGAGCATCTGATCCTCAGCGAATCGGGAAGGATCAACGGCGACATTGCGGTAGTCTCGTTCAACTGCTATGGCCACATCGAAGGCAATATCAAGGCCAATATGCTCACGGCCAGAAAAAGCTGCTCCATCACCGGAAAGCTGGAGGCGGGAAGTCTCACCGTCGAACCCGGAGCGGCGATGAAAGGTGAGATCCAGGTAGCGGTCCAGGAACTGAAGACCACGGAAAGAGTGGCCGCACCGCAGGCCAGCGGTTCGGATAAGACAAACAGCACACGCAACTGAGTCCGAATAACAGGTATCTGTCATGCCATTACGTCCACCCAGGGTAGCGAATCTCCTGAAGTGCCCCTATTGCGGCAATGAGAAAAACTTCTTCGAGATTTCCGACGACGTCATAACCACGACGCACTATATCCAGAACGAGGACGGCAGCTTCACCATCGAAGAAAAGAGCTCCCAGGCCCTTGGCGATGTCAAGCTCTTCTGCGGCAACTGCGAAGAGGACCTTTCCTCCTTCTATCAAAGATTCTCGGAGATGATTTTTTGAACGATCCGCCTACCGTCGTCAAAAACAATCAAACCCTTTTCGCCTCCTACAACCAACTCAAAAGAAACGATATCATCTTCGGCCGCATTCGGCTGAACCTTGGAGAAGAGCATCTGCTGACCGATCTGGTCGAAAGGGGCATCCGACTCACTCCCTCGGCTACCTCGCAGCTGGCCAGTCGCTCGAAGGTCTTTCAGGCCAGGATATTCGGCGACTTCATGCTGACGGACACCCTGGCAATCTACGACCTGCACAGCCTCCTGCTCGCCACTTCACTGTACCGAAAACAGCAGCACACGAAAGTTGTCATGAAACACGACCGGAAGAACGGCGGCGTGGGCATCCATCTGTTCAACGACATCGAGGAACTGTACAATCTGGCGAGTTGTACCGCCTGCTCGTTCCCTTTCGTCGTTCAGCCGTATCGGGACAGGTACCGGGACCTGCGGGTGATCATCCTCGACGACTATGTTGAAGCCTACGAGCGGATCAACCCCGACAATTTCCGACAAAACCTGCACTGCGGCGGCAGAGCCTCTCCGCATACGCTGAGCGACCGGGAACTGACGTTCTGCCGGGAAATCATGCAGCGGGGGAGTTTCCCCTACGCCCACCTCGACCTCATGGTCACGGACGAACGATGCTATCTTACGGAGATCAATCTGCGCGGGGGATTGCGGGGGGCGAAGATTTCCGGTGAAGAGTACCGGAAGAAAATTCATGCCATAGACGAGCGGCACCTGGCGAGTCAAATGGCCTGACATCTCGGCGCATCAGCATCATCCGTCCGGCCGTATCCGTTCAGGCAGCGTTCAGCTATCTGCTGCAAGCTGAACCCTTACCGGGCTAAGCACAATAAAAAAAGGGGACAGTGCAGCAGCACCATCCCCTTTTCAAATTCAAAAACGAGCCGGTAGAGTATCAGACACAACCGGTCGGTTTGGGAAGGCCAGCCATTTTACAGGCTCCCTTGCCAGGTCCGGACGGGAACAGCTCATAGATTCTCTTGAGCGGGAAGCCGGTGGTTTTGGAGAGGATACGAACCATAGGGGCAATACCGTTCTTTTTGTAGTACTCCTGCAGAGCGTCGATAACTTTGTTGTGCTCATCGGTCATCTCGGTGATGCCTTCAACACCTTTAACATAGTCAACCCAGTCCTGGTTGAAATCGTCGCCTTTGAGCAGGAAACCATCCTCATCTACTTCGAAACTTTTACCATTGTGTTCAATCGTTGGCATTGCAACCTCCTTAGAATATTATTTTATAGCTTTCGCCGTTTTATAATTCAGTGACCTTGACTAGCGCTTATTACTATAGCAAAAACATTTTGTCAAGTGAATGAAGAATCAATTCTCAGCCGCTTTGAAATGTATAAATCCGTAAATAAGCGTTAAATATCGACAGTATGTCCTGACTTGCAATAAATTCACTTACTGCTCTGCCGCGCCCTATGTGCGAGATTGTCCTGCCTGGCAATGCAAGGCGGATGAGATCCGGGAAATCGGTCGTCCCCTCCCCTTACCAACCGAAGAATTCGTCTGCCAGGAGCCGGGACGGTTCACGGCAGAATTCCCGCGGCGAATCATCGGTACCGCCACATTCTATTAACGGAGCGGGACGGCGTTGTAAAGGATTTTTACTTGCAGAGGCGAAAAAGAAAGAGTAAATCGAACTGTTACCAATCCATTGGCCTGGTTTTTCGGCGAAAAGCCTTTATCGTTGTTGAAATCCGGCCTTTACAGGTCCTTCTTAACCCACACCGATATTAACTCTCCATATGTTGCAGATACTCCGTCAAAAAGCTCAATCCACTTTCATCCAGATAATCGTCGTCATCATTGCCCTGGTTTTCATTTTCTGGGGCGTCGGCAGCAACCTGGGCGACAGTCGTCAGGCTGCTCTGGTCGTCAACGGCGAGGAAATCACTTTCCAGCAGTTTCAGAAGACCTACGATGACGCCTATCAGCGGCTCAGCAGCCAGTTCGGCGGCAACGTACCCAAGGGTTTTGCCGAAAGCTTCGGCCTGAAACAGCAAGTCATCAATCAGCTGGTCCAGACGACCCTCCTGCGGCAGGGGGCCGCCGAGATGGGCATCAGGGTGAGCGGCGACGAAATCCGGGAGTTCATCCAGGGAATGGTGCAGTTCCAGGAAAATGGCGCCTTCAGCATGGAACGCTACAAGGCCATCCTCGCCGCCAATCGGATGGCGCCCACCAAATTTGAACAATCCCTGCGTTTCGACCGGCTCTCCGAGGTCGCCGCGGAGGAAATCGGCCGCTTCGCCTCGGCGGTGACCGATTTCGAAATCCAGGATGCCTACAGCCGTATCAATGAAAAGGTCTCGGTCAAATATGTTAAACTCTCTCCCGGCGTTTTCGCCGAGAAGGTGGCAGTCGACGATGAGGCCCTTGCCGCCTGGTTCGAGACGGCAAAGGACAAATACAAGAGCGAGCCCCGGATAAAGCTTAAGTATCTGTTCTTTTCCCATGACGAAATCGGCAGGAAGATAACCATCGACCAGGCCAAGATCGAGGAATTCTATCAGAATAACATCGACACCTTCAGGGAGCCGGAACAGCGCCATGCCCGTCACATCCTGTTCAAGGCTGGAGAGGACGATTCCGCCGAAGTGCATGCCGAGAAGGCCAAAAAGGCCGAGGAAGTGCAGCAGCTGGCGAAAAAAGGCGGTGATTTCGCGGCACTTGCCCGCGAGCACTCGGACGATCCGTCAAAGGGCAACGGCGGGGATCTCGGTTTCTTTGCCAGGGGCAGAATGGTACCCGATTTTGAAGACGCGGTCTTTGCCATGCAGCCGGGAACCGTCAGCGAAGTGGTCAAGACGCCCTTTGGCTATCACATCATTCAGCTGGTGGAAATCAAACCGGCCAGTACCCGGCCTCTAACGGCCGTGACCGAGGAGATTACCCGGACCCTCCAGCAGAAGGAGGCCGAGAGTCTGGCCTTCCAGATGGCCAATGAAGCCTACGAAGGGATCATCGGTGCCGGCAGTCTCGGCCAATATGCCGAGACCCACAAGGATATCCCCATCGCCGAAACCGATTTCTTTACCAAGAGCGATGCGCCGGCCGTGCTGAAAAAAGACCCGCAGGTTCTCGAAAAAGCCTTTGAACTGAACAAAGGCGAACTGAGTTCCCTGATCAAGGGTACATCGGGCTATGCGATTCTTTTTGCCGAAGACCTTAAGGAACCGGAACTGCCCCAGTTGGCCGAGGTGAAGGATAAGGTCCTGGCCGATTATAAAAAAGCCAAATCCCAGGAGCTGGCGGAAGCGGCGGCGGAAGAGCTGGCCAGCGGCCTCCGCGAAGGTAAAACAATCGAAAGCCTGGCAGAAGAGAAAGGCCTTGCAGTGCAAGAGTCCGGCTTTCTCGGCCAGAATGAAAAGAACGGCAAAAGTCCTTTCCCGACCTCGCTTATCCGGGAGGCCTTCCTGCTCTCCCCGTCATCGCCTGCGCCCGAAAAACCGGGACGAGAGGGTGACGATTTCTATGTCTATACCTTTCTTGACCGGCAGATCGCGACCATGCCGGCCGAGAACAATGAAGAGATGAAAAAATACCGTGAGAACCTGCAACGCTTCAAGCAGCAGCAGTTGATCTCCGCCTGGCTGCGGCACATGGAAGTGAATGCTGAGGTGACTCAGCATAAAAGCCTCTAATGCGAGGGCTGAGGGCTGAGGGCTGAGGGCTGAGGAACAATATTTCACTCAGTCCTTCCATGAGAAGGCTTGTCAAGCTCCCTGTTCGACGTGACGAACCATTTTTCCGCAAATCCCAT
>MGTI01000005.1:6290-13339 GCA_001799365.1 Desulfobacterales bacterium GWB2_56_26 | reverse complement strand
TCGGGTCGACGATGTTGCAGATAAGGGTGATAGTCGGATAGTCCATGAACGGATCCATGAATGCGGTTTCCGCATCGGGCACAACCAGCATATCGGAGGTATTGATCGCCTGCCAGCCCCTGATCGAAGAACCGTCAAAACCCAGCCCTTCGTCGAAAATATCCTCTGTCAATTCATCTATGGGAACTGCGAAATGCTGCCAGATTCCGGGAAAGTCAAGGAATTTGAAGTTCGCCATGACTGCTTTATTCTCTTGAGCCATTTTAATTACATCTTTTGCTGTCATCGATTCCTCCTGAAATTTAAATTTGAGCAAGAATAATAATTCTCACTCCGAGCCCCACCTTGCTTTTACCCGTTACAAATTCTGCACTGATATTTCTTCATGTCAGTTCCGGCACGCACGAACGAAATTTCACTACAGAAAAAGCCTTTCTATTTCCCAATGCAGCAATGACCACCAGCTGTTTGAATGCCTTTATCAGTTCCAAAAATAATAACTTTTCTGACATTTTTTGCAACAAGGAAATGAAATTTCATTACATGTTTGTCATTTTTTGAACAAAACATGACCCTTGCCAGCCGACATAATCCCTCCGGCTTACTTGCCTATTCGGTCGATGGAATGGAGTATGCCCTGCGTAACTTCCTGCCTGAAATCCTCGTCGACCAGTTTCTGACCGCGCGAATCAAGCACATAAAAGACGTCTATCAGCTGTTCGAGTTCGGTGGCGATATAGGCCTTGTGAATATTCAGACCGAAATCGGCCATCGACTGGGTGATGTGATAGAGCTGCCCAGGCGAATCCGACGCATAGACCTCGATGACCGAATAGTTCTCCGAACTCTTGTTGTCGATGACAACCTTGGAGGCGACCTCACCTGCCCTCTGGCTCCGCCGACCGTAGCCGGACGATAACTTGCGGTACAACCGGTGGCTGAGCCCCATCCGGTGCTCGATGGCCAGGTCGAGTTGCTCGTTGAGCGACCGCCAGCCCTTTTCTGCAAAACTGAGTCCGTCCGTTGCCCGCACATCGATGACATCGACGACCGTGCCGTCGGCCCAGGTGAAGATCTGGGCTTTGACCACCGTCAGATTATTGAGGGCCATAACTCCGCAGATCTTGGCGAGGAGCCCCGGGCGGTCGACCGTCATGATCAGCAGCTGCCAGGAATCTTCGGTCTCACTGGCAACGATCAGGGACCTCTGGCGCAGCAGCTGATAGTTGTCGCGCTGGGTCAGGATGTGCCTCGCGACAATTTCCGGCGAGAAGGACAGGATATAATCGGCACTCAGGGCATCGATATCGATCCGGATGTCCTTGACTCCCTTGAGCTGCACCCGCACCTGTTCGCGCAGCCATTCCACCCCCTGTTCCTCATGGGCCGTGACGTCATGGATGCCGTGGCGGCCGATATCGAGATAGGGATAGACTTTGAGGAACATTTCCTCCATCAGGGTCGACTTCCAGTCGCTCCAGGCCGAGGGACCGGTTGCCTTTGAATCGGCGACGGACAGGAGGTAGAGCATGCTGAGACGATCCAGGCTGCCGATCGTTTCGGCACAGCGTTTGATGAAGACCGCATCGTTCAGGTCGCGCCGCAGGGCATTCTCGGGGATAAAGAGATGGTAGCGGACGAGAAATTCGAGCGTCTCGCATTCGTCCCCGGCGAAACCGAAGCGCTGACCGATCTGCCCCGCCAGCCCCGCCCCTTCGATGGAATGGTCCCGGCCGGAGCCCTTGCCAATATCGTGCAGCAGGGCGGCCAGATAGAGCACCTTCAGGTTTTTAACATTTTGGGCGATGGCCGCCCACGAGGCAACCAGCGCATGCAGCTCGGCCACGGCCTGCAGCGAATGACGGTCGACCGTATAAATATGATACAGATCGTGCTGGGCGAGCGTCGTTATCCGGTTAAATTCGGGAATCCAGGCAGTGAGGACGCCGGCCTCCAGCATGGTTTCCAGGACGGCAAAAATGTCTTTGGCCTCAAGCAGAATGGCAAAAAACGTCTTGGCGAAGCGGGGCGAGGTCCGGGCTTTATCGTTGATCAGCTCAAGCGAGCCGGAAATCACCTTGCGGGTCCGATGATGCAGGGGCAGTCCGGTTCGGGCCATGGCCAGAAACGCCCGCACGAGGATCTGCGGCTTGGCCTGCAGTTCGGCTTTCGAGGCCGTCAGATGCACCCGTCCGGTCTTGACCTCGATGCCTTTTTCCACGACCCTGTCGGCAATCGCTCCGGTCCGGCCGGCCAGGCCAAGGACCTCCTCCACATGATCGAAGAACAGATCGCTGATCACGCTGATCTTCTGCAGGGCGTGATAAACATCGCCCATGAAACTCTCGACCCCAAGAATACCGTCCCGGGTCTTATAACCGAAAGCCTCCGCCACATCGCCCTGCTGTTCGAAAAAGAGCTGGTCGTTCTTGCGCCGGCTGAAATGGTGCAGGTAGCAGCGCAGCCGGACCAGCATGTCCCGGGCGGCAAGAAACTCCTTCTTTTCGTCTTCGAGCAGGAGCCCGGCATCCCGGATATCCTGCAGGCCGCTCAGGCCGAAAACCATTCGGGCGGTCCAAAGCATCGCCTGGATATCGCGCATGCCGCCCCGTCCTTCCTTGATATGAGGCTCGAGGAGATAGCTGTGGCTGCCGAACCGTTCGCGCCGGTTCTGACGGTGGGCTTTCATCTTTTCGACAAAATCCTCCCGCTGCCCCTCGACGAACTTTTTATGATTGGCGGCGAGAAGCTCTTCGTACAGTTCCGCCGAACCGTGGATCAACCGGGCATCGAGCAGGGCAACCTGAAAAAAGTAGTCCACCTCGGCTTGAGCCATAGACTCCTCAACGGTCCGGACGCCGTGCCCGATTTCGAGGCCGGTGTCCCACAGGGGATAGAGCACCGCATCGGTGATCCTCTCGATTCCCTCCTTCATCTCCGGCCGGTACAGCACCATAAGGTCGATGTCCGAGAAGGGAAACAACTCCTGTCGACCGTAACCGCCCAGGGCGACAAAAGCTACGTCTCCGTTGCAATTCCTGACATCGGATCTGGTAAAGCAACCGACGATATACTCGTCGACGATCCGGCAATGGTTCCGCAACTCCAGATCGCTGCAGCTTGCCTTAGCCCAGACTTCCTCAAGGGCTCGGCGTTCGGCCCGAAACTCGGCAATCATTCATCACACCGCATCGCGGTTCTCTTCGCCGGTTCGCACCCGTACCACCCGCTCGATCGGCAGGACAAAAATTTTGCCGTCGCCGATCTTGCCGGTATTGGCCGCCATCCTGATTTTATCCACCACCTGATCCGCCTGATCCGCGGCCACGACGATCTCGATTTTTACCTTGGGAATGAAATCGACAATATACTCAGCCCCCCGATAGATCTCGGTATGACCTTTCTGCCGGCCATAACCTTTGACTTCGGTAATGGTCATTCCGGTAATTCCGATGCTGTTCAAGGCATCCTTCACATCATCCAGCTTAAACGGCTTGATTATCGCTTCAATCTTTCGCATATTCCTCACCCTTGCAATGCATCATCATCTTATGCGGCCGGCCGCCCCCTCGGCAACCAACGTTACGACCTGGCCATACCGCCGTTCAGTCTCGACTGTCCGGCTTATGTTGAAGGTAACACATTATCTCATGTTCCGCACACCGACAAGTCGGACTTGGGAGCCGTGATGAAATAACCTCTTCATTTTCTCATTTCGTCACGGCTCGTTAGGCGTCTTGCCGCAAGCTTAGTTGTTATAGGCGGTTTCCGAATGCTCCGAGGAATCCATTCCTTGGACTTCGGCGTCATCCTGAAGACGCATGCCCATGACGGAATGTATTATTTTAAAGAGCATCCAGCTGACGACAAAGGCATAGCCGCCGACTACGGCAACGCCGAAGGCCTGGGTCCCTATTTGCGACGCATTGCCGAAAAGCAGGCCGCTCGCGCCTGCGGGATTGATGTCAGTCGAGGCAAAGATGCCGAGGCAGAGGGTACCGAGCACCCCGCCCACGCCGTGGATTCCCACGACGTCGAGGGAATCGTCGAGTCCGAGCTTGGTCTTGGAGTTGACCGCCAGATAGCAGACGATCCCGGCCAGACAGCCGATCGCGATGGCCGAATTGGGGCCGACAAAGCCGGCGGTGGGGGTAATGGTCGCAAGCCCGGCAATGGCACCCGAGGCCGCCCCGAGTGTCGTCGCCTGCTTGCGGAACAACCATTCCATCACCACCCACATGAGCATGCCAGCCATGCCGCCTAGGTGGGTTGCTACGAAGGCGGTTGCCGCAATCTCGTCCGCAGCGAGCGCCGACCCCCCGTTAAAGCCGAACCAGCCGAACCAGAGCAGCCCAGTCCCAAGGATGGTCAACGGCAGATTGTGGGGCATGAAACTGGTCTTACCGTAACCCCTGCGCGGGCCGAGCACCAGAACGCCGGCCAGCGCCGCCGCACCGCAGGTGGCATGGACCACCAACCCGCCGGCAAAATCGAGAACACCCATGCCGGCCAGCCATCCGCCTTTACCCCAGATCCAATGGCAGACCGGATTATAAACGAAAATGGCCCACAGGAGGGAGAAGACCAGAAACGGCACAAACCTGACCCGTTCGGCAAAGGCCCCGGTGATCAGGGCCGGGGTAATGACGGCGAACATGCACTGATAGACCATAAAGACGGTCTGGGGGATGGTTTTGGCATAGTCGGGGCTCGGGGCGTTGGTGACGCCATTCAGGGCAAACCACGACAAATCGCCGATAAAGCCGCCGACATCGGGACCGAACGACATGCTGTAGCCGAGATACACCCATTCGATGGTGATCAACGAAATGAGAATGAGGCTCTGCATGATCGTCCCCAGTACATTCTTGCGACGCACCATCCCGCCGTAAAACAGGGCAAGACCGGGGGTCATGAGCAGCACGAGCCCGGCAGCCGCCAGGACAAATGCGGTATCCGCTTTATTCATCTTCTCCTCCTTACAGGTTGCTTCATGCGCGCCACGCTGCAAAATGCGCTGGCGCTTAAGCACTCTTTCAATTTTACCCACATACTTGTAATACTTTCAGCTGATCGATTCCCAGATCTACCAGGTATTACAATTGTTGTGCCATGGCCAAAAACAGCCCTCCAACCATTTCTTTCCACAGGATTTTTTCAGCGATCTCTTGATCCTCTCAATTTTCTTTTTACTACATTTTTGTAAATTAATAGAAAAATTGTTACAATATTGTAGGAAGAACCGATGCTTTTTACAGAAATGCATGAACTCTCCCAAAGCACCTCCCAATGAAAAGTTTGCAATTTGTCGTCAAGCGAGTAAGCTAATTTGAGTACTACAAACGAAGACCGGCCCACCGGCCAGGGACCTTAAAACTCTCATCAAACCAGCTGGTTGGCCACAACCAGCCACACTGACTTTCTGTAATAACTATGCGATTCAACGGCATTCACTACCGGACCATCTGGCCCGATCCGCAGGATAACAGACAGATCCGCATCATTGATCAACGACAACTCCCCCACGAATTTGTCGTCGAAACCCTCACCACCCTGGAAGAAACGATTATCGCCATCCGCGAGATGCACGTCCGCGGCGCAGGATTAATAGGGGCCACGGCGGGTTTCGGCATGTATCTGGCGGCTCTTGCGGCGCCGTCGGATGGTTTTTCAGAATTCATGACGGCTGCCGGGCAGAGACTGGATGCGAGCCGACCGACGGCCCGCAACCTGCTGTGGGCGGTGGAACGCGTCCTGCAAGCCATGACGCAGAGTGCCGAACCGGAGGAGCAGCGCCGGATAGCCTTTGCCACGGCCTGCGCCATTGCCGACGAAGACGCCGACTTCTGCCGGCGGATCGGCGAGCATGGCCTTGCTATAATAAAGGAGATCAGCCGGCGAAAAAACGGCGCCCCGGTCAACATCCTCACCCACTGCAATGCCGGGTGGCTCGCCTTCGTCGATTACGGCAGCGCCACCGCCCCCATCTATGCGGCGCGGGACGCCGGCATCCCGGTCCATGTCTGGGTCGACGAGACGAGACCGTGGAACCAGGGGACCAAGCTCACCGCCTGGGAACTGCAGCAGGAGAACATCCCCAACACCCTCATCTGCGACAATACCGGCGGCCACATCATGCAGCAGAGCATGGTCGACATGGTGATCGTCGGCACCGACCGGACCACCCATACCGGTGACGTCGTCAACAAGATAGGCACCTACTTGAAGGCACTGGCGGCATACGACAACAACATTCCCTTTTATGTCGCCCTGCCGTCATCGACCTTCGACTGGCGCCTTGACAAGGGTCACGATGTTCCGATAGAACAGAGAGAAGAGGAAGAAATAACCACCCTTTCGGGCAAGGACACAGACGGCAAAACGAGAACGCTTGTTCTTGCCGCCAAGGGTACAAGAGCCCTGAACTACAGTTTCGATGTGACTCCGGCTAGACTCATCACTGGACTCATCACCGAACGAGGAATAATCAAACCGGAAAAAGAGGCCATTCACCGGCTCTTTCCGGAAGCCGGTCAACACCAGGATGTGATCTTTCAGGACAGGTTATGAAGAAACGAGAACAGAGAAAATTCATCCGCTACGATTCGCTCCATCTCCTGGATTACCTGGTGCTGGATGAAGAGGGCCGGACAGGTCAATATTCCATGGGCCGGACCATCGACGTCAGCATCGACGGCATTAAGCTGGAGACGATTTACCCACTCCAGCCCAACACCCGACTGCTGATCACCGTCGGCCTGGAGGACGACCTCATCGACCTCGAAGGCAGGACAACCCACGCCGCCCCCTGCGACGGCCGCTTTGTCTCCGGCGTCACCTTCCTGAAAATAACCAAGGAAGGCCGGCGCATCTTTGCCAAGTACACGGAAGCCTTCCGCAAGCGGAAACTGGAACTGGAAAAAGATGAGGAGTGAGCTATGAGGACTGAGCAACGAAAAAATGTTCAGTCCTCATCGCTCAGTCCTTACCGTCCATACACATCGTCGAACCGGACGATATCGTCTTCGCCCAGGTAGCTGCCGATCTGC
>MGTI01000005.1:5891-6250 GCA_001799365.1 Desulfobacterales bacterium GWB2_56_26 | reverse complement strand
GCCGATGACGGGTTCCTTCGGGAATATAGGTCGACTGGTTTTCGTGGAGCAGAATTTCTCTATCGCCGACAATCACCTTGGCGATGCCGGAAACGACCACCCAGTGTTCATGCCGATGATGGTGCATCTGCAGCGATAGTTTCGCCTTGCTGTTTACGGATATCCGCTTGATCTGAAAACGCGGCAGCTCCTCCAGCACGGTATAGCTCCCCCAGGGCCGGTAGACGGTGGTATGATGGCTGAATTCCCTGCGGGAGTCGGCTTTCAGCCGGGCGACGATCTTCTTCACATCCTGGGACCTCGACAGCGGGGCGACCAGCACGGCATCGGCGGTCTCCACCACCAGGGTGTCCTCCATG
>MGTI01000005.1:170-5861 GCA_001799365.1 Desulfobacterales bacterium GWB2_56_26 | reverse complement strand
TTCACCAGGCAGTTTCTGGTATCCTCCAGCAGGACGTCGCCGCGGACAACATTGCCCTTATCGTCTTTTTCCAGAACATCCCACAATGCCTTCCAGGAGCCGATATCGCTCCAGCCGAGATCGGCAGCGACGACGGCCCCTTTGGCGGTTTTCTCCATCAGGGCGTAATCGATGGAATCGTTCGGGCATCTGACCATGGCTGCTTTGTCCAGACGGAAGAACCTTTCGTCCTTGACCCCCTTCTGCACCGCTTCGGTCATGGCGGCGAGCATCTCGGGGGCAAATTTCGTCATTTCAGTCATGAAGGTGCCGGCGGCAAAGGCGAACATTCCACTGTTCCAGAAATAGTTGCCTTTTGCCAGATACTCCCTGGCAAGTGCCTGATCGGGCTTCTCCTTGAACGAGGCGATGCGGTTCCCCGCTCCCCGCTCGATATAGCCGTAGCCGGTCTCCGGCCCGGTCGGCTGAATGCCGAAGGTGACGACGACGCCGTCGCTGGCGAGGAGCGCCGCCTCCCCCACCGCCTCGACAAATTTGTCCTGCTCCAGCACCACATGGTCTGCCGGCAGCACCAGGAATACCACATCATCGCCGAGGTCCCGGCAATATTCCGCCGCGGCGCAGGTTGCGGGCGCGGTGTTGCGGCCTACCGGCTCGAGAATGATGGAAAAATCTGGGAAGCTGTTCAGTTCTTCGATCTGTCGCAGGGTGATGAAGCGATGTTCCTCCCCGACCACGACGATCGGCGGCAGGACATCCGGCAACTGGGCGGCCCGGAGCAGCGTGGTCTGGAGCAGGGAGGTATGGTCGGTGAGACGCAGGAGCTGCTTGGGGTACAACTCCCGGGACAACGGCCAGAGCCGCGAGCCCGTGCCGCCGGCCAGAATTATCGGTTGGATTTTTGCCACGATCGTCCTCTTTCTTGGTTGGGCGGGAGTCAGCGAATGAGGCTGAGCAGTTCTTCGGTCTTCTCCCGCATGAGCTGCGCATCGCCTCTCGTTTCGACGTTCAGGCGGAGCAGCGGTTCGGTATTGGATTTCCGGATATTGAAGCGGTAATCGGGGTAGGCAACCGACAGACCGTCGGTATAATCCTTTGCCCCGTCCTGGTATTTGGCGAGAATTCCGGCGATGACTCCATCGGGATCCTCAACCTTGCTGTTGATTTCGCCGGAAACCGGAAAAGCTGCCATCCGATCGGCAACCAGCGTCGACAATCTTCTTCCCTCCCGGCTGAGCAGGGCGGCTACCAGCAGCCAGGGGATCATGCCCGAGTCGCAGTAACCGAACTCCCGGAAGTAATGGTGGGCCGACATCTCGCCGCCATAGACACCATTTTCCGCGCGCATCCGTTCCTTGATGAAGGCGTGACCGGTTCTGGTCATGATCGGGATGCCGCCGGCCTCTTGCACCTGTTCTTCGGTATTCCAGGTCAGCCGCGGATCGTAGAGGATCTTGCCGCCGGGCTCCTTCACCAGCATTTCCCGGGCCAAAAGACCCACGATATAATAGCCCTCGATGAAGCGGCCGGTTTCATCCCAGAAGAAGCAGCGGTCGAAATCGCCGTCCCAGGCGATGCCCAGATCCGCGTGATGCTCGCGGACCGCGCGGGTCGTCTCTTCCCGGTTTTCCGGAAGCAGCGGGTTTGGAACGCCGTGGGGAAAGGTACCGTCCGGCTCATGGTGAAGCCGCACGAACTGAAACGGCAGATGCTTCGCCAAGAGGTCCACGATAGCCCCGGCACAGCCATTGCCGCTGTTGACGACGATCTTAAGCGGCGCAAGCTCCCGAGGCTCGATGTAGCCCAGCAGGTGCCGGATATAGTTGCCCTTGTTGTCGTGCCGGAGGAGACGTCCGGGCGAAGCGGCGGGGCCGGGCAGGTTGCCTGCTGCGATCAGCCGGGCCATCTCTTTCAACCCCGATTCGCCGGTGACCGGCCGCGCCCCTTTAACTACCAACTTCATGCCGTTGTAGTCGGCCGGATTGTGGCTGGCGGTGACGATCACGCCCCCGTCGACGCCGTCCGCTTCCATGCTGAAGGCGGCGTGATAGATCTCTTCGGTGCCGCAGAGCCCCAAATCGATTACGTCGGCGCCCATTTGCTGCAGGCCTTCTGCCAGCGCTGCGCCAAGTTCCTCGCTGCTCAGCCGGATATCGCGTCCGACCACGACCTTCTTGAGACCGTATACCGCGGCGAAACTGCGACCGATCTGCCGGGCGAGTTCCGGATTCAATTGGTCAGGAATTCTTCCCCTGATATCGTATGCTTTGAAGGAGACAAGGGTGTCTGCGGCCATTTTTTGTTTTCCTTTTTGCTGAGGCTTCGGTATATTCCAGCAAGATTCTAAAGTAAAATCACCGAGACAGCAACAAGCAAACCGATACATCACCTCAAAATCCGGGCTCTTCATGAAAGGCATAATACTTGCCGGCGGTTCAGGCACAAGGCTTTACCCGCTCACCAAGGTAGTGAGCAAACAGATGCTGCCGGTCTACGACAAGCCGATGGTCTACTATCCGCTGTCGGTGCTTATGCTGGCCGGAATCACCGAGATCCTCATCATCTCCACGCCCCATGATCTGCCGGGATTTCGGGAGCTGTTCGGCGACGGCCGGCATCTCGGCCTCTCCATCAGCTACGCCGAACAGCCGCGCCCCGAGGGCTTGGCCCAGGCCTTTCTGATCGGCAAGTCGTTCATCGGCAAGGATACCGTGGCCCTGATCCTCGGGGATAATATCTTCTTCGGCCAGGGTTTCTCCAGGATCCTCAGGGAAAGTGCCAAACTCAGGAAGGGCGGGCTCATCTTCGGCTATCTGGTCAAGGATCCGGAGCGGTACGGCGTGGTGGAATTCAACGGCAACAACGAGGTGATCGGCATCGAGGAAAAACCGGCCAAGCCCAAGTCGAAGTACGCGGTGCCCGGCCTCTATTTCTACGACAACGAGGTCATCGCCATTGCCGAACAGGTCAAGCCTTCGGCAAGGGGTGAACTGGAAATCACCGACATCAATAACGAATATCTGCGCCGCGGGATGCTCAGGGTGGAACCCCTGGGCCGGGGCTTCTGTTGGCTCGACACCGGAACCCACGAGAGCCTCCAGCAGGCCGCCAGCTACGTGCAGGCGGTGCAGGAGCGGCAGGGACTGAAGATTGCCTGCATCGAAGAGATTGCCTATCAACTAGGTTATATTACCGCCGACCAGCTGGAGGCCCTCGCCTCGGACATGCTGAAGAACCAGTACGGCCGCTATATCACCGATTATGTTGCCCTGGAAAAAAACAACAACGGCTCTCACAAGAGATAAGAGAGCAAGGATTACCCATGAAAATCGTCATCATCGGCGCCCATGGCCAACTGGGCTCGGACTGCTGTAAGCTATTCGCCGCCGAGCACGAAACCGTCGGTTGCGACTTGCCCAGGATCGATATCGGCAACGAGGCGAACGTCACTGAATACCTGACCGCCCAGCGGCCCGATGTCATCGTCAACTGCGCCGCCTACACGGCGGTCGATGCCTGCGAAAAGGAAGTGGAACTCGCCTGGCGGATCAATGCCGAAGGACCTAAATACCTGGCCCGGGCGGCGGACAAACTGGGCTCCCGGCTCATTCACGTCTCCACCGACTATGTGTTCGACGGCAACAAACCGGTGCCGGAGGCCTATGTCGAGATCGACGCCACAAATCCCCTCTCAGAGTACGGCCGCAGCAAACTTGCCGGCGAACAGGCGGTGGCAGGCGCCTGCGCAGATCATGTTATTCTGCGCACCGCCTGGCTCTATTCGGGCTATGGCAAAAATTTCCTGAAAACCATGTTGAGGTTGGCACTTACCGGTCCAAGCCGGGAACTGAAGGTGGTGGATGACCAGCACGGTTCGCTCACCTGGTCGAGGACGCTTGCCCGGCAGATCGAACAGCTCCTGCAACCCGAAATCACAGGCATCGCCCACGCCACCGCCGAGGGGTATTCGACCTGGTACCAGGCCGCCCGGTATTTTCTCGATTCGATGCAGGTCGACTACGCCATGCGCCCGTGCACCACCGCCGAATATACCACGCCCGCCCACCGGCCGGCCAATTCGATCCTGGAGAATGCAGTACTGAAAGATGCCGGAATCGCAGCCTTTATCGACTGGCGGGAAGATCTCGACAGATATGTTGCCGAGTACCGGGAACAGCTGCTCGTCGAAGCACGCAGTGTGACGGTGTAAGGAAGACCCTGATTTCTTTCAGTGGTCTTCGTTGTAGCTGAAATCCTTGATGAGCGATCCGATAAGTTCTCTTGCTGACGGCTCAAGCTCGTTGATCTGAAAACCGACCAGATAAAAATCGGGATTGGCATCGTTTTTACACCAACGGCTGGTTGCGGTAAAAATGACCTCGGTATGGTCCTTCATCTGGGTCGGCAGACGCATCCGCAGCCGGTAATCCTCACCCACCGGAATGGGATTGTCGCCGACCAGCATGATGCCTTTTTCGGAAATGTCGACCAGATGGCCAAGAATCTTGCTGCTCATGCCGTCAAAAACCCGCAGGTAAAAAACGAGGTATTTACGGCTCACCTGACGCAAATCCCGTTCTTTCCCCGCTCCTTCCCTGGTATCCATTGCTTCACCTCTCAGAAAGAGTTCTTCAATAGCCGGACTTTCCCGAAAATCTCATGCCGAGCCCGGATTTCGCACCAGCCGAGGTTGCAACGCTGCAGACGCGGTGAGATCGGCTGGCCTTTGGTGAACATTGTGTATGATTTCAAATGAGAGAAGAATTGGCTAAAGTGTTGAAATATAATGAATTTTATGAAATTCAACACAATGTTCATGAGAAATCCGGGCTAAGTCAACTCCACCAGTTCGACACAGCCCACCGCTCCAATCTTCTCGCCGCAGACCACCACCACGCCGCTGATCCCCTCGATGGTCCGGCTGGCCGCAAGCGCCCGCTTGATGCCGGCCTCTCCTTCCGCAGCCCGGCCTACTTCGTTGCCGAGACGCGTTGCCGCCGCATCGGCCAGGGCGGTATTGCCGGCTATAACCGTCACCGAATCCGCCTCGCCGAAACTGAGGGAATGCCCCACCTTGCCCGATGAGGTGCAGACCGCCACCGGCATGACCGCAGCTCCCAGCTTGATGCCTACTTTCAGGCTGAGGGGAGACTCGCCGGCAAAGATGGCCACGGTGCAATCGGCGGTGCGGCTGATAAAGACATCGCCCCCGTTTTCCACCATCACCTCCCGGCAACCCTCCCGCAGCAGGGCTCGGCCAACATACTCGGCAATGGCTCCGGCCACCGCGGCCATGGGTCCGACCCCGGCGATGTTCCCGGCAACGAGCATCTCCCTCACGATCGGCGGGGCCAGGATATCGTCCGGCAGCGGCGTTAGCGCAGTGGCGAACTCGGGATACCGCGCGATGTAGGTCTCGATCGGCAGACGGTATTGCAGGGCGAGTTCGAAAGCCCTGGCCGATACCTCGCGATCGGCCAAAATCTGCAGGTCGGTGTCTTTCACCCTGGCAAATGAAGAGAGCAGACCGCTTTCGGACGCAAGGACCCGGTAGGAGCGCTCGACATACGATTCGGGATTTTTGGCCTTGGCACGTTTCACATCATTTGTCCGCAGCCCCCCACAAGGGGGACTCTTTTTAGTACCCCCTTGAGGGGTACAAGTACCTTCACGAAATTCATTTCAAACAAC
>MGTI01000005.1:0-148 GCA_001799365.1 Desulfobacterales bacterium GWB2_56_26 | reverse complement strand
TGAAAGAGAGATCAGGGCCGGCCTGCCGCAGGTTTCTGCGGCTCGGCATCAGGGGCAAGGTATCCTTTCACCGCATCGATGGCGATGGCGGGATGCTTCTGCATAAGCGCCTTCCGAACCTCTTCGTCGCGAATCAACCGCCTGGTAA
>MGTI01000004.1 GCA_001799365.1 Desulfobacterales bacterium GWB2_56_26 | reverse complement strand
CCTTGTGGAAAAACATCTTGTGCAGATGACAGGTGGCCATGCCGGCGGCATCCTGGCCCCGGTGCTGGAGAACACTCAATGCTTCATAAAGACTCGGTGAAACGGGAGAATATCCCGCAATGGCAAAGATCCCGCACATATCAGACCTCGTTTCCGGACGGACGGTTGACGGCCCTGGAAGTAAACCGCGTAAGGCAACTCAAGACCGGCACACAAGAGAACATACACAAGCTATGTCCGCTTAAGAATTAATCAATGACCGGAAGGAGGTCGGCGAGAGGGAGTAGGATGTGAGGCGCGATACAGCTGACGCGAAAAACGAGGCGGAGCGCGAAAGATTCGCGCTCCGTTCAATGACCGATTTACTGGATGCCGCGGCCGCGGGCGAGAACACCGTTTTCGAAAACGATGGTCTGGATGACGAACCGATTTGACCAGTACTTCCAGCTGTCCAGATCGAGGGAGGGGGTTTCGTGAGCCGGAGGATAGCCGCGGGCCATGAGAACCTGATCCTTCGTCATACCGAAGCGCAGCACCCCGTTCTTGATGGCCGCGGTCATGGTCTTGTCGAGCCGCTCAACCGGCACCGGCGTCCGCGAGAGCATGCGTCTGGCGATAGTGGAGATGTCGGTGCGGGTATATTCCGGCACATTCTCGACTCTCACCGTTTCACCGGAACTGAGCCGCAACAGCATCGATCTGTCGTCGATGGAGATCAGATAGACCCCGGTATTGATCGGCACCAGGATCCCCCGCCAGTAGTTGGTAGCGCTGTGGACGCCTTTTTCGTACATGAAAGTGTGCCTGGCATAATACTCCTTGCCGGCGACAGGGATGCTGTCGTCTTCGACCGCGGCAAGATACTTGCTTGCTGCGGCCGACAGGCTGCAGGGCCAGGCAAAGGCAACCATAACGACAACGGGCACAATACATTTCAGGAATCGATTGATCATGGCGCGTAAGGTATCGGCAGTGGTTGATAAGAGGAGGCTCCGGCGGGAAAATGCACTCGTCATTTTCCTCTCGCGTACTCAGAAAAGCCCCCGAAAAGTGAACGAACACACGACCAACCTATCCTTTTCCCCTTGTTTTCGCAAGCCTTTTCCTGCGCTGCCGTTACCTCCAGCATGACTCTTCTCCCATCGCCGGACAGCCCCTGGCAAACTGCAGGAAGTTTGTGCGGGGCATAAAATCAAGGCTTCATCTCATAGCTGTCCTTGAGGGGAGCGACATAGGTCTCCCACACATACGACAGTCTTGCCCGGTCGACCGCCGGCCGCTTCACCATCCGTTTGCAGATTTTCTGTTGAATGAAGGTGGTCGAGCCTTTGGTGTAGAGTTGCAGGGCGAATTTGGAAAAGTCTCGGATCATCACCTCGAAAATCTGATCGATGAGTTTGTCGTCGATGTCAAGCAGCCGGGCGTTTTCCAGGATCAGCTGGCCGTAGACGACAAGCGTGAACAGCTCGCCCAGATTGAGCAGGAAGTCGAAGTCTTTTTTCTGTTCGCCCGTCGGTCGGCCGAGAATGAGCAGCAGCTTCAGCAGGCGAATCTGCTTCCGGAAAATCCGCACATTCGGCAGATTCACCGACCGATAGATCTTGCGATAATCGTGAAAGCGGGTCTTGCCGAGGCCCTTGGTCGCCCCCTGGCGGAAGAGGAAGTCGTCGTTCACGGGCGTTGTCATCCGCGGCGTCTCGGCATAGCGGCCCGGCTTGAAGAAATAGTTGGCCATGAATTTGATGATGAGGGCCATATTGACGTGAACCGTCCCTTCCAGTTTCGGCAGGGCCCGGATATCCCGGGCAGCCATCTCGAAATACATATCCTTTTCGAAGCCCTTGGCGGCGATGACATCCCAGAGGGCGTTGATCACCTCCTCGCCCTGGGTGGTTACCTTCATCTTGACCATCGGGGTGAAGAGCAGGTAGCGGCGGTCCTTGGGTCCGGCAGCCCGCATATAGTCGACCGCCCGCAGGGCAAACAGCTTCATCGCCGCGAGACGGGCGTAGGCGTCGGTGAACAGCTGCTGGACATGGACGAAATCGGTTACATAGTGGTCGAAGAGACGGCGGTGCGAGGCGTGGTTGATCGCCTCGTAGAGGGCGTGGGTGCAGATGCCGATCGAGGCCCAGCCGAGGTTGAACTTGCCGACGTTGACGGTGTTGAGGGCCATGTCCCAGGCATCCCGACCCTTGGCGAGAATGTCCTCCTCGCGGATCGGATAATCGTTTAGCCGGTATTCCGCCACGTAATTCTGCGAATTGATGACATTTTTGACCAGCTCGTAGTTGTCGTGCTTCGAGTTCACTACAAAGAAGACGTAGTCGCCGGTGTCCTTCAGCTTGCCGAAGGTGGAAACGAGCGCCGCCTCGTTGCCGTTGCCGATATAGTACTTGCCGCCGCGGGCCAGATAGCCGTCGCCCTGGCGGATGAGATCCATGTCGCTGGCGTAGATGTCGGCGCCGTGCTCCTTTTCCGACAGGCCGAAGGCAAAGATTTCGCCGTTCTGCAGCAGCTCGGCGGTACGTTTTTTCACCGTTTCGTTGGTGCTCATCCAAATCGGGCCGAGACCGAGAATCGTTACCTGCCAGGTATACCAGTAGCTGAGGCCGTAGAAGCCGAGCACTTCGTTGAGGGCGCAATTCCGGTTGGTGTCCCACCGGCAGCCCGCTGCTCCGTATTCCTGGTGGGTGAGGAAGGTGGCAAAGAGGTGCTCTTTCTTCGAAAATTCGAGAAAATCGGCGTACCAGGTCCGTTCGTGATCGTCTTCCTTGAGTCGTGTCTTGCCTTTTTGTTCAAAGAATTCGATGGTTTTTCTGACCAGTTCCCCGGATTCCCGATCAAGATTCGGGTAGCCTTCCCGCTTCGGATTGAGCAGCAGTTGTCTGGTCGTCGCCACGGTTTCCGGCGTTGTTCCCGTGCCGGCCTGAATGGTGTTGCCGCCGTGAAAGAGCATCATAAAAATATCCTCCTCGTATTCTATTCAAGTCTTTTTGGTGAGAGTTAACAGCCGTTAACTCTTTCGTCGCAAAGCGACGTTTCCCCGATCCTCAACCACCCCTCAGGGCAACAGCCCGTTCAGGAGCCGCCGGTACATCCGGTCGTATTTGGCCTTCATCGCCGGCGGCGTATCGCTTACTTTTTTCGAGAAATAGAGCCCAAAGAACCCGTTGCAGGTGGCGAGCAGCAGAGTGGCCACCTCCTCCGGATCGTCCAGTTTCAGGCTGCCTTCGTTCATGCACTCCCTGACCCGGTCGACCATGAACACCTGGCTGGTGGTGGCATCCTTTACCAGCGCCCCCTTCACTTTGTGCTCCACCGTATGATCCATGGTCAGAAAGAGGATCTCGTAGTACTTGTTCTGCTCGGTGGCAAAGGCAAAAAAACGCGCGGCCGCAAGGTTGAGGCACTCCAAAGCCGTTTTGCCGGCCAGGGCCGGCTGCAGGTAGGAATCGAAGGTCTTGAAACCTTCCCGCAGCACCTGGTGATGCAGGGCCTCTTTGTTCTGGTAATGGCGGTATATCGCGGTGGGTGAGATTCCCGCCTTCTCGGCCACCTTGCGCATGCTCATGCCCCGATAGCCTTCGAGAAGGTAGATATCGCAGGCAGCGGCCAGGATGATTTCTTTGGTGTCCTTCATGTTAACAGTTGTTAACATGGCACGGGGTCTTTGCCAAGTGATTTCTTGCCATGTCGGCATGGGAAAACACGCAGGGGGTTCAAAAAACGCGGACTCCTTGCCAGAAAAAGGAGGAATGGTTAGCCTTATCGGAGGCGCAACGGCGTCTTTTACGGAGAGTTTTCCAGAATTTGCCAAAGGTTATAAGGAGGAAGACATAATGAAAAAACTGCACCTGAAGTCACTTTTTGCCGTCGGCTGCACGTTAACGCTCCTGACCGCGGCAGGCAATGCGGCGGGCCAGGAGAAGGCCGGAGCCGTCGCAACGCTTACCGGTACCGAAGGAAAGGGTTTCGGCACGGTATCCTTTACAGAGGGACCGCACGGTCTCTTGCTCGAAGCGGACCTCGAAAACCTGCCGCCAGGCACCCTCGCCTTTCATCTCCATGCCACAGGGGCCTGCAGTCCCGACTTTAAGGCGGCCGGAGGGCATCTCAATCCGACCAACAAGAAACACGGTGTGCTCGCTGCCGAAGGACCTCATCTGGGCGATATGCCCAACATCCATGTGCCGCCTTCGGGAAAGGTGCAGTTCGAGCTTTTCCTCCCGGATCTGAACCTTGACAAAGGTGAAAACCAGCTGCTGGACCAGGATGGAACCTCGGTGATCATCCACAAACAATCCGACGATTACAAGACCGACCCTGCCGGCGGGGCCGGAGACCGCATCGCCTGTGGAGTGGTCAAAAAATAACAGCAGGAGGCTCCCGCCTGGGTTGGGGGCCATGCGGGGATCAGGCGGCCGGGACCGCTTTGCCTATTGCCTTGAAGAAAAGTGTGACTCCGGGACTTTCACTCTGCCGGGCCGCATACTCGGGCCTGCTCTCCTCGACGAAGCCCAGTTGCCGCAAGAGGTCCTGGAGCCGCGGATTGCGGGTGAGCGAGATAAACCGGCTGTAGCCCTCTGCTTGCATGGCACCGATAAAGGCGTTCACCGTATAGACCCCCACCCGCTGGTTGCGGAAGCGGGTGGAGATGGCCAGCGCCCCTAATTCCACCGTCCTCGCGTCGATCACCTTCTGCTCGACGCAGCCCACCACGATCCCATCGATGGCAGTGACAAAAAACCGCTCCCTGTTCCGGCTGAGATACTCCTTGCTGCGCGGCTTTAAAAACCCGGCGCGCTTGTAGCTGGTGAGGATGCGAAAAACGATGGCCACGTCTTCGTCGGTCTTCACCTGGCGGAACTCTTCGGTGAAGTTGTTGGCGATCATCGTCCCCGTCCCTTCCACCGTGAAAAGTTCGTGCTTGATGGCATCCTTGCCCGCCGGCAGGATATGAACCCGGTCCACCGCGCCCGCCTCGATCTTTTCGCAGATTTGCTTCATGGTATCCTTGAAATTGACGTTGGCGATGGCATCGGCAAAATCCGCCAGCGACTCCCGCACCCGCTTGGTGGTCAGGGCATTGATCTTGTTGCCCTGCCGGTCGATGAGCGAGCGGCGTTCAAGAAAGATGAGCTTGTGCACGGTCTCGGACTGGCCGAGGACTGCCGCGTAAAAATCGGCTTCCGGGGCGATTCGCACCATTTTCGTGTTCGGCAGCTTCTTTTCCAATTCTTTCAGCAGCTTCTGGTTGGCAAACCGATTGGGCAAATTGTGAAAGAGACTGGTGGGGACGTCTGTTCTTGCCAGGAATTTAATGTCCGCTACGATCTCGCCGAAATGATCCCGCAGGATGCCTTCCCGGCAGGCGATTGAGACCAGGCGCCCGGCCAGGTGTTTCGCGTATTGATGGAGATAGAGTTGGGGCATGGTCGGCAGGGGCAATCGGTTAATTGGCAAGTTGGTAAAGATCGCAGGTAACTTCCCGAAACGACAATGCACAGGCTGTCGCCGGAAGAAACCAGAAATACCATCTCCACTTACACCATCGACGCAATTTTGCCAACATTACGTCTTTGTAATGTTCACGAAAGGCTGCGGCAATGTTCTATGACTAGTGTCATGTCAGCCTCAGATGTCGCAAGATTGCGCCGCAATTTTGGTTTCCTGCGAGGCACGACTGAGGGCGCATAGCAGCGCTATGTAACCGAAGAAGTAACGAAGTCAGGAAGCCAAAAGGGCAGGTAAACGGAGCGCAGCGGAGACTCCGAGCAAGATGCGACAGACGAGGCTTGCCAGGACACTAAAGTCGCACCTAATCGATTATACGTAAAAATTTCGAAAATGAAAATCCAGGTTGAGGAATATCCATGTTAGATCACTCGTCGCAACCCCCGCAGTCGTTACCGCCGTTTCAACCGGAAGGTCCGGGAGCAGCACCTGCCGCCGACACCTATTCGTCGATCCAGCGCATTAATGAGGCGGTCGGCCAAAGCTCGGGCTGGTTGTCGCCGCTTCGGTATGAGCTGAGGAAAACGATCGTTGGCCAGGATCATCTGATTGAGCGCCTCCTGGTCGGCCTGCTGGCGGGCGGCCACATCCTGCTCGAAGGATTGCCAGGGCTGGCCAAGACGCTGGCGGTCAAGACCCTGGCCCGGGCGATCCAGACCGATTTCCGGCGCATTCAGTTCACCCCGGACATGCTGCCCGCCGACATCATCGGCACCGAGATCTACAACCCCCAACAGACCACCTTCGAGGTCAAGCACGGTCCGATCTTCTCCTCGCTGATCCTGGCCGACGAGATCAACCGGGCTCCGGCCAAGGTCCAGTCGGCGCTGCTTGAAGCGATGCAGGAAAAGCAGGTGACCATCGGTGAGCAGAGTTTCAAGCTGCCGGAGCTCTTCCTGGTCCTCGCCACCCAGAACCCCATCGAACAGGAGGGCACCTATCCCCTGCCCGAAGCCCAGGTCGACCGGTTCATGCTGAAGGTGGTGATCGACTACCCCAGCCGGGAGGAGGAGCGCCGGATTCTCGACCGGTTCGACCGGCTGGACGAGGCCATCGACGTGGCCCCGGTGACCAGTCCCGCCGATATCTTCGCTGCAAGGAAGGTGGTGAACTCCATCTACATGGACGGCAAGATCAAGGACTACATCGTCTCGCTGGTCTACGCCACTCGCGAGCCGGAGAGCTACCAGCTCCAGTTGAAGGAATACATCGAGACCGGCGCCTCCCCCCGGGCAACCCTCAACCTCAAGATCGCAGCCCGCTGCCTTGCCTATCTGGCCGGCCGTGGCTACGTGACGCCCGACGACGTCAAGGCGGCGGCCATGGACGTCATGCGCCACCGGCTGCGGGTCAGCTACGAGGCGGAGGCCGAGGGCATCGGCAGCGAAGACATCATCCGCAAGATCCTCGATACCGTTCCCGTCCCCTGATGTGATGGCCATGGATGTCCAGCTCACCCGAGAAATCCTGAAAAAAGTCCGGCAGATCGAGGTGCGGACCAATCGGCTGGTCAACGACAGCCTGGCCGGCAGCTACCATTCTGTCTTCAAGGGCCGCGGCATGAACTTCGACGAGGTCCGCGAATACGTGCCCGGCGACGACATCCGGGCCATCGACTGGAATGTCACAGCCCGCACCGGCATTCCCCATATCAAAAAATTCACCGAGGAACGGGAACTGACCATCATGCTGATGATCGACATCAGCGGGTCCGGGGACTTCGGTTCGGCTACCGGCTCAAAACGCGAACTGATGGCCGAGGTGGGCTCGGTGCTGGCCTTTTCCGCGGTGCGCAACAACGATAAGGTAGGGCTGGTGCTGTTTACCGACTTTGTCGAACTCTACATCCCGCCGAAAAAAGGCCGGGGCCATATCCTCCGCATCATCCGCGAGATCCTTTACTTTCAGCCAAAGGGAAGGAGAACGGACCTGCAGGTGCCCCTCGACTTCACCAACCGGGTGGTGAAGAGAAAATGCGTGGCCTTTCTCATCTCCGATTTCTGCCTGCCAGGCGTATTCTCCACCGCTCTTGCCGACTTGCGGCCCAAGCTCCAGGTCTGCAACCGGCGGCATGACCTGATCGGGGTGATCGTCTCCGACCGCCGCGAATCCGAGTTGCCCGACGTGGGCTGGCTGACCCTGGAGGACGCCGAAAGCGGCGAACAGGTCGAACTGAACACGGGTGACGCCGAGGTCAGAAGACGCTACCGCGAGATGGCCGGCGAGCGGCGTAAGACGCTCGAGAAGGTGCTTCGGTCGACCGGCATCGACCTGCTCGATCTCTTGACCGGCACGCCGTACCTGCCGGTTCTCCTCGGGTTTTTCAAGGCGCGCAAAGGGAGGATGGCATGAAGAGGCTCCCGCTTCTCATCATTGCCGCACCCGGTGCAGTCTTGGCCGCGGGTGAAGACGAAGAGTCCCTGACCTTGCGGCAGGCACCGGCTCAAACCACCGCCCAGTCAGGATTGAAAGCTCAACAGATCGAAGAGTTGCGCGACATTCACGGACCGGTGCCCATTACCGGGCAACCGCCTTACTGGGCAATCGGCGGGACAATCGCCGTCGTACTCGCCATCCTTGCCGCAGTCTATTTCTACCTAAAAAAGAGGCGGAAACCGGCGCCGACCCTAACCCCTTCTCCCTGGGAGACGGCCCTTGCCGAACTGGCCGCGGTGAAGGAATTGCAGAACCAGGCCCTGCTCTATATGGAAAAGGCCAGCGAAATCCTGCGCCGCTATATCGAATCCCGGTTCGCCATCCGCTCGACCCGCCAGACCACCCGCGAATTCCTCGCCGGACTGAGCCACACCGGGCAGCATAACCCGCTTGCCCCCTATCGCCCGGAACTCCAGGCCTGTCTCGAACAGGCGGACATGGCCAAATTCGCCCGGCTGGTCCCCGATTCGGCAATTGTCGCGCAGATGGAACGGGCGGTGACCGATTTCGTCAAAAAGACCGAACCGCCGGCGACCGGAGGCAGACCATGAGATTTCTGCATCCGGAGATGCTCCTGCTTCTTGCGCTGCTGCCCCTGCTGGCCTTCCTATACGGCAGAAAAGGGGCGGCGCCGGCGGTGGTCTTCTCGACCACCTCGCTCGCTGCGGGTCTTGCCGGACCACGAAAACTGCGGCCGGGGAAAATCCGGCTGCTGCTGCGGCTGGGCGTGCTGGCTCTCCTGATCCTTGCTCTCGCCGGCCCGCAGCTGGGCAGCAGCACCACCGAGATCGAGGCCAGCGGCATCGACATTCTGCTTGCGGTCGACGTCTCGGGCTCGATGGAGGCGATGGATTTCACCCTGGACGGCAAACAAGTCAATCGCCTCGCGGTGGTCAAGAAGGTGGTCGACGAATTCATCGAACAGCGGCCCAACGACCGGATCGGCCTGCTCGCCTTCGGCGGCCGGCCGTATCTCGTCAGCCCCCTGACCCTCGACCACGAATGGTTGCGCAAGCGCCTGGAATCGATTGAAGTAGGCATGGTGGAAGACGGCACGGCGATCGGTTCGGCCATCGGCAGCGGCACCAACCGGCTGCGCGATCAGAAGGCCAAGTCGCGGATTCTCATTCTGCTGACCGACGGCATGAACAACGCCGGCAGCGTACCGCCCTTGCTCGCCGCCGAGGCGGCGGAAACCTTGAACATCAAGGTCTATACCATCGGCGCCGGCACCCGCGGCGAGGCTCCTCAGCCGGTGACTGACAATTACGGCCGCCGCAGGCTGGTGATGGTGAAAGTCGATATCGACGAGGAGACCCTGAAGGGGGTTGCCGAAAAGACCGGTGCGGTCTATTTCCGCGCCACCGACACCTCATCTCTTGCCAAGATTTACGAAGATATCAATAAGATGGAGACAACCACCCGGAGCATCAAAAAGTTTCAGCTGCACCGGGAACTCTTTCCTCTGATGATTTTTGCCGCTTTGATTCTGCTGGGTCTCGATATCCTGCAGAGCAGGAAAAAACTGCCGTGACCATGGAGAGAAAATGCTGACTTTCGCCCAACCGCTCTGGTTGCTCGCGGGACTCTTCGCCTGCATCGGGCTGGCCCTCTTTTTCCGCTATCTGGAAAAGCAGCGACGGGCGGCCCTGGAACGCTTCGTCGCCCATCAGCTCATCGGCCGCTTGACCGGCAACATCTCGACCGGCAGAAGACGAGCCAAAAACCTGCTCATCCTACTGGCGGTCCTGTTTGCTTTTGCCGCTTTAGCCCGTCCGCAGTACGGCGAGCAGTGGGTGGATGTGAAACGCAAGGGTATCGACCTACTCTTTGCCCTCGACACCTCGAAGAGCATGCTCGCCGAGGACGTAAAACCCAATCGACTGAAGCGGGCGCATCTCGCCATCCTCGATTTCGTCCGCCGGCTGGATGGGGACCGGGTGGGGCTCCTGCCCTTTGCCGGCACCGCCTATCTCATGTGCCCGCTGACCCTGGATTACGACGCCTTTGAACAGTCGCTGTCGGCCGTGAATACCGAGCTCATCCCGAAGGGCGGCACCAATATCGTCGAGGTCATCGACCGCGCCATGGAAGTGCTCGGCAATGCAGCCAATCACAAGATTCTCATCATCGTCACCGACGGGGAAAACCTCGAAGGCGATGCGGTAGAAGCCGCCGAGAAAGCGGCGGCAAAGGGTCTCACCATCCATGCCGTCGGCGTCGGCACCGAACAGGGTGAACTGATTCCCCTCGGCGGCAGCGGCGGGCAGGGCTTCGTCAAGGACCCGACCGGCAACTTCGTCACCTCCCGGCTCGATGAGAAGACCCTCTCGGCCATCGCCGAAAAGAGCGGCGGCCTCTATGCCCCCCTCGGTGCAGGTGAGGGTCTCGAAACGATCTACCGGCAGAAACTCGCCCTCATCCCCAAGGAGGAGCTGGCCGAGCGGCGGCACAAGGTCCCCATCGAACGGTTCGAGTGGCCGCTGGCGCTGGCGGCCATCATGTTGATCGCGGAAATGCTGATCGGCGAACGGAAAAAGACACGGCCGGTCCCGCTGCGCGAGGCGCTCCGCCGCTTGATGAAAAGGAAGGCTCAGGTTATGGTCCTCTTTCTCCTGCTCGTTCCGTTCTTCGGCACCCGAAGCTACGGGGCGGATGGCGAAAATGCCTACCGCCGCGGCGACTACCTGGCGGCCTCCGAATATTACGGCAAACTCTTGGAAAAGTCCCCTAATAACGTGCAACTGCAGTATAATTACGGCACCGCCGCCTACAAGAACAGCATGTATGACGCCGCCATCGAGGCCTTCAACAAGGCGCTGCAGAGCGAGGATATCGAGCTGCAGAAGAAGGCCTATTACAACCGCGGCAACAGCCACTACCGGAAAGGCGCGGAGATGCGCCAGGCCGATCCGCAGGCCGCAGCCGACCAGTGGCGGCAGGCCCTCACTTCCCTGCAGTCGGTGCTGGAACTGAATCCCGCCGACGAAGATGCCACCCATAACAAGGAGCTGGTCACGAAACAGCTCGCCCAGCTGGAGGAAGAACTGAAACGGCAGAAGCAGCAAGCCGACAAGGACAAGCAGCAGCAAACCGACAAGCAGGAAGACCGCAAGGAGGAAGGGCAGCAGGAGCAGCCGCAGTCGTCGCCCGAAGAGGATGCTTCGGGAAAGGATAAATCCGATCAGTCGGCCGCACAGCAGGAAGACCAGCAGTCGGACAAGACAGGCGGTGAGGGCGACAAGAAGGACGGAGCCAAAGAGGGAGACAATGACGAAAAACAGTCGGCCCCGGCGGCCGATCCGACAGACCGGCAGGAAGCCACGTCCGCCGAGCAGTCGATGAGGGATGCCGAGCGCCGGCAACTGGGCAAGATGACCAAAGAGGAGGCGGAGCGGATGCTCAATGCCCTGAAACAGGAAGAGGGCGAATTGAATTTTGTGCCTTCCGGGCGTACCATGGATAAAACGGACAGGGACTGGTAATGCGACTACCTCTTATTCTTCTACAATTTCTTCTGGGGCTGACGATACTCTGCGGCAGCGGCAACGAGGCCGCCGCGGGTCTCTCGGTGGAAGCCTCCCTCAGCCACCTCGCCTTTCCCGTCGATCAGGGGGCGATGCTGAGCATAACCGTCAACGGCTCGGGGCGACATTCGACCATCGAGCTGCCGGAAATCGAGGGGATCGCCTTCACCGGCAGGGGGCAGGCCAGTCAGATGAGTGTCATAAACGGCGCTATTTCTACCTCTTCCACCAGCAATTATTTGATTCGGGCTGAAAAACCGGGTGTCTATACCATTCCGCCGATCAAGGTGAAGGTTGGCGGCGAAAGTGCCGTGACCAAAGCGATGAGCTTCGAGGTCACTCCCGCGGCGGCCGGCAAAGGCAGTTCCGGCAGCTCCGCCGGTACCGCTGTTTCGCCAGGCCGGTCGCAGGCGGAAGAGGAGGCGGGCTTTATCCGCGTCTCCGAAACCGGCGACCACTACCCCGGGGAAATCGTTCCGGTCACGATCAAGGCCTATTTCAAGGAGAGATACCGGACCGACATCAGTTCGCTGGTGACCATGACCGGTGACGGTGTGGTTATGCCGCAGTTGCGGGAGAAGCCGATGCAAACCCGGGAGGCCGTGAGCGGCGAGACCTACAATGTCCTGACCTGGGAGACGACGCTTGCCGGTATCAAGGAAGGCCGGCACCAGCTCAGCTTTTCCCTGGAGGCATCGCTGCTCGTGCCCCAAAAGAGATCTTCTCGGCTTTTCGGCGGCGGAATGTTCGACGACCCGATGTTCAACGACCCGTTTTTCGACAGCGTCTTCGGCGGCTATCAGCGCAGGCCCGTTACCGTGACCAGTCCGCCGGTCTTCTTCAATGTCGTGCCCTTGCCCGCCGCCGGCCGGCCGGAAGGTTTTTCCGGCGCCATCGGCAATTTCGACCTGCAGGTTTCCGCCAATAGCCGGGAGATCGAGGTCGGCGAACCGCTGACTCTCACCATGGCGATCTCCGGCCAGGGCAATTTCGACCGGGTCGAAGCGCCGGCCTTCCCCAACATCCCCGACTGGAAGACCTACAGTCCGACCGCCACCTTCACGAACGACCATGCCGATCACGGGACGAGCGGCACCAAGCGCTTCGAGCAGGCGATCGTCGCCCGCGACCCGGCCGTTGCGGAAATCCCCGCCCTTTCCTTCAGCTATTTCGATCCTGCCAGGAAAGAGTACGTCACCAGGACCAGCAGTCCGATCACGGTCAAGGTTAAAGGAAGCGCCCCCACCCCAGCCGAACCCGAACCGGCAG
>MGTI01000003.1:11593-15858 GCA_001799365.1 Desulfobacterales bacterium GWB2_56_26 | reverse complement strand
CCGGGACACCACATATGGGGGAAAAACCGTTCGCGCAAATATTCTTTTACAGCCATGTCACACTCCCCTCCCCTGGATTACCCGCAGGAGTTGTTTGATATCCGATGGTGTCACCAGCTTGCCGTCGATTCGGTTGGCCAGGAATACCCGCCCCGGTTCGTCGACCGCAGCCTTCACCTGGGCCATGACCTGCCCCATGTTCATTTCCACGACCAGCACCGCTTTCGCGCCTCGACACTTCTCCCGCACCATCTGAGCGGGGAAAGGCCAGATCGACTGGAGTTCGAGCACCCCGATCTTCTCGCCTTTCGCCCGCCGGTTCTGGGCCAGGTGGATGGCCGAACGGGCGGATGAGCCGTAGGAGATGAGGATATATTCGGCCCCTTCCATGCAATGTTCCTTGTAGCGGGTGATGGCCTGGATGTTGTTGTCGATCTTGTCGACCAGGTGGCGGAGCAGTTCGTTCACCACCTTCGGGTTGTTGGACGGAAAGCCCCACATATCGTGGAACAGGCCGGTCACGTTGTAGCGATGGTGGCCGCCGAAATCGGACATTGGCAAGCGCCCGTCTTCCCGCGGCAGGTAGGGGTAGTAGTCGACCCCTTTGGGGACCGAGGTTCGCAGCCGGTCGACGATGGGCAGTTCGCCGGCTTCAGGGATGACCAGCTTCTCGCGGAGATGCCCCACCGCCTCGTCGAACAGCAGGATGACCGGAGTCCGGTAGGTCTCGGCCATATTGAAGGCGTCGACGGTGATCGAAAAGACGTCCTGATGGTTGGAGGCGGTGAGTGCGATGATGTTGTGGTCGCCGTGCGTCCCCCAGCGCGCCTGGTTGATGTCGCCCTGGCCGACGTGGGTCGGGTTGCCGGTGGACGGGCCGCCGCGCTGGACGTTGGCGATGACGCAGGGAATCTCCGCCATGCAGGCGTAGCCGATGGCCTCCTGCTTCAGCGAAAAGCCCGGACCGCTGGTGGCGGTCATGACCTTACGGCCGGTCAGCGAGGCGCCGACGATGGCGCACATCGAGGCGATCTCGTCCTCCATCTGGATGAATTTGCCGCCTTGCTCCGGCAGCCGGCCAGCGAGAAGTTCGGCGATCTCGGTCGACGGGGTGATCGGGTAGCCGGCAAAGAATTCCACGCCGGCGTAGAGTGCCCCTTCGACACAGGCCTCGTTGCCCTGGATGAATTTGATTTCTTTTTTACTTTTACTCGTCATGGTCGTCACCTTCCTCCGTCCGCACCTCGATTGCCAGATCGGGGCAGCGCAGTTCGCACAGACTGCAGCAGATGCACTCTTCCGGGCGCGCCGCAATAGCCTTTTCCATGGAGTCCAACTCCAGGACCTTCTTGGGACAGAAACTGACGCAGATGCCGCAGCCTTTGCACCAGTCCCGGTTGATCGCCAGCTCCCTGAGCTTCTTTTTCGCCATAAAGCCAACCTCTTGTTCTCGTTTGTTGAAAATCTCCGGATCTGCCCCGGATGGATTTCTGATGTTGCCGGGCCTGCGCCCGCGGACGACTCCTGCGGGGCGGCACGGCTGGGTCTGAAATGAAGCAAAAAACATACCGGATGAGCTAAAAGCACGGGAAGCTAGTTTCAATATTGGCTAACGATATGATAAAAATATATAATTGCTGTGTAGAGGAGAGAGTCGGGTCGTTTGGCGGGATGAGCAAGGAGCTTGCCGCTAAAAAATATTTTGACGATTTCATCAAATACCGCAGGGCCGGAACCGGGAGTCCAATCAAAATATTTATATTTTACCGATGGTTATTGTACATTGAGCATTTCGTCAATTTGGTTGAAAAGAACAGTGGCCAACTCTCCGCGAACAGATCGGAAGGTTGCCCGGGATCGACGGCTTTATTATCGGAATGAAGAACTGTTTCTTGAAAAGAAGAATATCCCGTTGGTCCCGTCCTCGGTGATTGATGTAATATTCTGTATTTATGAAGAAAATAATTCAACAGCTGTGGCATGTTTTTTGATCATGAACAAGTACTGGAAAAATACCGCAAAACCAACTTTCAGGATGCGCGATGACGACAACGTTGTATGACAGGCCGCTTTTCCGCCTGGCCGGGGACCAGGGAATGCTGATGGAGTTCGGCGAAACCATCTCGCCTGCGATCCATGGACGGATACGGGCGATGCTGCTGGCTCTCGACCGGGCCCGGCTCGAAGGGGTTGTGGAATTTTCGCCGGCGTACCGGTCGATCACCCTCCTCTATGACCCCTTTGTGACTTCTTTCGACCGATTGCGGGAGGAACTCGACGGGCTGTTCCGAGAGAGCGGCGAGATAATCCTGCCGACCGCGGAAATAGTTGAGTTGCCGGTCTGTTACGGCGGCCGCTTCGGCCCGGACCTGGCCTTTGTCGCGGAGACGCACCAGCTTGCCACCGAGGATGTTATCCGTCTCCACAGCGGCCCGGAATATCTCGTCTATATGCTCGGCTTTTCGCCCGGTTTTCCGTTTCTTGGCGGACTGCCGGAGTCGTTGCACACCCCGCGGCTCGAATCGCCGCGCAAGCGGGTGCCGGCCGGATCGGTAGGTATCGCCGGCGGCCAGACCGGGGTCTATCCCATCGAGAGCCCCGGCGGCTGGCAGCTGATCGGCCGGACACCGGCGAAGCTCTTCGATTACGGCAGGGACCGGCCGTTTCTCCTCAGTGCCGGCAATATTCTGAAATTCAAGCCGATCGATGAGGAAGAATTTGCCGCCTTGGCCAGCAACGACGGGGAGAGCCCGTAAGGGCGAAAAATTTTTCGCCCTTTGAGTCGGCGGAACCCACAGAAGCAAAAGGAAGACCATGTGATTCGGGCGAATACAAGATTCGCCCCTACGGCCAAAAGCGAAAATATGTGAGAAATTCAAGGAACATGTGTACATCATGAACAAAAAAACCATCGATTTGAACTGTGATCTGGGCGAAAGCTTCGGTGTCTATAAACTGGGCATGGACGAAGAGGTTATGCCCTATATCACTTCCGCCAATATTGCCTGCGGCTGGCACGCCGGCGACCCGCTGGTCATGAACAAAACGGTGAAGCTGGCGGCGCAACACGGCATCAACTGCGGCGCTCATCCGGGGTACCCGGACCTCCTGGGTTTCGGCCGGCGGGCCATGAAGGTCGGCCTCGACGAGCTGAAATGCTACCTCATCTACCAGATCGGCGCGCTCGATGCCTTCTGCCGGGCGAGCGGAGTGAAGCTCACCCACGTCAAACCCCACGGCAGCCTCTATCTCACCGCGGTGGAAAGCGAGGAGACCGCCATGGCCGTGGCCGAGGCAATCGGCAGCGTGGGCCGCGAGCTGATTTTTGTGACGCTCGCCGGGCAGAAGGGGCAGGTGATGGCCGAGGCGGGCCGCAGGGTGGGTCTTGCCATCGCCTATGAGGCCTTTCCCGATCGGGCTTACACGCCGGAAGGGACACTTGTTCCCCGGCAAAGCCCGGGAGCGGTGATTACCGATCCCGAACAGGTGATGGAAAGAGCGGTGCAGATCGCGACCGAAGGGTGCATTGAGGCGGTGAACGGTGAGCGCATAGAACTTGCCGCCCAGACCCTCTGCGTCCACGGCGACAATCCCCATGCGGTTGAGATGGTGCGGACCATCCGCCGGGAACTGGAACAGCGGAACATCGACGTGCGCCCCATGCACCTGTAACGCACGATCGGCAAAGGCGGAATATATGTACATGGCTATGCAGCTTTTGAAGGTTATCTCTCCGGGGCTTCTCACCACCGTTCAGGATAATGGACGTTACGGCTACCTGAGCTACGGCGTGCCGATCGCCGGCGTCATGGATTCCTTTGCCGCCCGACTGGCCAATCTTCTGGTCGGCAACAGCGAAAAGGCGGCGGTCCTGGAATGTACGGTGGCAGGACCTTCCTTTGTCGTGCTCGACCAGGCCGATGTGGCGGTTACCGGAGCGGATATGGAGGTGACACTGAACGGGGCGGCGGTAGCCAACTGGGCATCTTTTCGGGTCAAACCGGGCGATGTGCTTGCCATCGGCCAGGCTCGGTCCGGCTGCCGGGGCTATATCGCGGTCAGCGGTGGGATCGAGGTGCCGAAGGTGATGGGCAGCCGTTCCTGTTACCTCGGTGCCGGCATCGGCGGCCTCTATGGTCGTCCCCTGCGCAAAGACGACCGGATCGCCCGGGGCGCCGGTCCGCTCTTGCCGGCGTCCCGACGGCTGCCCGCGGAACTGGTGCCGCAGTATCGGGATTCTCTCATTCTGCGGGCCATTCCCGGTC
>MGTI01000003.1:11435-11587 GCA_001799365.1 Desulfobacterales bacterium GWB2_56_26 | reverse complement strand
ACGATTACTTTACCGAGGGACTAACGACCTTCTTCAACGCCGAATTCCAGGTGAGCCATGACGCCAACCGCATGGGCTATCGTCTCACGGGCCCCGTCATCCGGCAGAAACCGGGCAAACCAACCAGCATCATCTCGGAAGCGAGCGTCCCC
>MGTI01000003.1:0-11419 GCA_001799365.1 Desulfobacterales bacterium GWB2_56_26 | reverse complement strand
CGGTCATCTCCGGCGATCTCGATTCTATCGGCCAGGCGATCCCCGGCAGCACCATCCGCTTTCAACGCATCGATCTGGCCGGCGCCTACGAGCTGAAAAGAAAACGGCAACTGCTCGTTGAGCGGATAAAGAGGCTCATCGAACTCACCGATGAGGTTCGTACCCTGCAGCGGCAATGCCTTGCCGAAGAGGGGGATGCTTTTGCCGGGTTCGCTGATCTGTATCCGGAATGCGGTTGACTATGCGAAATACAATTCTTCTTTGCCTGCTGCTGCAATGCACCCTGGTCCTGGCCGGCGGCCGGGGGCTTGCGGCCGACTTTCGCTTCGTCACCCTGGAATTTCCGCCGCTCGAGTATGAAAACGACCGGCAGGAGGCCGAGGGCGGGGTGGTGGAAATCGTCCGTACCGTCATGGCACAACTGGGTCACAATGTCGATATCCGCGTGCTGCCCTGGACGCGGGCCATGCAGATGGTTGCCGGCGGCAAGGCGGACGCGATTTTCACCGCCTACCGTAACAGTGAACGGGAGAAGTTCCTGGAGTATTCGGAAGAGATCCTGTTCGACCAGGAAATTTACTTCTATAAAAAAAAGGGAAGTCCGGTCGATTTCGACGGCTACATCGCTTCGATCCGGGATGCCCGGATCGGTATTGTTTCGACCATCAGCTACGGTCAGGAATTCGACCGCTACCGCCAGTTCATCCGGCTGGACAAGGCCAATCAACTGGCCCATAATTTCGGCAAGCTGGTCAAGGGCCGGATCGATCTCTTGCCCAGCAGCTATTATGTCGCCGAGTCGACGATACAACAGATGGGGGTTGCGGCTCAGGTGGAACGATTGCCGCAGATGATCGAAAGCCTGCCGAGCTTTATCGCCTTTTCGCGAAAAAGGGATCTTCATGGCGTACGCCTGGCGTTTGACGATCAACTGAAAACGTTGAAATCGACCGGGGAATATGAGCAAATATTACGGAAGCACGGGCTCATTCTCCCGTTCGGAGATCCTTCCGCCGAATCCGGGAAGGAAAAAGGGCAACAGCCCGGGCCATAAAACGAGGAAGTTCGGCATGGTTGCTTACACTCATTCCCCTAAAACACTTTCCAGGGATCTTACCCGGAAGCTTATCCTGATCGTTCTCGCGATTTTTGCGGTGACCAGCGTCTTCAGCCTCTGGTTCTACTCCTACGAATCGAAAAAAAACTCGCTCGACAAGCATTCCGAATACTTATCCTACCTTGCCGACACGCTGCAGTTGCCGCTCTGGAATGTGGATCGGGACTGGATCGCGAGTATCTGCGACACATTTTCCAAGAACGAGGTCGTTTCCCAGCTCCGGGTGGCCAGCGAAGAGGGGGAGATTCTGTTCAGCATGGTCAACGAGCATGAACCGAACCTCGTCGTCAACAGAAAGCCGGTCTACCATAACGAGGTGCTGGTCGGTACGGTGGAACTGGGCTTTACCAAGCGGCTCTACCAGAAAAACAATTACCAGATGCTGTTCCGGTCGATGCTGCCGATTATCTTTGTCGTCTTCGGGCTGATGATCGCCAATTCGTGGCTCTTCAGCCGGCTGGTGGGTAAGCCCCTCAACCATCTCATGACCAGGATCGAAAGGATCTCCGCCGGCAATTACAGTGAGCAGGACAGTGATTTCGAACATTTCGAAATCGCTAAAATCCTCGATAAATTCAATTATATGGCCAACCGGGTCAAGGAACGCGAATCATCCCTGGTCGAAGCCAACCGTCAGCTCGAAAACGAAATCGTCGACCGGCAGCAGGCGGAAAAGGCGCAGCGCGAAAGCGAGAGACGGTATCAGCAGCTGGTCGAAGAGCTGCCGGTCGGCGTCTTTCGTTCCTCCGCGGAATACGACGGCAGGTATCTCATGGTCAATCCGGCATTCGTCAAGATGCTGGAATTCAAGAGCATCGACGACCTCACCGAAAAAACGGTGAAGCAGATATATCGGGACCCGCAGATGCGGGAAATGGTCCTGGAGATGCTGTTCCGGGAAGGTACGGTCAAGGGGCTCGAAATCGAGTTCGTCAAGCGCGACGGCCGATCCCTGGCGGGCCTGGTGACCGCCCATGTGGTTGCCGACCCACAGGGCAGGCCGCAGTACATCGAAGGGATCATCGAGGACATTACCGTCCGCAACAACCTCGAAAAACAGATGCGCCAGGCCCAGAAGATGGAAGCGATCGGCACCCTCGCCGGTGGGATCGCCCACGATTTCAACAATATCCTCGCGTCCATCTTCGGCTTTGCCGAGGCCGCCAAGATGCGCTACGCAAGAGGGCAGAGCGTCGAGAGCTATTTTGACGAGATCCTCGATGCGGGCCTTCGGGCGAGGAGCCTGATCAAGCAGATGCTGACCTTCAGCCGTCAGACCGAGGTAAAAAAGCAGGCGATCTGCCTGGGGCCGATCATCAAGGAGACGATCAAGTTCCTGCGGGCCTCGTTGCCGGCGATGATCGAGATCAAGCGGACCTTTCAGGTCGACGACGGCACGGTCTGGGCCGATACGACTCACATTCACCAGATTGTCATGAATCTCTGCACCAACTCCGCCCATGCCATGCGCCAGCGGGGCGGGGTGCTGGAAATCCTGCTGGCTGAGATCGTCGTCGCCGGCGAAAACGACGGGTTTGACCGGCTGGCGCCGGGAAGCTACATGAAGCTCAGCGTTATCGATAACGGTCACGGCATCAGTCCCGAGATTCAGGAGCGAATTTTCGAGCCCTTTTTCACCACCAAGACCCGCGGCGAGGGCACCGGCATGGGGCTTGCTGTGATTCATGGCCTGGTCAGCGACATGGGCGGGGCAATTACAGTTGAAAGCCAACCGGGGCAGGGGACAGTCTTCCACGTGTTTTTGCCTAAACTGGCGGGCGAGAGCCGGGACGGGCAGGGTATCCCGCGCCGATCGCTGAAGGCAGGCAGCGCGGAAATCCTGCTGGTCGACGACGAAGAGGGTTTTGTCCGAACCGGTAAGGAGATCCTCGAGCAGCTCGGTTATACCGTGGTGACCGCCGCCGATGGTCTCACTGCCTTCCGGATCTTCAAAGAGGATCCGGCCCGTTTCGATCTGGTGGTTTCCGATGTGGCAATGCCGAAGATGACGGGCCTCGAACTGACGAAGAAAATCAAGATGATGAATCCCCGGATTCCTGTCATCCTCACCACCGGGTTCAAGGAAGGGATCGATGACGAGATGAAGCAGAATCTGGATATATGTGCTATTTTGCTGAAACCGATGCTCGCCCGGGAACTGACCGAGGCCATCCAGAAGGCCCTGAAATCGAAATCGACCCCCAATGCCGCGTGACCCATATACTCATCATCGACGACGATCCGAAGATCGGTCAGTTTTTGGCTGATATCCTCGACGCCCAGGGCTATTCTCCCGTCGTTGCCCATACGGTAAGTGAGGGCAGAAAGCTCGCAACCGCCACCCCCTGCGATATCATCCTGCTCGACCTCGACCTGCCGGACGGGAACGGCCTGACGCTCCTGCCCGAGCTCCTGAAGACCGAAAGCCGGCCCGAGGTCATCATCATTACCGGCACCGGCGATATCCGCGGCGCAAAAATCGCCTTTAAATACGGGGCCTGGGACTACATCCAGAAGCCTTTTACCATGGAGGAGGTCTCGCTGCCCATCCTGAGAGCCCTGGAGTACCGGAAGGAGAAGGCGGCTGCCAAGCCCCCGGTTGCCCTCAACCGGACGGGAATCATCGGCAACTCCCACGCCATCCAGTGCAGCCTCGACGAGGTGGCCAAGGCCTCGGTGACCACGGCGAGCGTCCTGATCACCGGGGAGACGGGCACCGGCAAGGAACTATTCGCCCGCGCCATCCACGACAACAGCAAACGGGCGGCCGGCGCCTTTGTCGCGGTGGACTGCGGGGCCATCCCGGAGTCGCTCGCCGAGGCCAGTTTCTTCGGCTACGAGAAGGGGACCTTTACCGGGGCGGAGATGAGGCGGGACGGGCTGATCCGCCAGGCCGACGGCGGAACGCTCTTCCTCGATGAGATCGGCGACCTGGCGCTCTCCATCCAGAAGGCCCTGTTGAGAGCTTTGCAGGAAAAAAAGGTCCGGCCGATCGGCGGCAGGGAGATCGCCGTCGATTTCCGGCTGGTGGCCGCGACCAACCGGGACCTTACGCAACTGGTCCGGGAGAACACATTCCGCGAAGACCTGCTCTACCGGATTCGGGCCATCGAAATAAAACTGCCGCCGCTCCGCCAGCGGGACCGCGACCTGCAGGAGATCGCCGTCCACAAGATCCACCAGATCGGCAAGAATTACGGTACCGGGGTAAAGGGTGTCTCACCTGAATTCATGAAGATCCTCGCCACCTACGAATGGCCCGGCAACGTCCGGGAACTCATCAACGTGCTGGAATTTGCCTTGGCCTCGGCGGGCAACGATCCGACCCTCCATCCGAAGCATCTTCCCCCGGAATATCGGGCATCGTTTCTCGATGCCGGGCAGCAACTGCCGACGACCGCCTTTGGCCCGGAAGATGGCCCGCAGGAATCCGGCGACCTCCTCACTCTTGCCGATTTTCGAGAGAGTCTTGAGCGCCAGTATTTTGCCGTCCTGGTCAAAAAGGCCCAGGGCAGTCGGGAAAAGGCCTGCCGTCTGGCGGGAATCTCCCAGGCCCGGCTATACGACCTCCTGAAAAAATATCACCTTTCCCTGTTCAAGCCTTCCTGAAATCCTCCGTCGTTCTCGAAAGATGGAATCGTTTCTTGGAAACGAGAATCCGCCTTTCTGCTCCCGCGCTTTCTTTCTCAGTATCTATAGGGAATAACAACGTATTAAAAGTATTCGTGACCACTGCCAAGCGGCACTGTATTTGCTTTTTGTTGGTAACGGAAGGGCAATGGCTCTCCCTCGGCAGACGGAAACCATCGATCACGCAATCCCTAAGAAAGGAGGACCCCCATGAAGAAGATGCTGCACCTGGCGCTGGCCTGCATTCTGGCCACCGGCTTGACCGCGATGAACAGCGAGGCAAAAACCACCTGGAACGCCAATTCGGTCTGGCCCCCGAGCAACCACCAGACCCTGGCCCTCGACGAGTTCGCCGCCAAGGTGAAGGAAAAGACCGGCGGAGAACTGGAGATCGTTGTCAACAGCGGCGGGGCCCTGGGCTTTAAAGGACCTGAGTTGCTGAAGGTGGTCCGCGACGGGCTGGTGCCGCTCTCCGACATGCTGATCAGCGGCGTGGCCGGCGAAGACAAGGTCTTTGAAATCGTCACGTTGCCGTTTCTCGCGCGGGATTTTGCCGAGGCCAAGGTGCTGAACGATACCGCCCGGCCCTATTTCGACCGGGCCGCGGAAAAATGGGGGCAGAAGATCCTGTTCATCTCCCCCTGGCCGGGAGCGGGGTTGTGGACCAAGAACAAGGTTACGTCGGTTGCCGAAATGAAGGGACTGAAGACCCGCACCTATGACAAGAACGGCGCCCTGGTGGTCGAGGCCACCGGCGGCACCCCGTATGCTCTCGCCTTCAGCGAGGTCTATTCGTCGCTTGCCATGGGAGTCATCGATTCGGTGATCACCTCGACGCCCACCGCCGTCGACGCCAAGTTCTGGGAGGTGCTGAAATACTACGAACCCCTCAATATCACCATCGCCACCGACATGATCAACGTCAACATGAAGGCCTTCAACAAACTCGACAAGAAGACCCAGGACGCCCTGGTCGCCGCCGGTCGCGAGATGGAGGAGATCATGTGGAACAAGGTGGTCGAACTCGACCGCGAAAAAGAGGCGCTGTGCGTCAAGAGCGGCATCGAGACGGTTCCGGTTTCCGCCGATTTCCAGAAGGAGATCGCGGTGGTCACCGAGAAGATCAGGACCGACTGGCTGAAGAGTGCAAGCCCCGATGCCAAGGCAATGTATGAGGAATTCTTGAAGAAAGTGAAAAGATAACTCGTGTGGCTGGCCGCCTGCATTCCGGCGGGCGGTCCAGCCGGTATGGATGGCAATATGAAACGGCTTATTCGCATAATAGATGTAATCTCGGGGGCATGCGGAGGCTTTGCAGGTCTTCTGCTCTGTCTCGGTGTGGTGCTCACCGGTCTTGAGATAGTGCTCCGCAGCGGCCTGGACAGCACTTTATTTATCACCGACGAGTATTCGGGCTACCTGATGTGCGGCATGACCTTCTGCGGTCTCGCGTACACCCTGCGGGAGAAAGGCCATATCCGCATGACCTTTATCCACAAGATCGTCACGGGCAGACGGCGGGAGTACCTCGATCTCTTCTGCTACGGGGCCGGTACCGTCTTTTCCGCCGTTCTGACGTATTACACCTGGGCCTTGTTCTGGGACTCCGTGATGACCGGCTCCCAATCGATGCAGGTATCCGAAACGTACCTGTCAATCCCCCAATTTTTCATGCCGTTCGGGGCATTCGTCCTGACCCTGCAGTTTCTGGCGGAATTCCTGAAAACCATCCTGGTGATCAAAGGCGATACCGCCGGGCTGACCATTCATGAAGAGATAGCGGACCTGGGAAGGTAACCACGGAGGATTGTAATGGAACTGGCAAGTATTTCACTTACCCTGGGTGCGTTGTTGGTATTTTTCATGGGGGGGACCGTCTGGATCGGCCTGTCCCTTTTTCTCGTCGGTTTCGGCGGTTTTATTTGCTTCACCGACTTGCCGTTCGGCTCGATCATGGCGACCGCGGCCTGGAACAACACCAGCGGTTCGGCCATGCTGGCCCTGCCGATGTTTGTCTGGATGGGCGAGATCCTCTTTCGCAGCCGGATCTCCGAAAACCTGTTCAAGGGGTTGACCCCCTGGATGGACCGGATCCCCGGCCGGCTGCTCCACGTCAACATCCTGGCCTGTACTTTCTTTGCCGCTGTCAGCGGTTCTTCGGCCGCGACCACGGCGACGGTGGGCAAGATCACCGTGCCGGAGCTGGCCAAGCGCGGCTACGATAAAAGCCTGGCCGTCGGCTCTCTTGCGGGCGCAGGCACCCTCGGTTTCATGATCCCGCCCAGCATGATGATGCTGGTCTACGGCATCATCGGCAACGTCAGCATCGGCAAGCTGTTCATCGCCGGGATTATCCCGGGATTATTGCTCGCTGCTGTATTCAGCCTCTATATCATGGGACGGTGCACCATGTCGCCGCATCTGGCCCCGGCGGGAGCCGAGCACCACTCCTGGCTGCAGCGCTTGCAGGCGATCCCGGAGATATTGCCGGTCGTCATCCTGATTTTTCTGGTACTGGGCAGTCTCTATGCCGGCTGGGCCACACCCAACGAGGCTGGTGTCGTCGGGGTGGTCGGCTCGATCCTTTTTGCCTTTATGACCAGGAGCATGAACTGGCAGGTTTTCCGGGACAGCCTGATGGGAGCGGTGAAAACCACCTCCATGATCATGCTGATCGTTCTGGGCGCCTCCTACCTGTCGGTGGTGGTGGGGTATCTGGGGATTACCCGCCAGCTGACGCTGTTCGTTTCGGAGATGGGGCTATCGCCTTATATGCTCATCATTATCCTGACTGCCCTGTATATCGTGCTCGGTTGCCTGGTCGACGGTTTTTCCATGATCGTCATGACCACACCCATCGTCCTGCCGCTCATCACCGCCGCCGGCTTCGATACCGTCTGGTTCGGCATCTATCTGGTGCTGATGATCGAACTCGCCCAGATTACGCCGCCGGTGGGCTTCAACCTCTTTGTCATCAGCTCGCTGAACAGCGACGATGTGTTCACCATTGCCAAAGATACCGCCCCCTTCTTCCTCCTTATGGCTTTCTCGACCATGTTGGTCACGATTTTTCCGCAGATTGTGCTCTATTTGCCCAATATGATGCGATGAGGTGAAAGCCTTTGCGGAACCGCCGAGACATTCTCGGCGGTTCCCCTGCCATTGTCGTCCGGAATTCACGGACTCCAACCGCCTCTCCCAACTCCCGCCTCGCCTGCCAACCACGGCATCTGGACGTCATGCGGCGATGTGCTTAATGTAAAAGCCAGGTCCCTGTCGCATACCTGATTCAAGCACTTCAACACAACGAGGAGATTTCCATGAAGATCCTGATGGTTCTCACTTCCAACGGCAGGCTCGGAAACACCGGCCAAAAGACCGGCCTGTGGCTCGAAGAATTTGCCGCTCCCTATTATGTCTTCAAAGACAACGACATGCAGGTAACTCTTGCTTCTCCGGCTGGCGGACAACCGCCGATCGATCCGAAAAGCGACGATCCGGACGCACAGACAGAGGCGACCAGACGGTTTCAGGACGATGCCGATGCTCAGGAACGATTTGCCAATACGGTCCGTCTGGAAACGATTGACCCGGAAGATTTCGATGCAATTTTTTATCCCGGCGGACACGGGCCGCTCTGGGATCTGGCGGAAGACGACAATTCCATTTCCCTGATCGAATCCTTTTTTATGCGGGAGAAGCCCATCGGCTGTGTGTGTCACGGTCCTGCGGCATTGCTTCATGCCAAAGGTCCGGACGGCTTTCCGCTGGTGAAGGGAAAGCGAGTGACCGGTTTCACCAACAGGGAAGAAAATTGGGTCCAGATGTCGGAGGTCGTACCGTTCATGATCGAGGATATGCTGAGCAATAAAGGCGGGCTCTTCAGCAAGGGCAATGCCTGGAAGCCGCATATCGAAGTTGACGGCAATCTGGTGACAGGCCAGAATCCGGCCTCCTCTAAACCGGCTGCCGAGGCGATAGTTCAGCTTCTCAGGAAATAACGGCAGAGGCTTCCAGGCCGACGTTGACACGCTCTGCCGGATGACGCAGGAGACGCCACAACGTCATGCCGGCTGCCGGCATGAGTCCCATCTTGAGCCCGCCCCGATGCAGTTTGGGGAGGCGGCATCGCGGACCTTCTTTCCACGGCAGGGCGGTCGCTGTTCTCGCGGTTATTCCCGGTATTTGCCGATGAATGTCTACAACGTGGTATGTAAGTTGCCGTGAACGTTGATGTGACCCTTCCCTGAAAGCCGACCTAACTCTCCGCAGTTCTGTTGTTTCACCTTCTGCTTAATTTCATGTTTACGTAAACATTAATGTTGCTCGAAGGATGAGTTTGGTCTAATGTCTTTGCCGCTGGTCAATGCTGTCTGGCATAAAGATTTGTTTATCAATAAGGAGAACAAAAATCCGCACCCTTTTTCGTCAGCGGAATGAATAGCGAATTTTACTCAGTCTGGAGATGTAACAACCCATTGATCTGTCGGGTCACCTACTAACCCCCGCAAGGGGTATAAGTACCTCACGTAATTCCTTTCTTAAAAACGCAAGAAAAGAATTTCTAAGGCTACTAAAAAATTCAATTATTACGGGTGAATAGATGAACGGAAAGAAAGGTGTGATTTACAACGACGTGAAGAAGAGTGTTGATGATGTCCTTGATTACATCGGCAACGACATCAGTTTTGCCATGACTCTCGCACTGGGTAAACCGGTTTTATTCATCAATGAGCTGTACAGAAGGGCGAAAGAAGACAGGACAATCAGACTGAATATAGTCACTGCACTCGCCTTGGAACGGCCGAGGGTCAAAAGTGAAATTGAAAAAAGATTCATGGGGCCTCTCGTCGACAGAATATTCGGAGGGACGCCCGAGTTTGATTATATGCGTGACTTCCGAAGCGGAAGGCTACCGAAAAATGTCGAGATCTTCGAGTTTTTCAACAAGGCCGGCGGCTATATGCAGACGCCGGCGGCGCAGAGAAACCACCTCAATTCGAACTACACCCATGTCGTGCGCGATGCGATCGATTTCGGCTGCAACGTATTCGGTCAACTCATCACCTGCCGGAAAATAGACGGGAAAATCATGTATTCCATGGGTTGCAATACGGATATCTGTATCGAGGCAATACGGGAGATGCAGAAATTGCGGGCCAAAGGCGGCAAGGTCGCGATCGTCGGTGAAGTGAACACCCAGTTGCCCTTCATGTACGGCGACGCAGTCGTGGACGGTGACCTCTACGACCAGCTTCTCCAGGGACCGGAATTCAACTACCCCCTGTTCGGCCCTCCCAAGGAATCGGTCAGTCTCAGAGACTATGCAATCGGTCTTCATGTCAGCGCGCTTGTGAAAGATGGCGGAACCCTCCAGGTCGGCATCGGCGCCCTTGGTGACGCTATTGCCGCCGCCCTCAACATGAGACAGAACGAAAACGAAGAATACAACAGGGTGTTGAAAGCGACGGGAATAGCCGACAAATACAAGACATTAATAGATAAACTAGGGGGGACGGGTGAGTTTGACCAGGGACTTTACGGTTCTTCCGAGATGTTTGTCGATGCCTTCTACCAGCTGTACAAGAGCGGTGTTTTAAAACGGAAGGTGTATGACAGCATTCCGATCATGAAACTGATCAATGCCGGCAAACTTGCCACCGACCAGATCCCGGATGACATTATAGAACAACTGCTGGAAGTGGAGGGGATACACCCGGTACTGACCAAAAAAGATTTCAAGATGCTCACCGAATACGGCATCCTGAAAGAGGGGCTCGAATTCAAGGACGGCATTATTCAGGGTGGCGATACCAGGGTCTCCGCCGACCTCGCCCGTCCTGAAAACAGAGCCGCGCTGAAACCCCTGCTGGGGAGTGAGCTCAAGCAGGGCAAGGTAATTCTTGGCGCGTTTTTCATCGGCCCCCGCGCCTTCTATGACGCCCTCAACTCCATGAGCGAAGAGGAGCGAATGCAGTTCGGTATGTCGGGAGTGGAGAAAGTTAATCAGCTCTACGGCGGCGAAGAAATCCGTGCACTGCAGAGAAAAGACGGCCGCTTTGTCAATGCCGGGATGATGGCCAACGTCTTCGGTGCTATCACCTCCGACAAGCTCGAGTGCGGACGGGTGGTAAGCGGTATCGGCGGCCAGTATAACTTTGTTTCCATGGCCCATGCCCTGCCTGACGGCAGACTCATCATGATGATACGCAGTACCAGGCATTCATGCGGCCAGATCAAGTCCAACATCGTCTATAATTACGGCCATACCTCAATTCCGAAGCACCTCAGGGACATTATTGTCACGGAATACGGCGTTGCCGATGTCAGGGGGAAAACGGATTCAAGAATCATTGAAGAGATATTGAAGGTCACCGATTCGCGTTTTCAGGATCAGCTGATCAAAGAAGCCAAACGTCATGGCAAACTTGCTCCCGATTTTGAGCTTGCACCCGAGTATAAACAGAATTATCCGGAGAAACTCGAAGCATTATTGCAACCTTTCCAGGCTGACGGTCACTTCGTGCCGTTTCCGTTTGGCACCGATTTCACGCCGGAAGAGATCGTTATCGGCGGTTCGTTGAAGGCTTTCGCTAAAAAGAAAAAACCGGCCATTATCAAGGGGCTTCTGGCAGAAATGTTCAGACCCGTCCAGAAATGTTCAGACCCGTC
>MGTI01000002.1 GCA_001799365.1 Desulfobacterales bacterium GWB2_56_26 | reverse complement strand
ACTCCACTATACAATGCACTTGAAATACCCATACTTATCTCCTTTTTCCCTCACAAGAGTCAGATATGAAAACCTGCATGGTTCCATTCGTCATGATCATTCCAGGATCTCGTTCACATTTTTTGATGCTTCGGCAACCGACTTGGTTGCATCGGCCGCAGATTTTGCTGCATCGGCAGCGGAGTCGGCGAGGTCGCCGCTTGTTTTGGTTTCATCTTCTTCGGTTTCTTCGGCTTTGTCAGATGTCGCGGTGGTATCGGCATTACTGCCGGGATCATAGACGCCGATCACCGAACTGTAGGCGATTTCTCCGGCTTTGGTGATGAGCGTGCCGCCACCGGTACCGCCAAGATCGACGCCGGTTACTTCCGACTTGATCAACGGTGCTATTCCGGTGCTTTCCCCGTCCGGGGCCTTGGCGCTCAAGACGATCTTATATTTTCCTGACGGGGCGGCAACACCGTCCTTATTCAAACCATCCCAGGTAAGGTAATGATTGCCGGCGGTCAGTTCCGTGCCGGTGAAGGACTTGACCGTGACGCCGTTCAATTGCAGGTTGAGGGTTACTTGCGAGGCCGGGCTGTCAAGCTGGTAGCCTATCTCCACCGGTTCGCCGGAAAAGTTGAATTCGCCGCCGTTGTACGCCACTTCCTTGCCGATGGTGCTGAGAGTGGAGAGTCGATCGGAATTGGCATTCGACTCGACCAGACTGTTCATGCTCTCATTGAGGGTGAAGAGTTGTTCCAGCGAACTGAACTGGGCAAGCTGGGCTGTGAATTCGGTGGGGTCGTCAGGATTCAAAGGGTCCTGGTTCTGCAGTTGCGCGACCAGCAGGGAGAGAAAATCCTGTTTGCCCATCACGGCATCATCACTGCTTTTCGGGGTGGTTTTACCGGTGGAAGCAGTGGCTGCCTGATTGATCGAATCGATATAGCTGCTCATGGCGTATCCTTGTCAGATCTTCACATTTACCCCGGTTGTGGCCGGTTGAGCGGGAATGAAGGCTTCATCGAACCGGAAGGCGGCTTCGGCTTCATGCCGCCGTTTTTTCGCCTGGGGAGTATAGTCATTCTGGCTGAAGAGTTGCCGGTCGAATAAACCCGCATCGGTTGGTGGATCGTGTTTTGAGCTGACCGTGATGTTTTCGACGGTGAAGCCATGTTCTTCCAGCACGGTTTTCAGTTTCGTCATGTTTTTCTCTAAGATTTCCTGGGCATGTTGGCTCTGGGCCACCACATTCGCCCGAATCGAGCCCTCTTTTACCGTGAGATCGATCTTCAGTTCGCCGAGTTCGGCCGGATGCAGTTTGATATTGATCTGGGTGTCGAGCGTTTTTCTGGAAATCTGAAAACGTTCAATTACCTGCTGGATGACTTCTTCTTCGCGAACCACTGTGCCCGATGGGAGAGTCAATGTTTTGGCAGTATCCGTTGCCGGCTGGACGGAAGAGGGCTGCGTCGTGGCAAGGGATTGGGCAAAGGTGTTGGTTTGATCGCCGGTAAGGGGCGTCGCGGTCGATGAGGTCTGCCCGGCCGCTGCCAGCTGTCCCTGGGCGGAAGATTCATTGCCTTGCTGGCGATCCTGGGCCATCGAGCCCTCGTTGTTGTCGAATGCCTGCAGATTGATCTTCGCTTCGTAATACTGCTGCTGCGTATTCTGGCGCAAAGAGGTTCCCTGCTCAGATTTTTCGGCGGGAGTGTTCCAGCCATCGGCAAGCACAGCGTGAGGAGATTCCGTGGCCACCTCGGAATATTGCGAGGTAACCGTAACATTGGCTGGATTTGCGTTGTTGCCTCCGACCTGTTGCAGCCAAGCCATCTGCGTGGGTCTGGCTCCATTGGCGGGGGGTGAGGGAGTATTCTCCCGGGTAATGGTAACTGTGCCTTTTTCATCACTATTTGCAATAAGTAGCTGCAATTGAGCAAGAAGGGTGTCGGTTGTCGATTTTTGCCCGTTTGGCGGTGCGGTCGACCGTGACGCTTCTTCGGCAAGGGCAGGCGATATATCATTCCGAGACGCCGGAGAAGAGGCGATGATATCCTGGGCGGCAATCTGCGAAAGCGCAACAGTTTCTCCCTGGCCGGAGACCGCTGGAGTTGCCGGAATGGCCGGAGTTGACGGGTTACCCAGGTTGCCCGGAATGGCCGGGGTGGCCGGAATGGCTGGGTTGGTGGTTGAGCTTGTTATCGTACCGGTTGAATTCGCTGCCGGGTGTTTCTCGGAGGACAGGGCCGTTACCAAATCTTGCACGTCCTGCATGCCGAGGTTTTCATCCTCCGCCGGGACAGCGGCATCATCCGTTGCGACATCCTGGGCCGGGGAAACGGCGGGGGCGGTTTCCTGGACTGAACTGTCAGTAGAGGCGGCAGGAGTTTTCTCCTCCCCCTTCAATTTATCCGGTGATTTGGCGGGCTTGCTTTCGCGGGAGCTGACTTGCTCTTTTTGGTCGGAAATGGCTTTTTCGAAATGGCTCGAGAATTGCTTCGATCCGCTGTTTGCCGGAGGAGGACCGGCCGGTGGAGCTGGGGGGGCAGCGGGTTGAACAATGGCTATTTGGGTCATATTGTCACTCGAGTTGCAAGGTTGAAAAGGTGGTGCTCAGTTCGGTTGCCTTTTGTTTCGATATCTGATCCAGAATTTTTGCCGCCGCCTTCACCTTCATGCTGGCGAGAAGGTCGGCAGCCAGTTTCTGATCAAGTCCCGACAGGGAGGTGGCGGCTTTATCCGGCGACATCTTTTCATAAATTTTCGCCAGTTCCAGAGTCCGCTTTTTCTCTTCCTCCGTCTTCACCGCCAGGAGCGCCTCGATTTTCTTTTGCTGCTGCCTGAGTTCTTCCAGCTTGTTGTCCATCTCGGCAAGTTTCTTATCGACGCTGTCCTCCAAGGTCTTTAGTTCCTTTTCGCGCAGAGAGATATATTCCCGTTCTTTTCTGATATTGGCACGTTCCTCGATGATGGAGTTTTCTATTCTTCTTTCTTCGACGGAATCGAAATTTTCCTGGGGTTCGATTTCTGCCGCCTGGACATGTTGGGAAAGGACAACCGCAAACGCCATACTGAAAAGAAAGTTTCTTGGATTCATCATATTGTCGTTTTAAAGGATGTTAGTATTTCTTGTCGGAATCGTGACGGGTTATAGCTATCTCGTCGAGCATCGCCAGTTCCTTCTTGTCGAGATAGCCTTTCCAGGCGATATCCTGCCGTTCCTTCAACCGCTCCATGATCCGGCGATCTTTGACCCGGCGAAGCAGATGCTGTTGTTCCTGGTGCATGATCTCGGTTTTATCCAAAAGGTTCTTTTCAATGGCCTTGATATTTGCCTGAGCGCGGGTAATCTGCTCCTCGTAGAGGACCAGTTCCATAATATTGATACCTTCATTCTGTAACAGGTCCTTCTTATGGATGAGAGCGGCAAGGGCGTCCTGTTCTTCTCGCAATTTCTTCGCCACGGCATCCACAGCCTTTTTCGCTTCGGCAAGTCGCTGCCGGGCGGTATCCTCCAATCTTTTGCGGTAATTGAGGACGGTATGGAAGGCGAATGGTTTCATTGGCCGGCAGATAGGTTTTCAGATGGTTGAACGGCTGTCGCCGATTTTTATTATTTATCGGATTGGCGCCGGTTTTTCTTCAGGGGTTCTTCATCCTTGCGGTCACTGAGCACACCTCCCAGCTGTTCGACCGACTGTTTCAGATTGGTAGTTTCGTTGAAGTTCTGTCGCAGGAAGCCGGTTATTTCGTCGATCTTGCCGATGGCGTAATCGATTTTGGCGTTGGAACCCCTGACATATGCGCCGATATTGATGAGATCTTCGGCTTCGACATACCTGGCGAGCACCTCCCGGGCCTTGCCGGCCAGTTCAAGATGCCGAGGTGAAACAATATCCCGCATAACCCGGCTGGTGCTGTTCAGGACATCGATGGCCGGAAAATGATTTCTGCCGGCGAGAGCGCGGGAGAGGACAATATGGCCATCCAGGATGGAGCGAACAGAATCGGCGACAGGTTCGGTCATATCGTCGCCGTCGACCAGTACCGTATACAGTCCGGTAATCGACCCCTTGTCGCGAAACCTGCCTGCCCGTTCAAGTAATTTGGGGAGGGTCGCGAAGACCGACGGAGTGTAGCCTTTAGTGGTCGGCGGTTCGCCGATGGCCAGACCGATCTCCCGCATGGCCATGGCAAAACGGGTGACGGAATCCATCATGAGCAGGACGTTTTTGCCCTGGCTGCAGAAATATTCGGCGATGGCCGTAGCGACGAAAGCCCCCCGCATACGGAGGAGCGGCGACTGGTCGGAAGTGACCACGACGATCACCGAGCGGGCCAGGCCGTCGGTGCCCAGATCCCGTTCGATGAATTCGCGCACCTCACGGCCTCGCTCGCCGATCAGGGCAATGACGTTGATGTCGGCCTTGGCGTATTTGGCCATCATGCCGAGCAAAACACTCTTGCCGATGCCCGAACCGGCCATGATTCCCATCCTCTGGCCCATGCCGCAGGTGATCAGACCGTTGATGGCGCGGATGCCGAGATCCAGCGTCTCGCTGATATTCTGCCGTTCCATGGGGCCAGGAGGGAGGGAATAGATATCTTTCTCTTCGGTAAGGATCGGCGCGGGCAGTCCATCCTGAGGCACCTCCATGGCGTCGACCACCCGGCCGAGGAGGTTGTTGCCCACCGAGATGGTGGCGCTGGTGCGGACGACCCGAATCAGACTGCCCGGCCCGAGCCCCCGCAATTCCCCCAGCGGCATGAGCAGGGCTTTATTGTCCTTGAACCCGACGATTTCGGCGAAGATCGGTTGGTCGCCGGTCATGGGACTGAGTTCACAGAGCGAACCGATGGTCGCATGGGGACAGTAGCCTTCGATGACCAGCCCGACGATGCGGGTAACCTTGCCCCAGACTTTGATGACGTTGATCTTTCTGATTGCTGCGGCATCGAATACCATGATCGTCGGTCCTGAAAAGAAATTACAGTTTTGTTCTGACTTCCTCGCGGATGAGGTCGAACTGACCGGCAATAGTGGCATCGATGGTGCAATTGTCGGACTCGATTTTGGCTCCTCCCCGTTCGATGGTCCTGTCCTTTCTCAGCACAATATTGTTGAGACCGCTGATGCCGGCCACTATTTCCGCTGTCTTGGCGGATACCACGGCGTAGTCGTCGGGGTGGAGGAAGATGGAAAATTCATCCGATTTGACCGCCCTGCGTAAGGCCTCCTCGATCGTTATAACAATCGAAACGTCCTGTTCCTGAACCGAGGTGCGTACTATTTTTTCGGCAATAGCCAGGGTAAACTCGACGAGTTCCCTGTTGCTATTGACGATGATCGTTTCGCGAAGGGTATCCAGCTGCCGGCAGGCAAGCAGCAGGGCTCGGCCGGCGGCGGCAAAATCCTCCTCGGCTCTTTTGCGCTCCTCTTCACAACCCTCCTCGAATCCCCTGCGGTATGCCTCCTCTTTTTGCTGTTCGGCGACCGCCAGTTCTATGTAATTGCTGGGATCTATCGTTTCTGCAGGGGGCAACCGGTCGTCGGCAGAAACATCCTGGGCGGAAGTATCGTCGGTGGCCGTTGAGTCCGGAGGGGTACCGTTGAGCGGCGGTGGTTCGGCTGGTGCCTTCGCGGTCGAATGTGCCTGCAGCTCGCTTTCGATAAGGGGCCGGGATGAAAAAAGCTGATCCTCGTTGCGGGGTAAAGGGTTCCAGGCGGTTTTTTTGCCGCCGTCATGCTTGACGATTTCTTCAGGCTGGAAAGAATGAGAGCTTTTGTAATATCTAGACAAGCTCATCCCCGCCTCCGGTGCCCAATACCAATTTGCCTTCTTCCTCAAGCTTCATGGCTATCTTGACGATGGACTGCTGCATGAGTTCTACCTCCGAAAGGCGGACCGGTCCCATTGCTTCCAGGTCGTCCCTGATCATATCGGCAGCACGCGAAGACATGTTGGCAAAGATCTTTTCCTTCATCTGTTCGGAAGCGGTTTTCAGCGCCAGCGTCAGGGAGTCGTTGTTCACCTCCCTCAGGATCATCTGCAGCGAACGGCCGTCAAGAGCAATGAGATTCTCGAAGGTGAACATCTTCTTACGGATCTCTTCCGCCATTTCAGGGTCGTGCTGTTCCATCTCGTCGAGAATTTCCGCATCGAGGTTGTTTTTCATATGGTTGAGGATACCGACCACCGCATCGAGTCCCCCGACCTTTTTGTGTGCTCGTCCCGACACGAGGCCGATTTCGCGGTGCAGGGCATCTTCGATGCGGTTGATGACCTCCGGCGCCACCTTTTCGATCTTGGAGATGCGGTAAGCGACGTCGGATCTGATCGATTCCGGGAGACTGGTGAGTATCTCGGCTGCGTGTTCGATATGCTGCGTGGAGAGAACGAGGGCGATGGTCTGCGGGTGTTCCTGCTCCAGGAGACCGGCAACCATCCGCGGTGCCATCAAGGCGATGGTTTCCAGGGATTTTGTCTCGGTCCCCGACAGAAACTGGTCAAGGAGGAAATTCGCTCGCTGTTCGCCGGGGGTGGCCGATATTGCATTCTTGGCAAAATCCTCGCCCTTGACGAACAACCCGGCAAAGCGAGTCTGGGCATCGCGAAAATGGGCAAAAACCTTTTCTTTGACATCGGCCGGAATATGGTTGATCGTGGACATGGTTCGGGCGACCTGCCTGACCTCTTCATCGGACAGTTCCTGGAAAATTTTTGCTGCTGCCTCCTCTCCCAGGCAAATGAGCAGGACGGCCACCCGATTAAGTCCGGTCAGTGTTTCAAGGCCCATCGTGCGTTACCCTTCCTGAATCCAGTTTTTGACAATAAAGGCGGTCGGAATCTGATTGTGCTGGATTTCCCGGCGCAGATGGATGATCGCTTCATCTACGGGTAGCGGCGGTTCAACCGGTTCTTCCGGAAGCTGCACCAGCAGCTGCTCCTGTTCCAATTCCTTGACCGTCTTGTAATGCTGCTGAACTTCACCTTTCATAGTCTTTATCACCGGTCGAATCAGGAAGAAGTAGAGTAAGAGCACCCCTAAGAGAATTAAACCATATTTTACCAGCGGAATAAACGGATAGAACTTATTTCCCACAGCCTGGTCGCCAACCTGCTGGACCTCGCCGGCATCGACAAACGGCATCGACAGGACATTGATGACATCGCCGCGCTGGGGCACGATGCCGATGGCACTGGCGATCATGTGTTCTATCGATTTGAGTTCCTCGGGAGTGCGGGGGACCGGGGTGCCGGGTTTGCCCTTTTCATCGAGCGCGACTTTATCGGCTACCAGCACCGAGACGGAAAGTTTATTGATCGTGCCGACCGGATTGACCACCTTGCTGATGGTCTTGCTGATCTCGTAATTGGTGATCCGGGAATTTTTGCTGGACGGGGGCGTTGTGGCGGCGCTTTGGTTGAATTCATTGCCCTGCAGGTTGGACTGTACGCCGGGAATGCCGCCGGTGGTCTCCGTGCCGTTGTTCTCCTGATTGATCTGTTCGCTTCGGACTACCGGATCGTCGGAATTGAAAAGTTCTTCGGTCTTCTCGATTTTGGCGAAATCAAGGGCCGCCGACACCCTGACCATGGCATTATCCTTGCCCATCGACCGGTCCAGCAGGTCCTGGGCCTGAACTTCGAGGCGGTTTTCAACCTCACGCTGAAAAGCCAGCATATCGGCGGAAAGCAACTGTTCTGCATCCGCCGGTTTCTCGCTTTCCAACACGACGCCGTTGGCATCGATGACCTTGACATTCTCCGGATCGAGATCGTTGACCGAGCCGGCGACCAGGTGAATGATCCCCTGCACCTGCTTTTGGTCGAGACTTTTGCCGGGAACCAAGGTGACGATCACCGAGGCTGTGGCAACTGCCTGCTGGCTTTTGAAAAGCCTTTTTTCCGGCAGAGCGAGGTGAACTCTGGTGGAGTCTACGGGAGCAAGGGAAGAGATGGTTCTGGCAAGCTCGCCCTGCAGCGCTCGCGTGTAATTCACCTTCTGTACGTAATCAGTGAGGGCAAAGCTCTGTTTGTCGAAGACTTCAAAGCCGATGCTGCCGCCGCTGGGCAGGCTGTTTGCGGCCAGTTCCAGACGGGTCTGGTAGATCAGCGGAGAGGAGATCCAGATATCCCTGCCGCCGTTTTTCAGGGTATAGTCGATTTTTTGGCTCTTCAGCCATTCGGCAACCGCTGCCGCATCGTTCATTTCCAGATTGGCATAAAGAAGCTGCTGATCGGCAGTTCGGGCCTGGAAGATAAGGATGGCAAAAAGTCCCAGGGAAATAAGCAAAACGGCGCCGGTCGCAAGCTTTCGCGAAAGCGGCCATTCCCGGATAAGGGTGAAGATATTTTTCCGCTCCGGAGGAGGTGTCGCCTCAGTCGGTAGAAGGGGCTGGTCCGCCACCTGAATTCCGCGGTTTTGTTCGGCCATGGCTGTATTCTCTCAGATAAAATCAGCTTGTCGTGCAATCTTCAAAAAACTAGAGTCCCAACAAAAATCTTCTCAGCAACTGCTTGATGGGTTCTAAATCTGCATCCGCATTATTTCTTCGTATGCCGTTTGCGCCTTGTTGCGCAATTGGACGAGCATACGCAAGGAGATATCCGCTTCCTCCGTGGCGATCATGACTTCGTGGAGATGCGTGGCCTTGCCGCTATGCAATTTCTGGATGGCTTGTTCGCCGGTAAGCTGGGCATTGTTGACTTTTTCCACCATGGACTTAAGCATGTTGCCGAAATCGGCGCCGGTGCTCTGAACGCTGGATTCACCGGCGGGTTTCAGCGTAAGCGGGGTAATGCCTTCGAGACTGTTTATCGTGGTCATGATGCGTTATCTCCCTATCTCCAAGGCCTTCAGCGCCATGCGTTTGGCCATTTTTATGGATGTCACGTTCGCCTGGTAGGACCTGGTGGCGGACATCATGTCGACCATCTCTTCCAGTGTGCTGATGTTGGGCATTTCCACGTAGCCGTCCTCCCCCGCGTCGGGATGCGACGGGTTGTAGACCTTTCTCGGGGCCGTGTTGTCTTCGATGATCTTGGTCACGGCCACGCCCTGCATGGAGTTTTTCATCTTTCCGTCGAGTTCTTCCTTGAAACTTAAGGGGGCGCTCTGGAAATAGACCGATTTTTTCTTGTAGGGGCCGCCTTCGGGGGTCGAGGTGGTTTCGGCATTGGCAAGATTGGAGCTGATCGTGTTCAGCCTCTGGCTCTGAGCCCGCAGGGCGGAACCACTGATCTGGAAGGTATTGAGAATATCCATGGATGATCCTTAGTGTCTGAAAGTCTTAGGTTCAGGCCGAGAATTATTATTGTCCGCCGGAGATGACATGCTTGAGCAGGGAGAGCTTCTTTTGCAGCAACTGGGCCGCCGTTTCGTACATCAGCTCGTTTTCCGACAGATCGAGCATTTCCTGGTCGACGTTCACTCCGTTTCTGTCGCCGATCCCGGTCTGGTCGGCGACCATGACGACTTTGCCGCTGACTTCGTTGAAATTGGCCGGTCCCAGGGTAATATGGTCGGCATGCGACCGTGCCAGCTGAACCCCTTTTTTCCCATCCAGCGCATGAGCCAGATCTTGTTCGAAATCGAAGCGGGACGGGGCAAAACCCGGGGTTTCCGCGTTGGCGATGTTGGCCGAAATGACCTGGGCTTTCTGGGCCCGCAGGTCCAGGACCTTGCTGAGCAATTGCGTGTTCGCATCGAAGGGTTGGGTTGGATCCATAGTATCTTTCTCCTGCGTATATTACCTGTGACACCTACCGGCGATCCGTTGCAGATTTGAATTGCAATTCCCGTTCCGCATATTGCTTCCAACGGGGGTTACTTCCCTTTTCGACAATTTCCTGCAGGAAACTTAGGGCTTTTTCTTCATTTCCTTTCTTGCGCTCGAGACTGGCGAGCCGAAAAAGACTCTGTTCATAGAAATCGTTTTTCTCGGTTACCAAACGAAATTCCTTTTCCGCTCCGGCAAAATCACCTGTCTCAAACAGGCTCTCGGCCAGAAGAAACTGCTCCTTCTGCGGCAGCGGGTTTTCCATAGCTGTGAGTTTATTAAGTACAGTCAGGCACTTGTCGTAGTCATTCAGTCGAAAATGGATGGAGGCGGCAATCTTGTGCAGCACTTTGTCCTCCGGCAGAGGCGAGGGCAGAAGGCCGAGCGCATCCGTCAGGCGATCCTCGCCGAGCAGCGCCTCAAGACGAATGGACAGCAGCTGATTGGCGAAGCTGCCCTTCGGGTAATTGTAGGTGTATTGCGCGGCATAATCTTCAACCAGGTTGTAGTTACCTTGATCGAAGGCCGCTCGGATCATCGGCAGATAGTACTTCTCCCGCTGATCGGAGGGCAGAATCTCCATCAGGTACAAATACAGCCTGTGGGCATCGTTATAGAGGCCAACGCGATGATAGGCCTGGGCGGTATCTACCAGGAACTGGCTGTCGATCCAGTTTTTCTCGAACAGCTCTTTGTTCTGCTTGGCCAGAACCAGGGCCTTGACGTACTCCTTATTCTCCACCAGCCGTTTGATTTCGCCCGGCAAAAGCTGGATCAAGAGAGCCTGTGCCGAAATTCTGACATCACCTGACTGGAACTCCCGCAGGAGTTGCCGGAGCAGGGGGATGCTTTTCTCCGGTTCGTCCGATTCTGCATAGACAATGGCGGTTTTGAGCAACGATTCCTCTCTGATCGAACGGACGATGGAATTTTCGGAGATCGATTCATAACGCTCGATGACCTGGTCTTTAGCCAGGTCCTGCGACTGTAAGTAAGACAAATCGTTACTTTTCATTGACGCCCTGACGCCTGCTTCGGTGTCGGGATACGTCTTCTCGATTCTGGCGAAATCTTCTATCAGCGTCGAACCATCGGTAAATTTCAGCCTGGCCATGTTTCGTCGATACCCGATAAGTCCCAGCAGCGGCTTGTCGCTTACAATCGGAGCAAGTTTTTCATAGCACGAAGCTGCTTCCTGGTATTTTTTTTGGACATAGAGGGCGCTGCAGTACCCTCCCAGGGAATACGGCAAGGTAACCAGCACCGGTGAATTCTTATGAAGTTGGTATGCGGCAAAGGCCTTGAGCGGTTGCTTCTGCGCGTGCCAGTAATCGGCTTGACGCAGCCGCACGACTTCGGCAATGGGTTTCGGGAAAGCGATATTATCACGAAGAAGCAGCTTGTTGAGTCGGTCCAATTGGTCGGTGGCCAGAGCCGTTTCCATCTGCGAAAGCAAAAAGTAGGGAGCAAGGGGGCTGTTGCCGACCGAGGGTTCGAGCGCCTGGAATTCGGCATCGGCGAGATAAGGACTTTCATAGATCGACCGCAGATGAATGAGCAGATAGTTGGCATAGGTTCCAAGCCATTCATCAACGTATTGCTCTTTCAGCAGATGGAGCTGTATATAGGCCTTTTCAAAGTCGCCTTTGCGGACGAGGGTTTCCCCCAGGGTGAGTGCCAGCAGCTTCTGTTTTTCCGGGTCGGTGGTTGCCCGGATCATGGCAAACAGCTTTTCTTCCACCAGTGCCCATTGGTCTTTGCCTGCAAATTCGAGAAGTTCGTTGTCCAGTATCTCAAGATTCAATTCTTTTTGTGGAGGTAGGAGTTGAATGATGGGAAAGGGAGTGGTGGTGAATTTGACCGGCAGAGCGATCTCGAGCGGAGCTTCATATCCGGCAAAAAACAGCCGCCAATTTTTGGCATACGGCGACAGAATTGCGGGGTTCGCCTGATCGGTCGGAACCCGGTGGAGAACCGTAAGACCTTTCAGCCGTTTGGCCAGTTGCTGCTGAGCCTTGCTGAATTCGTTGCCAAGCAGTACTTCAAATACCAGCTTGCCGTCCGGACTTTTGCTCAGTTTATGGCTGAGCGGTTGATATCGGAAAAAGAGGGAGAGAGCAAATTCCGACTTTTTCGAGCGTGGCAAAATTTTGACTATATGCTCGTCCGGAGAGAACAAAGAGAGAGCGGAGGCGGCTGCCGTATCATTAAAAATCAGATCGATTCGACGTTGGTTGTCGATTGTCGAAAACTTTGGAGTCTTGTCAAAGCTGAAATAGAGCTGGATGTTATCCCTGGTGTCAACTCTTGCGACTTTGACAAGTTCGGACGCTTGGACGGCAGTGGGTAAAAGACCGCACAGCAAAAGTATGGTAAAGAGTAATCGTTTCATACGATTGCTCTTTGCAAAAAATGATCCATTCATCCTAGCTGCGTATCGATTTGAGGGCTAAGGATGAGATATTACGGCTGTACGATGTAAGGTGACATAAAAATGACACTGGTGATGTCCAAGGAGAAAGGAATTGCGGAATACTGAAAGATGAGCAGTGCTGAATTACTTGTTTGATTTTTCGACATGCTTGTTGGTAATATTGAGCAGGCCATAATGGAGAAGTATTACGGAAGGCTTTAAGATAATTAACGTATTATAGAAAGGCGCAGTTTTACGAAAGAGAAAGGGTTGTAAATCGAGCGCCGCAATCCATACAGGAGAACAGAATGGGAAAAAATGTACTGTTGGTTGATGATTCAAGCACCATGAGAAAAATTGTCGGCCGGTCCCTCCGGCAGGCGGGGATTGAGTTCGACAATATCTATGAGGCAGCCGACGGCCTGGAAGCCTTGGCAATCCTGGAAAGCAAGAAGGTCGATATTGTTTTAAGCGATATCAATATGCCGAATATGGATGGAATTACCTTCCTGAAAGAAAAAGCTGCCCGGCCTGCTATCAAGGACATTCCCGTACTGATGATTTCCACAGAGACGGGCGACGATATCATCGGCGAAGCCAAGTCGTTGGGTGCGCTCGGTGCCATTAAGAAGCCCTTTACCCCCGATAAGGTGAACGAAGTTCTCGGTCCGTTGCTCTGATTCCAATATCTGCCGGATCCTGTCAAAGATTTCTCCGCCGGGATCGGTCTGGCGGGGCAAACTTGAAGAACCACATGAATTTTCTTGGAGGTATTGGCGTTGCGTGAACAAATCATCGAAGCGGTAAAAGAGATCTTTTCCACCATGATTATGATGGAAGTAACTGTCAGTGGAGAAGTCCCGGCAGAAAAAATAATGACGGACAGCATATCGGGTATTATAGGCCTGGCGGGCACCCATAAGGGCGTTCTCGCAATTCATCTTCCCCATCGGGTGGCCATGGCCATCACCGGCAGTTTTCTGGGGATGGATGTAGACGAGATCAATTCGGATGTCGAGGATGCTGTCGGCGAACTGGCAAATATGATCGGCGGCAACGTCAAATCCATTCTTTCGGCGAATGGCAGAGATATCAGTCTATCCATGCCGACAACCATCTCCGGCAAACAATACGATTTTCAACCGACCAAGGATGCTGACAGCCTCGTCATCTCCTTAAGATGCGAAGCGGGCGAATTTATTATCGAGTTGCAGCTGCAAAAATAACGGATGTTCACAACTCGATAAGCGGCAAATGCCGCTTCGGAGTATTTACGATTGAACAGAGGAATCGTGTCATGGCCGATGAGCTAGATCTTGAGAATGAAATTTTTAAAGGCACGCAGGATGTTTTCTCCACCATGATTTCGGTGGAACTGGAGAGGGAAACATTCAACGGACAAAACGCCATCCAGTCGAATCTGACCTCAATGATCGGCTTGGGCGGGGGGATTTGCGGCGCCTTAGCGATACATTGCCCGGCCGCCGTGGCCAAGGCAATCACCGCCGGTTTCATAGGTATGGAGGTGGAGGAACTGGACGAAGATGTCAAAGATGCCATCGGCGAAATCGCCAATATGGTCGCCGGGAACCTGAAAGTATCCTATGCCGCGACCGGTGTGAATGTGGAACTTGCAATTCCGACCTCCATTGTTGGGGACAAGTTTCGGGTCAGCGGTATGGCCGAGGCAAAACGGATAGTCGTGCCCATGAAAATGGCTGAAGGATTGTTCTGGGTCGAACTCATGTACGTGTAACATGAAAAACCTCTTCACCATCAATGACTGTGTCGAGATTCTGCTATCGGCCTCTCTGAAAGAGAAAGCATCCAGGTAATTTTCTTGAACACCTAAAAAAAATCCTCCTTCCCGCCGATAGAGACTGCAGTGCCAACGAGGGTAGCAGTTTTTCAATCTCTTCTCCGAAATCTCCGGTATGGAACAGCAAAAACGAATTGACAAGATCCTCAAGGCCATCGAAACCAGGGTCCAGGACGAGGTTGGAGCTCTGCTGGGAGCTGAATTCTACCTGGACAGCGGGGCCAGGAAAATCGTTGGCAAGGAGGCAGTTGTTGAGGGGCTGCAGGGCAAACAGATTTGCGTTCATCTCGAGCTTACCGGTGATGTTTCCGGAAAAGCGTATCTGCTCATGGGTATCAAGGATGCGATCCGTCTGGGCGGGACTCTCATCATGTTGCCCGATTCCGAATTGCAGGAGGTTATCGGCCGGGAGGAATACCGCGAGGAGGTCGAAGACTCCTTCGGCGAAATCGCCAATATAATAGCCGGTTCAATCACCAAAGATTTTGAAGAGATGTACCCGAAATCCTGCCGCTTCATCCGGAAGGAGCAGGAGATCGTCGTTCCCGCCAAGGTCGATATCGAATCTGATCGTCCCATAAGCAACCAGCAGTTTTACCTGGCATCTTTTCCGATGATTATCGACGGCAAGCAGTTGGGTGAACTGGTTTTGCTCCTGCCTGCGGCATCCTTCGACCTGGAGCAGGAAAATGCCGAAAAGCCGCTTGCGGCAGAGCCTGTGGGGCAAGAGCAAGGACCGCAGAAAAAACCGGCACAAACAATAGCCAAGGAGCCACCGAAGACAACCGAGGCGCAGCCGGCAGAACCGGAAGAACCGGAAGAAAAAGTTGAACCAGTAACCCCCACCGTCGCCAAGTCAGAACCTCGGAAGATGGATTTTGACAAACAACGGAAAAGGATCGATCGACTCCTTGAAGAATGTCAAAAGAGATTGACAATTGAAATCGGTGCTTTGCTTGGTGTCGATATCTTTCTTGACGACTTGGACAACCGTATCATCAGTAAGGAGGAGTTTTTCTCCCAGCATGCCGCCGGTAAACAGGTAATTGCCGAAATGGAAGTAGTTGGAGACAGCCAGGATACCAGCTATTTTGCCGTTGGGCTGAAGGATGCGATTCATCTTGGCGGCATCCTGATCATGCTCCCTCCCGCCGAATTGACCAACGTTGTCAATGAAGAAGACTTCACCGACGACACCACGGATGCCTATGGGGAAGTGGCAAACATAGTCTCCGGAGTCTACACGGCTGTTTTCGAGGAGCAGTATTCCAAGAAGCTGCGATTCATAAGGAAGCAGCTCAAGCTTGTGGTTCCGCTCAAGGTAGAAACAGCTTCCGACGAACCCATGCCGGACAAGCCGTACTATTCGAGCCGGATGTCCCTGACGGTGGAAGGCAAGAGCCTGGGGAACATCCATATGCTGTTTCCTACAGATTTGCTGCAGCTCGAGATGCCCAAGGCCGAAGAAATTGCACCCCAGGTCGATGCGGCAATCGGCAAAAGCGAAGCCGACGCCGTAAAGAAACCGACAACGGAGGTCGACAATGGCCAGGCAGCTTCACCCGAGAAGGCGGCGAAGAAGCCAGTGCGAGCGCCGGTTGAAGTCAAAAACGACGCTCTGGACAAGCATCGAAAACGGGTCGACAAACTGCTGGTCCTTTGTCGGGAAAAGGTGCAGAGCGAGGTCTCAGCTCTTCTGGGTTTCAACTTTCAGCTGAGCAATCAAGTCAATACGATAATCGGCAAGGAACCTTTCTTCAGCGATTTTGTCTCGGGCAAACAGATTGTCGTCAATATGGATGTGGTTGGCGATCTGGCAGGGAAAAGTTACCTGGTGGTCAACCTGCGGGATGCCATTCGTATCGGCGGGGCCTTGATAATGCTCCCTAATTCCGAGCTCGAAGCGGTCGTTGCCGACGAGGAGCTCGGGGAGGATACCCAGGACGCCTTCGGCGAAATAGCCAATATTATTGCCGGAGTGTATACAGGTGTGTTCGAGGAACAGTATACGAAAAAGTTGCGTTTCATCAAGACCGATCTTCATCAGGTCGTGCCGATGAAGGTGGAGTTGGAAGCCGACGAGCCGTTTCCGAACGACGAATACTATCTGAGTACCATGGAACTCTCCATCGACGAGACGATCCTGGGCAAGGTGAATGTCCTTTTTCCATTGGAGCTTTTGCAGCTTGAGGGGTTGAGGACAAAGCAGGAGCCGGTCGAGGAGGAGGTTGCAGATGATGCCCCTCACAGTGCCGGAGAGCCGCCAGAAACGCAGCCCGCATCACCGGATATCCTGTTGGTCGGCGACGACGAGGCGGAAGCCGGCAAGATCGGCCAAGTTCTGGGCGAGATGGGCTATTCAGTGAAATTGCTCACCTTTAAGGATAACATTCATAATTACATCCCGGGACAGCTCAAGGCGATCTATCTGATCATGAAGGAAGTCAACGAGCAGGCTTTCGGCGCCGCAATCAAAGTGAGTTCGGCATGCTCTCTGCCGCTTATTGCCGCAGGACCGGGCTGGACCAGGACAAAAGTCATAAAGGCGGTGAAATACGGGGTGAGGGACATTCTGCTGACTCCCGCCGCTAGAAAGGATATCGAAGAGAATGTGACGAATAATCTTATGCGACTGGCTGCATAAGAAATCTTTCTCGCTCTACTCCTCTTTATCCCATAATCCTTCAATATCTTTTTTCTTTATCTTTTCAAGCAGGGTCGTCCTCTTGAGCTTGAGCAGGCGGGCGGCTTCCTTTTTGTTGCCTTCCGTCAATTTCAGCGCATGAACGATAAGCCGGGTTTCGAAATCGTTTATCAATTCGTTGAAGTCGACCTGGCCGTCTTCCCAGGCCAGATGGGTGAGTGTGGTGTTATGGTCGCCAGACAGAGGAGTCGCCCGGTTGTTTATCTCTTCGGCAGGAGCTGAGACGACATCCTCCTCAGGGATCACGACATTATGGAATTTATCGGGTAAGTCGAGGAGTTGCACCTCTTTGCCGCTGAACAGGATACTCATGTGCTGAATGAGATTTTCCAATTCCCGCACATTGCCGCGCCAGGAATAGTGATGGAGTGCGGCAACCGCCTGAGGGGAAAAGATGAATCTTTCCCGGCCACGCCGGTCGGCATATTTTTCCAGGAATGTGTCGACGAGCGGCAGAATATCGGCGGTCCTCTCCTTCAGAGGAGGCAGACGCAGAGGTATCACACTGAGGCGGTAATAGAGATCTTCCCTGAACCGGCCTTCGCTGACGAGCTTTTCCAGGTCGCAGTGGGTGGCGGCCAGAATTCTGGTATTGACCGGAATGGATTTGACCGCACCGACCGGTTCAAACTCCTTTTCCTGGAGCACCCGCAAGAGTTTTGCCTGCAAGGAGGCTTTCATGTCGCCTATTTCGTCAAGAAAGAGGGTGCCCTGGTCGGCAAATTGAATGCGGCCCTGTTTACTGGTCAAGGCTCCAGTGAATGCCCCTTTGGTGTAGCCGAACAATTCGCTTTCGAGCAGGTCGTCGGGAATAGCCGCACAATTGACCGGCACAAAATTCCTGTTTCTCCTCCTGCTTTCGGCATGAATCGCCTTGGCCACCATTTCCTTGCCGGTCCCGGATTCGCCACGGATAAGGACGGTGGAGACATCATCGTCGGCGATCCGGGTGATTATGTCGAAAAGCTGCTTCATTACCGGGGTTGAGCCGATAATTCCATGGAAATGTCTTTTCGTCTCCTGGTCGGCGGATTCTCTGCCGAAGGGGAGAGCAAGGGATTCATAGACGCGTTTCAGAGCGACTTTTATCTCTATCGGGTCGACAGGTTTGTGGAGGAAATAATAGAGATCGAGAGATAAAATCCGTTTGATGACGGCCGGTTGGTTGGCCGGAATAATGGGCAGGATGAACGTATCCGGATAGGCGCTCTTCAGGGATGCGATATATGCTATGCCGTCGTTTTTTCCAGAAAAATCAAGGTCAATAACAAGAATCTTGACAGTCTTTTCGGCGAGGGAAGAACGCAATTCCTGCTCTGTGCAGGCATGATCTACAGTGCAGCAAAATTCACCTTCGAGCTTTTCTGCATAAGACGAAATTTCATCGGCATTGTCCGCAATAAGAATCGTGGTGGGTGTTGCTGGCATTTCCAAATTGTCTAAGCTGTTCGTTCCCCGGAATTACAGGGTGGATTGCATGAGATCGACAAGTTTGCTCGATGTCCTTCTCATGTTCATGCTCAGCAGTCTGGCAATTTTTTTGATTACCTTTATGCCCAGAGCGGGGTGTTTGTCGGCGAGCATATCAAAACCCTTATCGGTAAGGGTCACCATGGTTGATGCTTGTCTGGCGATAACCGTTGCCGAGCGTGGAGACTTGTCGATGAGAGCCATCTCACCGATGGAACTGCCCTTGGTGAGTCGCGCGATTATAATGTTTTCTCCGGTATCGCTTCTCTTCTGGACTTCGAGAATGCCATTCGCGACAAAACCCATAAAGGTACCCTGATCGCCTTCGACAAAAAGATGTTCACCTCTCTGCAGGTGGATAAAGCTCATATGCTTGGCAAGAACCGAGAGTTCATCGACATCAAAGCTTGTGAAGATAGGGAGATTGATGAGAAACGAAAAGGTTTCCTCCTCACTCTCTCTCATTTTATGTGGGGGCATAACCATTTAAAATCCTTGAAAGGTTCCACCATTGCAGACATCTCGGATAAGAACTCTCCGCCCTTCTCCAATGTATAATGGTAAAGCATATCATATCGAATGCTCTAAAAACAATAGGGTTTATGGCGGGTATGGCAACTTCCCCGGTACCGATGATCGTTTCATGAAGCACGCGTGTCACTCTTATCATATATTTGCATTGCTTGGAAATTGTTTATATTGCTTTTCCATTAATGTACTTTAACCGCAATAAAGATAAGAAGGGGACCGATAATGATGTTGAGAAAGCGGGTGATATCGATTGTATTCATCCTGGGCTGGGCTGCCCAGGTTTCGGCCGGGGACGTGTTTTCGGCCACGGTGAAGAAAGTTATCGATGGAGATTCCCTGCTGGTTTCAACCGACAGGGGCGACATCGAAGTTCGGCTGTATGGTGTGGATAGCCCCGAATATGACCAACCTTTTTCCAGGCAGGCAAAGATCTTCACCCAAAAAGCTGTGTTAGGGAAAAAAGTCATGATCGAACCGGTGGCCGAGGATGCCTATGGCAGAACGGTTGCGGTTGTTGCCAAGGGCGCAGACACCATAAACAGAGAACTTGTTCAAGCCGGTCTGGCTTGGGTGTATCCGAGATACTGCAAGAAAGCAGTCTGCACTTCCTGGAAAAAGGATGAACGTACCGCTCGGGATGAAAAAATGGGCTTGTGGCAGGAGACCCAGCCCAACCCGCCATGGCAGTGGAAGAAAAGCAAAAGAAACAGATAGATCCGCAAAAATTCGACTTGAGTCCGCATACAATCCGTGCCGCTTGGACATGGGTGGCCTTAGATCGATGCCTTGGCATTTCCGGTTCGATGCAGTATTGTGCCTTTTTTGAGATGTATTCCGGAAATGAATCACAAAATGATGATAAATATCAATAACTCTATGAAAACATATATCAAAATGCAGACAGTGGTAGCCGCCTGCATCATTGTTCTCACTGTCGGGACAACAGGTACGATCAGCCGAGCGGCCGGTGCCACCGCCCTGGAAAATCTGGAGAAACTGAAGAAGACCAACAGTTGCCGAGGTTGTGATCTCTCCGGTCTCACCATAAACAGGACGAACCTTGCCGGAGCAGACCTCGAAGGCGCCGATCTCTCCAGGACCAAACTCTTTTTGAGCAATTTGTCCGGCGCCAATATGCGCAGCACCAATCTTAAAGGGGCATCCTTTGGCGGCACCGATCTCGGCGAGGCTGATCTGCGCGGTGCAGACTTGCGAGGGACTTCGCTTGAAGGTGCATATCTGGAAGAAACCCTGCTCGACGGCGAGTTTGTCACAGCCAAACCGTATGAAGACATCGGGGTCCCGGATGTGGAAAAACAGGTGTATGTCCCCAATCCGGAAAAGCCGAAAAAGAGCCCGGAGACCAGAGACGTGAAGGTTGCGGCTCACCCCGATCTCGAAAAAACGCCGCGAGAGATGGCAGTTGAGCGGGAGCCGAAGCCGCCATCCGAAAAAAATGCAGGTACTGCAGATAAGATAAAAATGACGGCCGATGGACAGCAGCCTGGCGCACCGACTGCTAAAAAAGCGATTCCTGTCCGACAAGCAATCGTCGAGTCGCAGGACTCGGTTGGCGGACAGGCTATGGCGGAGCCGGTCGGAGTGCCGGAACCGGCGACGGCGAAGGCTGCAGCCAACAGTACTGAAAGCGGCAAATCATCGCCAACGCCGGAGAATATGCCAAAGAAAATGGCCGAAGTGCGCAAGCCTCCGCCAGTACCTCCGGCAGACGTGAAAATAGAAGAGGTTCAGGCAGTCAAAACCCCTGAAAAAACGAGGGATGGGGGAGCAGGGGAGTCAGCCGCCAACTTTGCCACGGATAAAAGCAAACGGGACAGGCTGACCCGCCTTCTCGATGAGGACAAATGTCTCGGCTGCGATCTTTCCGGTCTTGATCTTTCCGGAAAAAACCTCAAAAATGTGGATCTGGAGAGGGCAAACCTCTCCGGCTGTAATCTTGAACGCGTAATTCTCGATAAAGCCAACCTGAAGGGAGCGATTCTGCAGAATGCCGTCCTCCGCATGGCAAGCCTGAAAAACGCCGATCTGTATAAAGCCGATCTGTCAGGCGCGGATCTGAGCGGTGCCAATGTGCAGGGGGCAAAACTGGATAACGCCAAAGTCTCCACTGCGGTCGGTTTAGGGACAGTGGGCAAATAGGAGCAGGGTCCGTCGACGGATTTGGCGTTGAACTGTTTTTGGCGAAAATGCGGGAGTAAGCGGAGAGAAGGTTACATCTGATCGAAGATGGTAAGCGCCTGCTCGACTTTCACCTCATCCGTCGCTTGGCCATCACGCAGGACGGTTTCCAGCCGGTCAAGCATTTCGCGCTGCCTGGAGACTTGAATTTCCAGATCCTGAATGGTCGCCGAGGCGGCGCTTTCCGTCGTGTTCATGGCGAACTGCAGGTCCTGGGCGTTTTTCATGATGGACTGGACATTGGAAATCTTGTCGAGACGCAGAAACAGCTCGTCGAAATTGATGGGTTTTTCCAGATAATCGATTGCTCCTTTCTTCATCGCCTCAACTGCGGTATGCACAGAGGAATGAGCCGTAATAAGGAGTACTTCGGTCTTGCTGTTGAGTTCTTTCGCAATTTCCAGCACTTCAATCCCGCCGATATCGCCCGGCATCATCAGGTCGGTCAGTACTACATCGAAATATTTGTGCCGAAGTATCTTTTCCGCTGCATAGCCGTCTTCGGCCACCTCGACATGGAATCTTTCGTTTTTTAACCGCTGCTCAAGGAGCCTTCTGATGACGGGATCGTCGTCGACAACCAGAATTGAGAGATTTTTCATGAAGTCCTCAATTATTTCTTTTGGTAAAAGATTGAGCGCAAATGCCGCTTGGGGATGAATTTGGGACATATTCCGGTGAGCGATTCGGTGGAACCGATAACAAGGTAACCATCGTCGGCCAGGATATCCGCCATTTTGTTAAAAAGTTTCTTCCGGTCCTCAAGGGTGAAATAGATGGCAACATTGCGGCAGAATATTATATCGAATTTACCCAAGGCATTGAAAGGCTGCATGAGATTGATCTTGCGAAAATTCACCATCGCCCGGAGCTCGTCTTTGATTTTCCATGAGTCGCCGAACAGGGTGAAATATTTCTGGAGATATTTCTTGTCGAGACCGCGTTCAATTTCAAAACGGTTATATTTGCCGTAACTGGCCTGGGCGATCGCCGCATCGGAGATATCCGTGCCAAGCAACGTAAAAATATAGTCGGGACTGTCGCGGAGAAGTTCTTTGATGACAATAGCGATAGAGTACAGTTCCTGACCCGTTGAGGCTGCCGCACTCCAGATTTTTATATTGGTTTTCAGGGCAGTCTTGGAGCTTCGGGCGTCGATTATTTCCGGCAGTATCTTGAACTGCAGCAGTTCAAACGGTCCTTTGTCGCGAAAGAACAGGGTTTCATTGGTGGTAATAGCGTCAATTATTTCCTTTTCAATCTTTTTGGTCGAGTCCATTTTGGCCTTTGTCTGCAACTCCTGATAGGATTTGCAGCCGTAGGCCTCGGCGACCGAGCTTAATCGGGTTTCAAACAGATATGACTTGCTCTGGTCGAGATATATCCCGGAAATATCCTGGATATACTGCGAAATGAGCTTCAGTTCTGCGGGGTTGATTTTAATCATTTCGGTTTGAAAATCGATTTTACGCTACGACTTTACACTGCTGACAATTTCATCGGCAATTTTGCTGAGCGGGACGACGACATCAAGGTAGCCCAGTTCGGCGGGCGCTTTCGGCATCCCGTAGACAATGCAGGAGCCTTCATCCTGGCCGATGGCAAAAGCAGCTTTATCCTTCAGAATCCCCAGGCCCAACGTGCCATCCGATCCCATGCCCGTCATGATCACCGCAGTGGCCCGGCCGACATAGTAATCGGCAACCGAGCGGAACAAGTAATCTACCGAGGGCTTGCAGGAATTTTCCGGCGGATCGTCGGTTATTTTTATACGGCGATGCAGGCCGTCGGTACCGGCGACTAATTTCATCTGTTTGCCGCCGGGGGCAATATAGACGATATTGGGCATGATGTTCTCGCCATCCACCGCTTCCTTGACGGTCAGTGCACATTTTTTGTCCAGGCTGGACGCCAGGGATTTGGTGAAAACCGGAGGCATGTGCTGGACAATGAGAACCGGCACCCCCAGATCCCCGGGAAGCTTCGGCAACATCTGGTTCAAGGCATTCGGTCCGCCTGTCGAGATGCCGATGGCGATGATCTCGGATCTTCCCCGGCGCATTGCTGGCTTCTGGGAGAGGGGCCGGAAAACCTTGGTCTGCGACGGCGGCTGCCCCGTGATCGTTTTCTTCAGCGCCGGGACGGCCGGGATGAGTCCCTTCCGGCTGATAAGTGAAGAGGCGAATCTTGATTTGGCAAACGCTTTGAGAATAGGTTCAAGCGCTGCTTTGATCTCCTTCTTCCCCTCGATCTGGTTCCTGCTTTGCGGCTTCAGAATGAAATCGAATGCTCCCAGTTCCAGAGCCCGCATAGTCATTTCGCTGCCTTCGGCGGTCAAGGTCGAAAGCATAACGGCGCCGACACCGGGGTAATTTTTTTGCAGTTCGCCGAGAACTTCAATGCCGTTCATCTCCGGCATTTCGATATCGAGGGTGAGGATATCGGGTTTGAGCGTCTGAATCTTGGCGAGAGCTATTTTGCCGTTGTGCGCCACGCCGGCAAGCTCAACCCCTGGAATTTCGGCGATAATATCGGAAACCGCCTTGCGGTAGACAATGGTGTCATCGACGACCAGAACACGCAGATTTTTCGTACCGATCATTGGTCTGTCAGTCCTCGATGCTCAACACTTTGTCGACATTCAATATTCCAATGAGATTGGTTTCGGTTTTGTAAACCCCAGTGAAATATTCGCCCTGAATACCGCGCATATTGGCCGGCGCCACCTCCTGCCGTTCCATGTCGGCCGAAACCACATCGCTTATTTTTCTCACCAAGAGACCAACGTGGCCGCCGGCGGAATTGACGATGATGTTGCGAGGATCCTGCGAGATGTCCGTTGCCCCGAGCCCAAGCTTTAGACCGAGGTCGATGATGGTGACAATCTGGCCCCGGAGGTTGAGGATGCCGACCACATAGTCGGGCGCCTGGGGGACCTTGGTCATCTGCATCAGTTTGTTTATTTCCTGAACCTTCAGGATATCCATGCCGCACAGGGCGTCGCCGACATAAAAGGTCGCAAGCTCCACTATTCTTTTGTCGTGGGATGTCGTTCTGGCTTCTGTCATTGTCGTTCTTCCGTTGGTTAACTTCGTATTGTCCGCTTTTCTAAGGTACTAATGGCTTCTCTTGATATAATCGTGAACGGAAACCATGAGCCGCTCCTTGTCAAGCTTGATGTGGTACTCGTTCACTCCGACAGCCTGTCCTTTGGCCACATCCTCAGCAGAAGCCAGGGTGGTTAAAGCAATGATCGGCAGCTTGAAATATTTGTCATCTTTACGTATACGTTGGGTGAGCTCGAAGCCGTTCATGTTCGGCATTTCGATATCGGTGACCAGCATGTCAATCTGGTCGCCGTATTCCTGCAACTTGTTCAACGCCTCGACTCCGTCCTCCGCCTCGATGACATTGTAGCCGACTTCGGTCATATAGCCTTTCACCTGGTTGCGAAAGAATTTGGAATCTTCAGCGATGAGAATGGTCGGCGGTGCAGTATCGTCAATAATTTCAATTATATTTTTTTCCTTTTCCTCGAACCATTGGGGGAAAAGGGTGTGCACCATCTCGTACACATTCACCAGCATGGTGGTGTGCTGGTCGATGATGATCGACCCCATGATGCCCGGCTGACTGAGCGTCGTGTCATCGATGTCCGCAGAGATTTCAATGGCATCGATAGGCCCGACGGCAAGCAGTCCGACGGCCCGTTTGGCAATGTTGAAGACGATGACCAGGAGATTGTCCTGGTCGGCAAGCGGTTGCACCATGGCGACATCGTCGACACAGATCAGACTGAGGCTGCCGCCGCGATATTTCATGACCCTCCTGCCGCCCAAATCTTCGATGTCGCTCCGCTTGATCTTCTCGATTCGCTCGACCTGGTTGAGCGGCACGGCGAAATGTTCGATTTCGGAACTCTTGAAGATCAGCAGGGATTGCTTGTCCTTCTTCGCTCGCACCGCATCTTCGGCGGCTCTCGCAACTTCGGCGGCCCGATCGGACCGGTCGATAGAGGTCAGACGGGCCATGCGGGCAAGGTTGCTGACATCGAGGATGAGAGCGATGCGGCCGTCGCCCATGATCGTTGCGCCGGCATATCCCTTGCACTGCTGGAGGTGGCGGCCCAGCGGCTTGATGACGATCTCTTCGGAATCCTGCAGCCGGTCGACGATTAGGCCGTACTTCATGGCGCCGGTGGAGACCACGACGATATTGAGGGCGCTTGAGGCCGAATACCTTCGATCGAGTACCGACCTGGCATGATGTTCTTGTTTCTGCGGTCTTCTGTCGGATTCATTGCCGGTCCTGAACAGGGGCGATTCCTTGCCGCGGCGGTCGGAAACCATCTCCCGGCGATCCGGTTTGTACTCGTCCTCACTCGGATCGTAGTAGGTCCGTTCGATGCCGATGACATCGGCCAGGCGGATCAGGGGCAACAAGGTACCGCGCAGCCTGACCACTTCAGCATCGCCGACCCGTTCCACCCGGTTCTTGACCTGACTCGCCGGGATGCGCAGCAGCTCTTCGAGATTCACCTGAGGAATGGCGTATCGTTCTCCGCCCGTCTCGATGATCTGGCAGGGAATGATGGCCAGTGTCAACGGCAGTTTAATCGAGATTATGGTTCCCCTGCCTTTTTCCGAGATGATATCGACATTGCCGCCAAGCTGATCCAGGTTGGTTTTGACGACATCCATGCCGACGCCGCGGCCCGACACGTCGGTGACTTCTTTGGCGGTCGAGAAGCCGGGCAGGAAGATCAGGTTAATCTTCTCCTTGTCCGACATGGCCTGGGCCTGCTCGACGGTGAGCAGTCCCTTGCTGACGGCGCTGGCGGCAAGGGCCTCGCCATCGAGCCCTTTGCCGTCGTCGCTAATCTCGATGACGACCTGTCCTGCCTCGTGGTAGGCTTTGAGCACGACCAGTCCGATTTCCGATTTGCCCAGTTTTTTCCGGAGGGCAGGCATCTCGATTCCGTGGTCGACCGAGTTGCGGACAAGATGGGTGAGGGGATCGTTGATGGACTCGATAATGGTTTTGTCCAGCTCGACGTCCTTGCCGACGATGGTAAGATCGATGGTCTTATTGAGTTTTTTGGCAAGATCCCGGACAACTCGCGGAAATTTGTTGAAGACATTGCCGATCGGCTGCATGCGGGTCAGCATGATCGCTTCCTGCAGTTCCGAGGTTATCAGATCGATGCGCTGACCGACCGCTTCCGCGTTGCGCAGGTCGTCGGAGCCGATGGTCTGGAGCAGCTGATTCCGGCTGAGGACCAGCTCTCCGGCAAGATTCATCAGCGAATCGAGCAGGCTCACATGCACCCGGAGAGTTGTCTCCCCCTTGACCGGCGGAGCCTTCTTTTCGCCGGAAACCTGTCCGGGGAGTTTGACGACCGAGCCATTGCTTTCCGTTTCTTGGTCGAAATCCTCGTCCTCCGATTCTTCCTGGAGACTGGTCACGGGGTCTTCTTCGGGGAGTTCGAGAGGTTCCGGTTCTTCGGGCGGCAGTTCCGGTTCAAGATTCAGAACCGGCTCCGGTTCCTTGAGCGCAGGTTTCGTTTCTGCCGGCGCTGGTGCCGGTTTTGTCTTCGGCGGTTTGGCTTTTTCCGCCGGTGCGGTCGGAGGCTGCGAGAATGTGCCGTCGGCTATAGCATTGAGGGGCGTGAGGTGGGCGGAAATGTCGACTTCGTTGCTGTTATGTACGTCTTCGATCATGCTTTGCAGCTGATCCGAAGCGATGAGCAGAACGTTGATGATCTCCGGCGTCGGAATCAGCTTTTTGCTGCGAATCATGCCGAGCACATTTTCCGCGGCGTGCGACAATTCCTGAATGGCCGTCAGGCCCATAAACCCCGCACCGCCCTTAATCGAGTGCGCAGCCCGAAAAACCTTGTTGACGAGATCTTCGTCGATATTGGCGCCTGCTTCCTCGATGGCTAAAAGATCATGTTCGATGTCTGCGAGGTGTTCGAGGGATTCCTCAATAAATCCTTGCAATATTTCGTCGTCTTCTATGTCCATAAACCACTCCCTGCAGTTGATTGAATGACCGGTTTTTACACTTTAGTTTATACATACGGAAAAATGTATGTACAGGAGTTTTGTAAAAATAAGTAAAACGACGTACCGCAAGGTCGTTCTTTTGGACTACGGGAATCACATTTTCAGTGTACGTCTTCTTTAGGGGCCGGTGCAAGGAGTGTGAGGTCGTACGTCAGGTGATGACCGGCGAGTGGATGGTTGTAGTCGACTGTGACCCGTGAACCTTCAACGGTTAAAACCGTCGCCGGGATTTTTTGTTCGACGCCTTCTTTCTCCGCTTTGAGCGCGACAATCATACCGGGTATCGGTTGAAGAGAATCGACCATCTGCTGGTTGTCTATGGTCTGGATCAAGTTTTTATCCCGGGGACCATAGCCTTCGTCGGGGGAAACGCGGATCTTGCGGGTCTCGCCGAACTCCATCTTGAGAATTTCCTGCTCGAGGGTTGGCGGCAGTTCCGTGTTGCCGAGTGTTATCCGAAAAGGCTTATCCTTTTCCACGGTCATAAACACTTCACCGTTATCAAGCTTGCCGATAAAACTGAGCAGTACTGTATCATTCATTTTGGGGTGAGACATAAAAAGCTCCTTGTAAATCTATAGAGAAGGTTGGAAAAGAGTGAATTTCAGCTTATAAGATTGAAAAATGCGTGACATACTATATGAGAAGATCGCATTAATGCAAGTGGAGAGCGCGAAAAGCGACAAAACTTGACCGGCCTCACTTGACAAATCGGCGAGAGCTGTCTAGTTTGCACGTCTTTAAACTGAATGTCTCCCGGCGGTTGTTCAGGAAACTGCATTCGATACCTACGGCCGGTGTTTTCTCAAGCACGATTATGATATCACTCAATTTCAAAAAATCGGCAGATGGTCTGTTGCCGGCCATCGTCCAGGATTATCTCTCAAACGAAGTGCTGATGCTCGCCTATATAAATCAGGCTGCCTGGGAGAAAACTCTCGAAACCGGCAAGGCCCATTACTGGAGCCGTTCGCGCAATGCCTTGTGGCTGAAAGGAGAAACATCCGGTCATGTCCAGATAATCCACCAGATTCTGGTTGACTGCGACAACGACACGGTTGTCTATAGGGTCGAGCAGCTGGGCCACGCGGCATGTCATACAGGTCACCGAACCTGCTTCTATCGGCGGGTCGAAGGCGATGGCCTGATAACCGACGAAACCCTGGTTTTTGATCCGGAACTGGTATACGGCAAGAAATAATACTATCTATAAACCGACGAGTTATTGACAGCAGCAGGAGAGGTGAGATGAATCAATTGAAATTGGGATTGCCGAAAGGCAGCCTTGAAATAGCCACTATCGAACTGTTTGAAAAAGCCGGCTGGCTGATCAAACCGGCGGCCCGCAATTATTTCCCGAAGATTGACGATCCGGAACTGGACTGTTCCATCTGCCGTCCCCAGGAGATGTCGCGGTACGTGGAAGGCGGCATGCTCGATGCCGGGATCACCGGCAAGGAC
>MGTI01000001.1 GCA_001799365.1 Desulfobacterales bacterium GWB2_56_26 | reverse complement strand
TCTCTGGATGCAGAAGGTGCATTTCTCCATTTTGCCTTTCGGCCGCAGACGGTTGCCGAGGTAGTGCTGCTTGACGTTGACCTCTTCCTTCGGCACCTCGGGTTTGCCCCAGTTGAACCGCCGACCGAAGTACGGGCAGGCGGCCTGGCAGTAGCGGCAGCCGATGCACCAGTCATAATCGACCACGACGATGCCGTCCGGCTCTCTCCAGGTCGCTTTGGTCGGGCAAGCCTTGGTGCAGGGTGCATTCTCGCAGTGGAAGCACTGGGTGCCCATGTAGAATTTATTTTCCACCGGCACCTCGTGAAAAAACTTACCGTCGCCTTCACTGGGATCGAGTTTGCCCGGCTCCATCTCGAAAATCCTGATGTACTGGGTGTTGGTCTTGCGGTCGAGGTTGTTTTCCTTGATGCAGGCCGCCACGCACTCCATAAACCCCTCGCAGCGGGTAATATTGAAGGCGTAGCCGTAGAGGACTTTTTTCACCGGCGGTTCGCTGCCGATCTGCACTTCCAGACCCTCCCGGAGAGTAGCCAGCCGCTCCAGGCGGGAGACGGTCTGGTCTTTTTCTTCCTGGGTCATGAGGCGGTAGTTCTTCTTGAAATACTCCTGCCAGCGCAACCGCAGTTCCTCATTCGTCGCCGCATCGGCGGAAGGCACACAGCCGGTGACAAGCGTTGCGCTCACCGCCGCAGCTCCTATGGACAGCCCCTTCAGGAAGGACCGTCGGCTGCTCTTGTCCTGCATGGCCTCGGCCAGGTCCTTGTGTTGTTCTTCCTTGTTGTCAGTTTTTTTTTGATCACACATGAGCTACCCCCGTTATTTCAACGGAACGGAATAGATGACGGGAAAACGCTTGGCAAAGCGTGGCGAATGCGGATCGTGGCAGGTCGTGCAATTATAGACGACCCGGTCGCCGGCCCAGTTTGCCACCCTCTTGCCGTGTGCGCCGCCCAGCCAATCGCGCTTCTGGCGGAAATGGCACTGGCCGCACAGCTGATAGCTGTGGTCGAAATCGATCTTCCGACCTTTTTTATCCTCCAGCGATTCGCGGTCTTCCGGGTGATGGCAATCGATGCAGGCCAGCGCGTTGCCTTCCTGGCCATGATTGACGACCACGTTGCCATGGGTGAGAGTGAGCGCATTTTTGCCGCGCACCTCCTTGCCGCCATTGACGATATGGCAACTGCTGCAGCGATACCGCTCGATCTCCTGTTTTCGTGCCAGAACCTGAAAGGTTCCCCCCTGATACTCTTCCTTGGCCAGCACCGTCGGCTGGCTGACCGGCAGGACCTGACGAACCGAGCGGTTGTCGAACTGAACGTCGTGTCCCTTCACCGTTTCGAGAAAGGAGGTCTCACTCGCCGCACTCCATTTGGTATCAAAGAAAAACAGGGTCAGCAGCAATAAACCGGCAGCAAGGCTCCCTGCCCCAAGTTTCGGTAATTTTTTCATAAAACCTGCACCTCCGGTTATTTGCGCTGAAATTCGCGCAGTTCATCGGTCTGCACGGCCGGGACATGGCACTGCCGGCAGTTGCCCCGGGAGGCGTGGGCTACCCGGATCTCCGCAACCGCGCCGGGCCCGGTATGACAGGCGATGCAGTTTTCGCGCAGCTGAAGACTGTGCGGGACCGTCGGCGGCGAACTGCTCAAGAAAGACCGTCCGAGGCGCGGCGGCTCGATCGACTGCCAGTCGGATGCGACAAACGGCTTTTCCTCTGTCAGGGGCACATGGCACTGATAGCACAGACTGTTTTCCGGGTGCGGGGTGACCGGGACAAACTTGCCGAACTCCGGGCTGTAGCCGCCCTTGGCATGACAGGACAGACAGTCGGTCTCGTTGCCGCTGAAGGACAGATCGACCTTGTGGGGGATGCGCGGCGGCGAGCCGGGATACTGGCGCAACTCGTAAAACGAGGCGAGATTCCGGTCGCCCGAGTCGGCGGATAAATAGATTTCGGGAGTCGCCTCTCCGGCCTCGTAGAGTTTTTTGCCCTGATGATCGAAGTTGTCGAGACCCTCGACCGACCGGGCCTCGCGCCCGGTGACCAGCAGCAATCCGAGAAAAGAGAGGGCGAGAAGGCCGGGCACAGCCTTTGCCCATTTTTCTGATCCTTTTTTTTCCATCATGCTTTCTCCAGTCTTACGGCACATTTTTTGTAATCCGGCTGTTTGGAAATCGGACAGAAGGCATCGAGAGTTACCTCGTTGATCAGGTAGCTCTCGTCAAAAAACGGCACGAACACCATGTTCCGTGGCGGCACACCCCGGCCGTTGATCTGAGCGGGCATGACGATCTCGCCCCGGCGGGAGATGATTCTCACCTTCTCGCCGTTCACCACCCCCAATTGCGCCGCATCTTCGGGATGCATCTCCACATAGCCTGACGGTACCGCGTTATGGAGCACAGGAATTCGTCTGGTGAGCGAGCCGGTATGCCAGTGCTCGATGACCCGGCCGGTGTTGAGCCAGAAGGGATATTCACTGTCCGGGGATTCCGCCGCCGGCTCGTAGGGGCGGGCCCAGATCCAGGCCCGGTTGTCTTTCTTGCCGTAAAAATCGAAATCCTTGCCGTTGGTGCAGGCCGGATCGTATTGGGGGTTGAACCGCCAGCGGGTCTCCTTGCCGTTCACGAAGGGCCACTGGACGCCTGAGCGGGCGCGCAGCACCTGGTAGGAGGCCATCTCGTGCTTGGGTCCGGCATGGAATTTTCGATACTCCTCCCAGATCTTCTCGATATAGTCCTCCTTGCTCCAAGGGAATTGTTTCTCAAAGCCGAGCCGCCGCGCCACCTCTATGATCTGCCAGGTGTCGGACATCGCCTCGCCCGGCGGCTTGACGATTTCGGCAAAATGCTGGGTCCGCCGCTCCGAATTGCCGAACATGCCCTCTTTTTCGATCCAGAAGGCCGACGGCAGGATGACGTCGGCCACGTCGGTGGTCGGCGTCGGATAGACATCCGAAACAACAATAAAACGGTCATCCTTCTTGGCGCCTTCGCGGTAGCGCTTGAGGTTCGGCATGGTGACCATCGGATTGGTCACCTGAATCCAGATAAATTTGATGTCGCCGCGGTCGAGAGCCCGGAACATCTCCACCGTGTGATAGGTGGGCTTGGGGTCGATGTTTGCCACCGGCACCTCCCAGATCTCCGCCGCCATCTGCCGGTCGTGTTCGTTCATGACCACGCCGTGCGGCAGGCCATGGGTCAGGGTGCCCACTTCGCGGACCGTGCCGCAGGCGCTGGGCTGACCGGTGAGCGAGAACGGGCTGTTGCCGGGGGTAGATATCTTGCCGACCAGGAGATGGATATTGTAGACCAGATTGTTGATCCAGGTGCCCCGGGTATGCTGGTTCATGCCCATGCACCAGAAGGAGGTAACCTTCAAGGCCGGATCGCCGTAGAGGGCGGCCATATATTTGATGTCCTTGGCGGGGACACCGGAGATTTTTTCCACCCGTTCGGGCGTGTAGTCGGCCAGGAATTTTTTGTATTCCTCAAAGCTTATGGCTTCATCCTGATCGGTGAAGGCGAAATGGTCCTCGGTGCCGTAGCCGATGTTGGTCTTACCCTTATGAAAGGAGACGTGCTCGTTGACAAAATTCCAGTTCACCCAGTCGTTGGCAATGATTTCGTGGCAGATGGCGTTTGCCACCGCCAGATCGGTCTGCGGCCTGAAGAGAATCGAAGTATCGGCGGCCTGGCTGGTGCGGGTCAGCCGGGTGGCGAAATCGATGATTTTGACATTCGTGCGACGCTTGCGGTTGGCCAGCATGCGGGAGAAGAGCACCGGATGCATCTCGGCCATATTGTTGCCCCAGGTGATGAAAACGTTGGCATGATCGATGTCTTCGTAACAGCCCATCGGTTCGTCGATGCCGAACGAGGTCATGAAGCCGGTCACGGCGCTTGCCATGCACAGCCGGGCGTTGGCCTCGACGTTGTTGGTGCTGAGACACCCCTTGAAGAGTTTCGAGGCGACATAGCCGTCGGGGATGGTCCACTGGCCGGAGCCGTAGATCGCCACCGAGTCCTTGCCGTGCTTGTCCCGGGTTTCCTTCAGCTTTGCGGCCACCAGATCGAGCGCCTCCTGGATCGGCACCTCGACCATCTCGCCGTTTTTGCGGATCTTGGCTGTCGTGATCCGGTCCGTGCCGTACAGGGCCTGGACCGAATGGTAGCCTTTCATGCAGCAGAGCCCCTTGTTGACGCTGCAATTGGGATCGCCTTTCACCGCCACCGCCCGGCCGTCCACGACGCCGACCAGCACGCCGCAGCCGGTGCCGCAGAAGCGGCACGGGGTTTTCTGCCAGGAAACGACCCCTGTGTTGCCGGCGACTTTCGGCCAGGCACCGAAACTGATGCCTGGAAAGATCGCCCCTGCCGCGGCTATAGCGCTGCCCGCTGCGGCGCTCTGGATAAATCTTCTTCTGTCGATTGTAATGGTCACCTCGTTTCCTCCCTTAATTGTCATCAAAGCCAAAGGTCAGGCTGAGCGACTGCAGCGACTGCAGCCCGGTCAGGGTCTCCTGGAGCACTTTTTCGGTAGCTATGTCCGGTGTATCGGTAACAACAACGACTACTTCGTGATTGTCGGCCGGCATGATCCGGCAGTGTTCAAGATTCGCAAGCTCGGTGCATAGGGTCTCCTTAGCACCGCTCTTGGGAATGGCTAGGTAGCTGAAGACAGGCATGGCTTCTCCGGTGTGTGGTTGACGTGTTGCGAGACGAGCGAATCATCAATTGATTCATGGTATCAGACCTTCGCAGACTCTTCCTTGACCTAAGTCAAAGGAAAAGAATGAGTAAAGCTTTACATTGGAGTAATGATATCAATCTCCTATATCTCGGAGGATTTGTCAAATCTGCGGCATCTGCCGAAAAGGAAGGCGTATCGGGCGATGGCCTACCCATTTCGGGTGCGGCCTTATTGAAATTTTCAGGAGGAAATTATGAGGATATTGACTTTTGTACCGGTGATCGTCAGCAGCCTGCTGGCCGCCGCCCATTTTTACCGGTCGGGTTTTCTGCTTGTCGCGGCGTTCTGCATGCTTCTTCCATGGCTGATGCTCGTCAGGCACCGGCTCGTGCCCCGACTGCTCACGCCCTTTCTCCTCCTTTGCGGACTGGAATGGCTGAGAACCCTCTACGTTTTAACAGGTCGCTATCAGGAGGCAGGGCTTTCCGCAACGAGAATGACGGTCATTCTCGTCACCGTGAGCCTTATCGCAATCCTCTCGCCGCTCGTTTTCAGAACCCAAGCCATGCGGAGAAGATATCAGCCGGAGCAAGTTACAGCACGCTGAGCAGCATTTTGGTGGCAACCACGTAGAGCAAGAGGGCGAAGATCCGCTTCAGTCGATCAACCGGCAGGCTGTGGGCGAGCTTCACCCCGAGCGGAGCGGTCAGGACGCTGATCGCGGCGATGCCGAACAGCGCGGGCAGGTAGACGAAGCCAACCGAATAGTCGGGCAGGTCCGGGTTATTCCAGCCGCCGACCACATAACCGACGGTTCCGGCAACGGCAATGGGCAGACCGATCGCCGCCGAGGTGCCGATGGCATTATGGACCTTTATATTGCACCAGAGCATGAAAGGCACCGACAGGGTCCCTCCCCCGATGCCAACAAAGCTCGACACCGCACCGATGATATTGCCGGTTAAAAACATCCCCGCCGCCCCCGGGAGTTCCCGGCCGCCCTTCGGTTTTCTGCCGAGAAGCAGCTGGGTCGCCACAAAGTAGAGAAAGACGACGAAAAAGACCTTGAGAAAGTCGGTGCTGAGCGTCGAGGCGAAGCACGAGCCAAGAAAGGTGCCGGTAAGGATACCGACGACGATCTTCTTCACCACCGGCCAGTGCACCGCCCCCCGCCGGTGATGGGCCATGAAGCTGGAAACCGAAGTGAACATGATGCTGGCCATGGAGGTGGCAAGGGCCAAATGCATGGTCAGGTCATGAGGAATCTTATTTATTCCGAATACATACACCAGCATAGGCACAATAACCAGACCGCCGCCGATGC